>JAPLOE010000134.1 GCA_026692705.1 Planctomycetota bacterium
GCGCGGCGACGAGCGCGGCGGCGCGCAACGCGAGCGAAGTGCCTTCGGCGCGCGCGGACGAACTCGCGAGCAACAACAGGCCCGCCACGATCGCGACGGCGGCGACCGCGACGATTCCGCCGCGCAGACCGAGCTCCGGCAGCAGCCAGAACGAGGCCACGAAGGAGCCGACGATCGATCCGAGCGTGTTCCAGAAGTACACGCGGCCCAGCGAACTGCCCAGTTCCGCGCGCGTGGCGCGCGCCCAGGCGATCGCGATCGGCAGGAACGCTCCGCTGACGAGTGTCGCGGGCAGCAGTGCGAGCGCGGAGAGCTTCACCGTCAGCGCGAGGTAGCGTGAGGCCGGATACACGTCGAGCCATTCGCCAGGCTCGAGCAGGCTCAGGTTGTCGGGACCTGCGAGCAGGTCCTCGCCGCCCGCGCGCCAGCGCAGCAACGCGATGCCCGCACCGACGGAAAGCGCGAAGGCCAGCGCGAGCACGCCCAGCAGCGTCGCCGGACGCTTCGTGCGCGCCCCGACGTGGCCACCTACCGCTCCGCCGAGCGCGATCCCGAACAGGAACACCGCGACGATCGCCGCGAACACGTACACCGTGCCGCCGAGCAGCGACAGGATCAGGCGGTTGGCGAGCACCTGCAACATCAGCGACGCCGCGCCGATCAACGCGACCGAAAGCGCGAGCAAGCCTGCGGGCGCCGGCGCGACGGAAACCTGCGGCGCGCGCTCTTGCGCGTCTTCTCCCGTCGATTCGCCGCGCGCGAGCCACGCCGCCGCGAGCGCGAGCGCGACGTTGAGCACGACCGCCGCGTGCGTCGAACCCGTCAGCCCGAGCGCAGGCAGCAGCGTGTAGGCCGCGAGCAGCGCTCCTCCGCAAGCGCCGAGCGTGTTGAGCGCATACAGCCAGCCGACACTCGCCCACGGGCTCGCGCGGCCGCCCGCGATGGCGCGCCCGAGCAGCGGAAACGTCGCGCCCATGCACACCGTCGGCACCGCGAGCAGCACGAACGCCGCCACGAACGGCCGCACGCCCGTGCTCGCGCCGAGGGCCCCGCTCTCGGCGAGCTCGCGCGCGCGCTGCATCAGCCACGGCGCCGCGAGCCCGTACAGCGCGATCGTCGCCTCCACCGCCGCGTAGGCGCGCAGCGGCCGCACGCTCGCGAGCCAGCGGCCGCCGAGCCACGCTCCCAGTCCGAGTCCGAACAGGAACGCGCCAACGACCGAAGCGACCGCGTGGCTCGCGACGCCGAGCGCGAGGCCGAGGCCGCGGAAGAAAGCGACCTCGTAGACCAGCGCGGCCGCGCCCGAGACGGCGGCGAGCCCGAGGATCGAGGCGGAACGGGCTCGGGCGTTCATGGGCTGGCGCAGGGTAGCAGCGCGCCCCCCGCCGGGTGACAGCCGCCGGAGCGCGGAATCGCGCGCGACCGGGCGGATTTGGCGCGAGGGGTATACTCGTCCGCGTCCTTGGCCCAGGATCGCGCGTGGCATCCAGCATCTCGATGAAGGCCCTTCAGCGGGCCGACCAGCTCCTCGGCCTCGCCGCCTGTGCGGCGTTGCAGCCGGCGCGCTGGGTGCGCGAGCGCGAAGCTGAGTATCCGGCGAAGCGCGTGCTCGCGATCAAGTTCTGGGGCATCGGCAGCCTGCAGTTGCTCACCCCCGCGCTCGCGACGCTGCGCCGCCGCCACCCGTTCGCCGAGATCACGCTGCTCACGCTCGCGGGCAACGCGGAGTTCGCGCGTGGGCTGGGGCTGGTCGATCACATCGTCACGCTCGACGTCGGCACCGCCGGCTGGGTGCACGTCGCCCGGCGCATCGTGCGGCTCGTGCGCTCGCTGCGCGCGGCACGCTTCGACGCGGTGTACGACTTCGAGTTCTTCACGCGCTTCTCGAGCGTGGTGTCGCTGCTCACGCGCGCGCCGCGGCGCCACGGCTTCGCGAGCCCGAGCGTTTGGCGCGGCGGTTTCCACACCGACACGATCGTGTTCAACCGCTACTGGCACGTGTCGCGCAACTTCCGCGCGCTCGCCGGCGGCGAGGACGGGCTCAACCCGACGGCGCACGAGGTGCGCGCGCACGGCTACACCGAGCACGACGAGGCGCGCACGGCGTTGCGACTCGAACGCGCGGGGATCGTCGATGGCGAGCCCTACGTCGTGCTCAATCCCAACGCCGGCGAGCTCTCGCTCGAACGCCGCTGGCCCGCGCAGAACTTCATCGCGCTGGCGCGGCGTTTCCGCGAGCGCGAGGACTGGCCGGTCGTGCTGATCGGCTCGGCCTCCGAACGCGGGTACGTCGACACGATCCGCGAACGTGTCGGCGACCGCCGCTGCGTCAATCTGGCCGGTGAGCTCTCGATGGGCGAGCTGATGGCGCTGTTCGCGCGCTCGGCCGTCGTCGTCACGAACGACTCCGGTCCGATGCACCTCGCCGCCGCGATCGGTGCGCCGACGCTCGGCCTCTTCGGCCCGGAAACGCCGGTGATGTACGGCCCGCTCGGCCTGCGCGCGCGCGCCATGTACCGCCCGCCGGCCTGCAGCCCGTGCATCAACGTGCACGACAACAAGGTCGCGAGCTGCATCTACGGCGAGCCGCAGTGCCTCGTCGCGCTCGAAGTCGAGCGCGTGCACGAGGAAGCGCTCGCGCTCGCCTTGGGCAACGACTTCCGCTTCGACCTCGAGCCGCGCGAGGAGCGCCGGCCGCGCCACGACGAGAAGGACCCGCGCCGCGACGAGAAGGGCCCCGCGCCCGATCGCCGCGATCCGCGCGCGGAGTGAGCCCGTGCGAGTGCTGCTCCTGAACCCGCCCGGGCGGGGCACGTACATCCGCGACTATTTCTGCTCGAAGACCACCAAGTCGAATTACCTGTTCCACCCGATCGACCTCGTGATGCTGTCGGGGACGGTCGCGTCGCGGCACGAGACGGCGGTGCTCGACTGCATGGCGGAGCAGCTCGGGACCGAGACGGCGTGCGCGCGCATCGACGCCTTCGACCCGCAGGCGATCGTCAGTCTCGTCGGTTCGGTCTCGTGGCCCGAGGATCGCGAGTTCCTGGCGGCGCAGGCGGCGCGCGGGCGGCGCGTGATCGCGATCGGCGACGTGCTGCACGAGAAGGCGGACGAGCGGCTCGCGGAGGAAGCGTGGCTCGAGGCGGCGCTCGGCGATTTCGTGGGCGCGGACGTGCTCGCGATCCTCGACGGAGAGCTCGCGAACGTGCGTGGCTCGACGGTGCGCCACGCGGACAGACGCATCGAGACGATCGGCACGCCGGGGAAGTTGCGCGGTGAATACGACCTGCCGCGCCCACGCCACGAGCTGTTCCCCGAGCGCGGCTACCGCTTCTCGTTCGCGCGCCACGAGCGCTTCGCGACGGTGCTCACCGACTGGGGCTGCCCGTACCCGTGCACGTTCTGCGTGATGTCGACGCTCGGCCACGCGTCGCGGCCGATCTCGAGCGTGCTCGAGGAAATCGATTGCTTGCGCGCGCGCGGCATCCACGAGCTGTTCGTGATGGACCAGACGTTCGGCGTCAACCGCAAGCGCGGGCTGGAGCTGTGCGCCGAGCTCGAGCGCCGCGGAGACCTCTCGTGGACGACCTACGTGCGCCCGGATCGCTCCGATGACGAGCTGCTCGCCGCGATGCGCCGCGCCGGTTGCCACACGGTGATGATGGGCGTCGAGAGCGCGAGTCCCGAGGTGCTCGCGAGCTACGAGAAGCGCTACGCGCTCGAGCAAGTCCGCGAGGGCTTCACGCGTGCGCGCCGCCACGGCCTGCGCACGGTCGGCACGTTCATCATCGGTTTGCCCGAGGAGACCGAGCAGTCGCTGCGTGCGTCGCTCGACCTCGCGCTCGAGCTCGAGCTCGACTTCATGAGCCTCAACATGGCCGTGCCGCGCTTCGGCACGCCCTTCCGCCGCCGCGCGATCGAGCTCGGCCTCGTCGACGAGCGCGACCTCGTGATGGACCAGGGCGGCGCCGACGCGAAGCTGCCGACGCAGGCGCTCGACCGCACGACGATGCTCGCGCTCAAGCGCCGCATGGTGCGCAAGTTCTACCTGCGCCCCTCGTACCTGTGGTCGCGCCTGCGCGACGTCACGTCGCTCTCCGAGCTCGCCCGCAACGCGCGCGAGGGCCTCGCGCTGCTCGCTCGCAACCGCTGACGCACCGACGTCAGAGCCCGTGAAGCCCTTCACGGGCTCGCCGTCCGGCGCCGCCAGGCGACGGCGCAACGAACATCCTGAGAGCTCGTATTCTCATTTCTTCGCGAGCTCTCAGTTGCAGATCGTGAACTTGAGCCCGTCGCTGAGGTTCGCGCGGTCGGGCGCGTGCGAGTCGCGGTACCAGGCCTGCGCGTAGATCACGGTACCGGGAAGCATCGGACTTCCGAGGGCCGCCGGGTGGGCCTGCAGCCACTGGTTGAAGTCGATCGAGAGCACGCCGTTGCACTGCGCGACCGTCCCACTCGAGAGCAGGGTCGTCATGCGTTGGGTGGGCGAACGCACGCAGAAGGTGCTCGAGCTGTTCGTCGAAACGGCGACAAAATCGGGCTGGAAGCCGTAATAGAACAGGCCGAATCGTTGGCCCGGAACGCCGGAGGCCGAGAGCTGGAAGCCCGAGCCGTTCGACACGCTCGGCACTCCGACGCCCGACAGGGTCGCGACGCAGCCGTCGAAGGAGACACCGGGCGTGCAGTAGCTCTCGACGAACACCTCGTCGGTCACGCCGTCGCAGTCGTTGTCGAGGCCATCGCACAGTTCCTGGGCGTTGGGATGCACGACCGGGTTCGTGTCGTCGCAGTCGCCGCCGGCGATCACGTAGCCCGCCGGAGGGTTGCAAGTCTGGAGCACCTGCGCCGTGTTGCCGTATCCGTCGCCGTCGACGTCCGGATACCAGACGGTGACGAGCCCTTCGTCGATCGTGACATCGCAGTCGTTGTCGAGGCCGTCGCAAAGCTCGGGGGCGCCGGGGAAGATGCCCGGGTTCGAGTCGTTGCAGTCTCCGTTCACGCTGGAGTAGCCAGCGCCGCACACCCCCGTGGTCAGGATGCCGACCCCGGCTCCGAAGCCGTCGCCATCGGCGTCGATGTAGCACAGCCCGCCCGTGACCAGGCGCGCGATGCCGCGACTTGGAGCCGAGTTGTAGAACGTGAACGTGCCGACGATCACGGCCCGGGCGGGGCCGTGATCGGCGATGTCGAGCACGGTCCCGTCCGGGCCGGGGAACGGGTTGAAGGAGTTGTCGAGCGTGCCGTTGGGCATGAGGCGGGCGAGGCGCGAGCGATGAACGCCCGCGACCTGCGTGAACTCACCCCCGATCAGCACTCCGCCGTTGCCGTGGATCACGACCGACCGCACGGGGCCATTCGCGCCGAGATTCGACTGGAAGGTCGGGTCGAGCTGCCCGTTCGACGCCAGGCGGGCGATGCGATTGGCGGGCGCTCCGCCGTAGGACGTGAAGAGGCCACCGATGACGACCTTGCCGTCGGGCTGCAAGGCGATCGAGTCGACCTCATCGTTGGCGAGGCCCACGAAGGAAGTGTCGAGAGCGCCGGTCGGCTCGAAGCGGCCGATGCGCTGGCGCGAAACGCCGGAGAGCGACGTGAAGATGCCGCCCACGAGGATGCTGCCGTCGGGCTGGAGCGCCAGCGCGTAGACGGCGTTGTTGGCGGCAGGGTTGAACGTCGCGTCGAGCCCGCCGACGGAATCGAGCCGCACCAGCCGCTCGTGGAGGACGCCACCGAACCGATTGAAGGCGCCGCCGAGCACGGGCGAGCCATCCGGCTGGAGCTCCAGCGCGTAGATCGGCGGGACCGTCTGCACGACCACCGGCTGGAACGTCGTGTCGATCGAACCATTGGGCATCAGGCGGGCGATGCCGGGACACGGCACGTTCTGGTAAGTCGAGAAGCTGCCGACGATGAGGAGCTTGCCGTTGGGCTGTTCCTCGATGTCCCGGACGACGTTGTCGGGGCCGACGCCCGGGTTGAACGTCGGGTCGATCTGCCCGTTGCTGCCCAGGCGCGCGATGCGGACGCGTGGCGTGCCGTTGTAGAGCTGGAAGTCTCCGCCGACGAGGATGCGGCCCTGCGCGTCGATCTCGACGCACCAAGGCTGGCCGTCGAAACCGGTGCCGACCTGAAAGGCAATGTCGATGCCGCCCGACTGCACCGCGAGCGCGACGGGTGCGAGGCCCAGGGCGAGAGCGAACGAAAGCAATGCCTGGCGCGAATGGAGCATGCGCGGTGTTTCTTCCGTCGGGAGGACGGGATTCTGGGGTGGATGGGCCGGAGACCAGTCTACGGCCCTCCCACATTCTCCGCAGCGGTCCCGCTCCCCTCCCGACAGCGCAAGCTCCGCCGCCTAGAAGCCCTCGTCGCCCTCGTCGTTGTGGCGCACGCCGCCGGGGCCGGCGCAGATGCCGCGCTTGGATTCGGCCACGAAACGCGCGATTTCCGCGACTTCGGGCACGGGGCTCTTCGAGAGCTCGTGCGCGACGCGGGTCGGGCTCTGGCCCGAGCGGAAGATGCGCGCGAGCGCGTGGCGGATGGCGGAGCGCTGCTCGGCGGAAAGGCCGGCGCGGCGCAGGCCGATCGTGTTCGGCGCGCGCCAGCGCAGCGGATAGCTGCCGACGACGATCGAGAACGGCGGCGCGTCCTTGGTCACCATCGCGGCGCCGCCGACGAGCGTCAGGCGGCCGACGCGGCAGAACTGGTGCACCGCGGCACCGCCGGAGATGAAGGCGCGCTCGCCGACGTGCACGTGGCCGCCGAGCATTGCGCTGTTGACGAGCACCGCGTCGCGCTCGACGCGGCAGTTGTGGCCGACGTGGCTCGAGGCCATCAGCATCACGCCATCGCCGAGCCAGGTCTCGGTGTTCGCGCCGGTGCCGCGGTGCACGGTGACGTGCTCGTGGATGCGGCAGCCCGCGCCGATCACGACGCGCGACGGATCGTCCTTGTACTTGGTGTCCTGCGGCTCGCCGCCGATCACGCTGTGGTCGCGGATCGACGTGCCCGGCCCGATCGTGACGCAGCCGTGGATGCGCACGAACGCCCCGAGCTTCACCGAGTCGCCGAGCGCGGCGCCGGCGTCGATCACGCAGTAGGGTCCGATCTCGACGCCGACGCCGATCTTCGCGCTCGGGTCGACGACGGCCGTGGGATGGATGCGGGGGGCGGCGGCGGTGGTCATGGCGAGAAAAAGTCTATCGAGCGGGCCCCGCGCGGTCGTCGATCCACCCCGCGATCGCGTGTGCGCAGGCGGCGGGGTCGCTCGAATCGAAGCGCGCGAGGTGGCGGCGGCCCTGCTCCGCGTGGCGGTAGCGCGGGTCGTACCAGCGCTCGAGCAGGAGCGCGACGAGCTCGCGCTCGCGGCCGGATTCCAGCAGCCGAACGAGCGGCTCGCGACCCGCGGGATCGACCCGCGTCTCGAGGAATTCGAGCCCGCGCACGAGCTCGTCACGGCCCGTGGGCGTCGCGAGGTAGTCGGCGATGAGCACGTCGACGCGGCGCTCGAGCGGCGCGACGAGCATGAGGCTCCCGGCGCCGTCGAGCGCGCGCCACAGCGGCCCGGGCACGATCACGTCGCCGACCTTGCGGCTCTCGCCTTCGAGCACGAGCGGGCCGGGCAGGCCGCGCTCGATCCGCCGCGCGAGCGCGCTCTCGAAGCGCTTCTGCTTCACCGGCGCGAGGCCCGCGCCGCCGAGCACCGAGCTGCGGTGCTGCGCGAGCCCCTCGAGGTCGATCGTCCAGCCCGGCCGCAGGCGTTCGAGCTCGCGCAGCACGAGCGTCTTGCCGACGCCGGTCAGCCCTCGCAGCACGAACGTCTGCGGAGCGCGGAACGTCTCGAGCGTGCTCACGACCTCCGCTCGGCAGGCCTTGTAGCCGCCCTCGATGACGACGGCCCGCTCGAGTCCGAGCGCGCGCAAGAGCGCCGCGACGCTGCGCGAGCGCAGTCCCCCACGCCAGCAATGCAGCACGACCGCGCGCTCCGGGGCCTTGGGGATCCGCAGCGGCGCGACGCGGCGCTCGAGAGCAGCGATGCCACCCTCGGTGAGCTCACCGACGACCGCGCGCAGGTCGCGCTCGGACGCTTGCCACCCGGCGAGGGCCTCGATGCGCGCCACGAGCTCGCCCACGTCCCCGAGCACGAGTTCTCGCGCCGTTTCGAAGGCTTTTTCCGGCGATTGGCGCGCGTACAGCGTTCCGACGAGCGCACGCTCGACGTCGTCGAACAGGGGCACGTTGAGCGCACCCTCGAGGTGATCCTCCGCGAACTCGACCGGCGCACGCAGGTCGAGCAGCAGGGCGTCACGCGCCTCCAGCGCCGCCCGCGGGGCGATCGCCGGCACGCCCTCCGCATTCGCGCCCACGTCCCGCCCTAGCGATCCTCGCGCGGCCGGATCGGCTCGACGCGCGCGTCGAGCAGGCAGGCCTCGATGCGCGGCCGCAGCCACTCGACGTTGTCCTTGTGGATCGACGCGGTCACGACGACCGGCCGGCCGTCGAGCAGGTACATCAGCACCGTGCACTCGAGGAACTGGTTGGCGATCTTGCCTTCGTAGCGCAGCCAGCCGAACTCGCGGTTGCGCAGCGTGCGGCGCTCGGCGAACACGAACGTCAGGTCGCCCTGCGCCTTGATGAGCTCTTCCTGGCGCGTGAGCCAGCCCGCGACCGTGATCGACTCGCGCTCCTCGGCGGCGATGACGCCGATGTTGTCCTTGAACGTGCCGATCTGCGGCCCGACGAGGAACGGCTGGCCGGCGAGCGTCTCCGCGTGCCAGCCCTCGAGCACCGGCAGCGAGAGCTGGTGGCGCGGCAGGAGCCAGCGCTCGCCCTCGACGCGCGGGCTGAGGTCGACGAGCGACTTGAGGCCGGCCTCGAGCGCCTCGGTGCTCGCCATGTCCTCCTTGTTGCCCTTGAGGCCGGGCTTCGCCTCGACCAGCGCCTCGCCGAGCTTCTGCGCCAGCGCCACCGAGTCGGAACGCACGAAATCCACGGAGAAACCGCGCACGTTCGTCGAGCCGAGCGCGCGGTCCTTGAAGGCCTCGGCGAACTGCACGGCGTCCTCGAGGCGATCGAAGGCGAGGCGCCAGACGAGCGCGGTGCGCCCTTCGGCGTCGCGCAGGAGCTGCAGGTGATCGCCGTCCCAGCCGATCGACGCCAGGCGCGCCTCGACCTTCGACACGCCGGCGTCGAGCAGCAGCGCGTGCAGGCCGAGCTCGCCGAGCGAGTCGTCGCGCACGACCTCGAGCTTCCACTCCGCGGGCCACTCCGGCAGCGCAAGCGCGCGCGGCTGGTCCTTGTAGAGCTTCTCGGGGTGCAGCAGCTGCTCGGTCGACGTCGGGCTCTCCGAGTGCAGCGTCGTAATGCCGGCCCAGTCGAAGTCGCGCAGGCGGCGGATCGCGTAGTCGCGGCCCGCGCGGTGCAGCTCGCGCAGCAGCGTGTCGCCGCGATCGGGCGGCAGCGCGGCGTCGAGCGCGGAAGCATCGAGCTTGCGCGGGTCGCGTTGCGCGCGTTGCTCCGAAAGCGCGAGCGCCGCGAGATCGCCCTCGCCCATCAGGAGGCCCCAGCGCAGCGTCGTCGATTCCTGCGTGCGCCGCTCGCCGAAGAGCTTCTCCGCGCCGTCGTTGCGCAGCCGCCAGACGGTCGTGAGCGCGCGCAGCAGCTCGCTCTCCTCGATCGAATCCTCGCGCGAGGCGTCGACCACCAACTGGCCGCCGTTCTCGAAGGAACCGAACACCCCGAAGCCGCCGTACGTGGCGCGCGCGACCGCCGCACGCGTGGTCTCGACGCTGCCGCCGCGTTCGATGCCGAGCGCGCCGCGCAGCTGCGCCTGCAGCTCGAGCCAGCCCGCGCCGTGCAGGCGCTCGAGCTCGGTGCGCGTGCGGTCCTGGTACTCGCCGGCGCTCAGGCTGACGATCGCCGTCGGCTGCGCGAAAGTCTTTCCGAGCCGCGCCAGCTCGACCTCGAGGTTGCGCACGCGGGTCTGGAACACGTCACCGGAGGCCAGCGCGCTGCCGGAGGCGATGGCCAGCACAAGGAACGTTCGCAGGGAGTTCATCGCGAAAGACTTTACCCCATCGCGGCCCGCGGCGACGCCAGCTCAGTCGGGCTTGGTCTTGCGGCTGAGCATCAGGTTGCGCACTTGCACGATCGGGCCGGGGACATAGCCCCAGATCAGGACGAGATTTCCAAGGTGCAGCGTGAACGCGAGCAGCAGCAGGTTGCCCACGAGCGACAGCCACCAGAACACCTGCGGAAAGTGGCTCTCCGACGCACGTTCGCTGGCCCACCACTGCACGACGAAGCGCGACGACCAGCAGGCCTGTCCGGCGAAAGCGACCGCGATCCAGCCCAGGCTCGCCTCCTCGCGGTGCAGGAGCTCCCAGATCGCCGCGCCCACGAGCAGGAGCGCCGCCACGACCGCGAGCCCGGCCATCGCGCCTGTCTCCAGCCGCCGCGTGCGTTCGTTGCCGAGCGCGAGGTTGCGGCCGTAGATCAGCCCGTTGATGACGTAGCCGACGAGCAGCACGTAGTTGCGCAGCGTGCCCGCGTAGATGCCGAGCAGCACGGTGCCGGCGAGCGAGATCCACCAGAACAGCGGCGGCGCGACGCTCTTGCGCGCACGCTCGCTCACGAGCGTTTCCGGCCCAGCCCGCGATCTGGAGCGGCAGCGCGAGCTCTGGCCCCGCCATTCAGCGCCCCGCGACGTCGGATTCCTCGACGACGATCGGCAGCCGGCGGATGCGCGAGCGCATCCAGCGCACCGCGAACAGGTCGCGCAGCGCGCGCAACGCGCGGTTGGCGACGCCGTATTTCGACACGCCCGCGCGGCGCGGATGGTGCGAGACCGGATGCTCGATCACCTTGAAGCCGAGGTAGCGCATCAGCGTCGGCATGAAGCGGTGCATGCCCTCGAAGTGCAGCGGCACCTGGCGGATCGCGCTCGCGCGGAACAGCTTGAGCGAGCAGCCCGTGTCGCGGATCGAGTCGCCCGAGAGCCAGTTGCGCACGTTGTTGGCGATGCGCGAGCTCGCGCGGCGCACGAAGTCGTCGTTGCGCTTCAGGCGCCAGCCGACGATCGCGTCCGCGTCGCCGAGCAGCTCGAGCATCTTCGGCAGGTCCGCCGGGTCGTTCTGCATGTCGGCGTCGAGCGTCGCGATCAGCGGCGCGCGCGAGTGCTCGATTCCGGCGCGCATGGCCGAGGTCTGGCCGCTGTTGCGCGAGAAGAACACGCAGCGCACGCGCGGGTCCTGACGGCGCAGCTCCTTCATCAGCGTCGTCGAGCCGTCGGTGCTGCCGTCGTCGACGAGCACCAGCTCCCAGCGCCGCGAGTCGCCGAAGATCTCCAGCACGCGCCGGTAGAGCGGGACGAGGTTGTCCTTCTCGTTGTAGACCGGCGCCACGAGGCTCAGCTCGACCTGCGCGGTCGAGGCGAGGCCGGTGGAGGTGGGGCCAGGTTCCAAGGGTTGCGTCCGGGAGGGCATCAGGGCGAACTTGTGTGGCGGACCGAGCGCCGTCAGAGTAACAAGTCGAGGCCACCTTGGACGGTTCCGCACGAGAGCGCTCCCCGGCCCCGGCCTGGGCCTGGTTCCTGATCCCGATCGCGCTGTGCGCCGCCACGCGCGACCTGTGGGCGCCCGACGAGCCGCGCTACGGCATGATCGCGCGCTGGATCTACGACCACGGCGAGTTCCTCGTGCTGCGGCGCTGCGGAACGCTGTATCCGGACAAGCCGCCGCTCGTGTACTGGCTCGCGGGCCTCGCCGGGTCCCTGAGCGGCTGGAGCGAGTTCGCGATGCGCCTCGTGTCGCTCGGTTCGGTCGCGGTGCTCGCGTGGATCGTCTCGCGGCTCGCGCGGCTGTGGTTCGGCGAGGCGGAGGCGCGCTGGGCGCCGATCCTGTTCCTCGGCTTCGCGCTGATCTACTGGAACGGCGCACGCATCGCGCTCGATCCGCTGCTGACGGTCGGCTGCGTGGGAGCGCTGTATTTCGCGGCGCTTCCTGCCGAGGACGCGGCCACGGCGCGGCGCCACACGCTGCTCGCGGGCGCGCTCGGCGGCATCGCGATGCTCTCCAAGGGCCCGCCGGCGCTCGTCAACATCGGCCTTCCGCTGCTCGTGTGGGCCTGGCAGCGACAGCGGCCGAGCGGTGCGCGCGCGTCGAAGCCGATTTTCGCCGCCGCCGTCGCGCTCACGATCCTGCCGGTCGCGCTGTGGGCCGTCGCGGCGTCCTTGAAGGAACCGGCGCTCTGGAAGCCGCTGTTTTTCGGCCAGCACATCGGCCGCGCCGTCGAAGGCACCGCGCACAAGGGGCCGCTGTGGGAACACCTGCAGAACGTGCCGGGATTCCTGATGCCGTGGAGCGTGCCGGCGATCTTCGGGGTCGTGTCGGGCGCGCGCGCGTGGCTCGCGTTCCGCCGCGGCGAGCCGCACGACGCAGGTCGCGTGCGTGCGTTCCTGTGGTTCGCGGCGCTGTTCCTGTTCTATTCCGTAACGCCGACCAAGCGTGAGGTGTACCTGATGAGCGCGTACCCGGCGCTCGCGCTGCTCGGCGCGCGGGAGCTCGCGGAAGCGCTGCGCAACGCGCGCGTCGGCCGCTGGATGGCGCTCGTGCCGACGGTGTTCTTCGTCGTGCTCGGGCTGGCCTTCGCGGTCGCGCCCAGCGTGCTGCCCAAGGTCGCGGAGAGCTCGGAAGATCTGGCGAAGAAGCTCGCGGACGCGCTCGCGCTGGTCGCGGCGCACGCGGAGCTGCGCTGGGGCGCGCCGTTGATCGGGCTCGTGTTCGTCGGAGGTGCATTGTTCGGCCTGCGCGAGTGGCGCGCGGGTCGCGGCGAGCGCTGGGCCAGCTCGGTGGCCTGGACCTGGGGCCTCGCGCTCGCGCTGGTCGCGCTGCTCGTCTTCCCGGTCGTCAACGAGATCAAGAGCGACCGCCGCACGGCGCTCGCGCTCGCGCAACAGCCCGAAAAACCCGCAGAAATCCCGTGTTACGGCACCGCGCCCGAAGGCCCGCGCTTCTACGACGCGGGCGCGTGCGTGTCGGCCTCGCACGAGGTCTCGCTCGAGGTTGACGTGCGCGACGACATGGCGCGCGCAGGTGAGCAGTTCCTCGCGCTGTTCGAGGACAAGGACTTCGAGAGCCTGCCGCAGGAGCTGCGCGAGCAGCTCGAGATCCGCGCCGAGACCAAGGCGGGCTCGCGGCGGCTGTTTGTCGTCGCGCGGCGCCGCCTGTAGCGCGCTACTGCGGCGGCGGCGGCGCGGAGCGCGGCAACTTCGCGGCGAAACGGGCTCCACCGAGCGCGGAGCGTTCGACGCGGATCGTGCCGCCCTGCGCTTCGATCGCGCCCTTCACGATCGACAGGCCGAGGCCGTAACCCGCACGTCGGTTGGTGCGCGTCGAGCCGCGGCGGAAGGGCTCGAAGATGCGCTCGCGCTCGGCCTCCGGCACGCCGGGGCCGCTGTCGTCCACCGAGAGCTCGACCCCTTCCGGCCCGCCGTGCAGCGCGAGCTTCACGCGGCCGCCGCGCGGCGTGTAGTCGATCGCGTTGGCGACGAGGTTGGAGACGACCAGCCACAGCGCCTCGCGATCGCCCTCGAGCTGCAGCGCGCCGTCGTGCTCGACCTCGAGCGTGATGCCGTTGCGTTGCGCGTGCGCCCGCTCGCGCGAGATGCGCAGGTCGACCTCGGCGCCGAGGTCGAAGCGCTCGACGGCGCGCCCCGGCTCGCGCCGGCCTTGGGACACGAGCGTCATCAGGTTGCCGACCGCGTGCGCGATGTCGCGCAGCTCCTCGAGGTGGCTCTGCAGCACGCGCCGGTCCTCACCCACCTCCGGCGGCGACATCAGCGCCACCTCCGTCTCGCCGATCAGGTTTTGCAGCGGCGATCCGAGCTCGTGCGCGAGCCCCGAAGTCATCAGGCGCGTGCGTTCCTGCTCGGCACGGATGCGCGCGAGCATGCCCTCGAGCGCGCGCACGAGTTCCTCGATCTCCTCCGGCACGGTTCCGGCCTCGATCTCGACCGCTTCCGACGAGTCGCGCACGGCGCGCGTGCGGCGCGCGAGGTCGGCCATGTAACCGCAGGCGCGGCGCACGAAATGGCGGCCCGCGAACCATGCGCCCGCGCCGGAGACGAGCGCGAGCACGATCGAGACGAGCAGGAAGCGCTGCCACTCGCGGTGCTGCGTGCGGCCGCTGACGACGAACTGCACGAGCACGTCGCTCGACAGGCGCTCGACGCACGCGACCCGCTGGCCGCTGAGCCACTGCGGCGAGTCCTGCTCGAGCTCGTCCGCCACGCCGCCGAGCAGCTCCACCGCGCCGAACTGCCCGAGCGGCTTGCCCGTCGTCGGGTCGATCGCGCGTGCGGCGAGCGGATTCTGCGGGCACGACGCGCGCAGGGCCGTGACGAGCTGCTCGAACTGCGGCGCGCGCTGCGCGAACGTGCGACCGCTCTCACCCGCCGACTCCAGCGCCTCCGCCGGATCGAAGCGCGAGCGCAGCTCGGCCAGCTTCTCGACCGCCAGCGCCTCGACCTGCGCCCGCTTCGAGCTGCGCACCTCGTGCGCCGCGTAACCGCCGAGCGTGAGCACGACGAGCGCCGTCGCGCCCGCGAACCAGACGGTCGCACGCTCGGCGATCGACCAGCTCGGGCGCGGCGCCTCGCTCACTCGGCGCCCTTCGGCGCGAGCCGATAGCCCTCGCCGACCACGGTCTCGATCAGCGGGATGCCCTTGCGATCGACGCGGCGGCGCAGGCGCGCCACGAGCGCGTCGACGACGTTCGTGCCCGGATCGAAGCGGATGCCCCACACGACCTCGAGCAGCTCCGTACGCGACACCGTGCGGCCGCGCGCCTCGACCAGCGCGCGCAGCAGGTCGAATTCCTTCGGGCTCAGGTCGATGCGCTGGCCCGCGCGCTCGACGATGCGCCGCCCGACGTCGAGGCGCAGGTCCGCGACCTCGTGCACGAGCGTCGTCACGCGCCGCCGCGCGACCGCCTCGATGCGCGCGAGCAGCTCGTCGAACTGGAACGGCTTGACGAGGTAGTCGTCGGCGCCGAGCTTGAGCCCGCGCACACGATCCTCGACCGCGCGCGCGGCCGACACGAAGATCACCGGCACGTCGACGCCGTGGCGCCGCAGGTCCTCGAGCAGGCCCATGCCGTCGCCACCGGGCATCATCACGTCGAGCAAGATCAGGTCGGGCACCTGCGGGAGGCTCGCGAGCACGGCTCGCGCTTCCAGCCCGTTGGATGCGACGGAGGTCTGCATCCCGTGGGCTTCGAGTCCCTTGCTCACGAACGCGCGCAACTTGGGGTCGTCATCGACGATCAGGATCCTCAACGGCGTGGTCTCCCGGGGGTGCGAGAAAGTCTACCGCGCGGGCAACGCGTACACCTCGAGCTGGGGCCCGAACCAGTGCGACGTGAGCACGTACAGCGTGAAATGCGACGTATCGAGGCCCTCGCGGCCCGACGGCGGCGGCCGTTCCTCGGCCGGCAGCTCGAGCACGACCTTGGCGCCGCGCTGCACGAGCTCGGCCCGCAGGGCGCGTGTCAGGGCCGTCACGCCGACGCCCTCGCCAGCGGGCAGCGCGACGAAGTCGGCCCCGAGCTCGTCGAGGTACGCCCCCGGCGCCTTCAGGATCGCTCCCCAGCGCTCGCGTTCGGGGTAGAGCTGCTCGATGTCCCAACGCTCGCCCATCCAGAGCGCGTCCATCGTCTGGGCCTGATACAGCAGCCATGGGCTGAGCGTGACCTTGCGCACGTTGCCCTGCGCGTCGAACAGGTTCGCGTGCTCGCGCGCGAGCGGAACGTCCCACAGGAGGTGGATCGCCACGCGCTGCTCGCCGCGCCGGACGTTGGCCTCGATCCACATGCCGAGCTGCTCGAGCGTGTGCGGCCGCAGGCGCATGCCGACGAACCCCAGGCACGCGAGCACGGGCACGACGCAGGCTGCGCTGCCGACGTACGCGAGCGGCTTCAGGCGATCCGCGCGCCACAGGGCCGCGAGGCCGTACGCGGCGGCGACGAACACGAACGGCAGGAGCGGCAGCGCAAAACGCTGCTGGTTGCGCACCTGCAGTCCGATCACGAGCGCGTAGCTGAGCGCGAACGAGAGCGCGACGAGCAGGTCCTTGCGGCGCTCGCTCCACTCCGCGCTGCGGTCGTTGCGGCGCACGAGCCACGCGACGAGGCCCGCGAGCGCGAGCAGCGACGCGACCGGCTCGTAGAACCACAGCGTCAGGAACAGCGTCGGGAAGCCCGCGCCCTGGAACTCGCTCCAGTTGAACGTCTGCCAGCCGAAGCTGACCGTGCCCTCCTCGGTCGGCATCACCGCTTCCGGCGGCGTCTCGACGAAGAAGAACGGGTACGCGAGGCGAATCGCGAGCGCGACCAGCCCGAGGCTGAGCAGCACGCGCGCATCGAGGATGCGCCGGCGCGCGCCGTTGCGCAGCAGGAACGCGACGAAGGCCGGGATCATCACCGCGAGCGCGTTGGTGAGGCTCGCGATGGCGAGCGCGCAGGCCGCGCCGGCGATCAGGAACCAGCGCAACGTGCCGTGGCGGCGCAATCCGATGCAGGCCGCCACCGCGATCACGATCAAGGGCGCCGTCGCGGCGTGCGGACGCGCCTGCTGGCCGAATTGCAGCGAGAGCGTGCTCGCCGCCGCCAGCGCCGCCGCCGCCAGCGACCAGCGCCGCGACAGGAACCAGCTCGCGAGCCAAAAAGTCGCCGGGATCATCAGCACCGAGAGGCACGCGATCAGCGCCCGCACGTGGTGGTGCATGCGCGAGGCGACTTCGAGCTGCCCGGCGAGGTCGAGCGCCGCGAGGTTCTCGGGCAGCGCGACCGGCGCCCCGGTCCAGATCGCGAGCCGCGCGAGCAGGTGCGGGTAGATCGAGCTGAAGAAGATCGTGCGGTCGTCGACCACCGGCTGCGAGAGCAGCGCGATCTGGTCGAGGATGTGCGGGTCGGGCTCCTGCGAGTACGGCAGGCCGAAGTCGAGCGTCAGGAAGCGCAGCGCGAGCGCGAGCGCCATCAGCGCGAGGACGGCGACGGTGCAGCGCAGGTTCGAGGGCTCGGAGGCGGGACGCAAGCGACGATCGACGATACCCGCGGCGCGAAATACCGAGCCAGAGCAATTTTTTCTG
>JAPLOE010000135.1 GCA_026692705.1 Planctomycetota bacterium
CACCCGACGCTGCAGTGCTGCGTGCCGTCCCCGTCGGTGTCCGTGTCTGCGACGCCGCAGCCGCAGTTTCCCGGCGCGGTCTTGAGCGGATCGCTGGGGCAACCGTCGATGCAGTCGGGCGTGCCGTCGCCGTCGGTGTCCGTGTCCGCGACGCCGCAGCCGCAGGCGCCGGGCGCGATCTTGAGCGGGTCGACCGGGCAGCCGTCGATGCAGTCGACCGTGCCGTCACCGTCGGTGTCGATGTTCGGGCACAGCTCGAACACGTAGACCTTGCGGTTGGCGAAGTCGAGCACGGCGAGGCGGTCGTTCACCGTGTCCCAGGCGAAATCGTAGAAGCCGGCCGCAGTCGCGGGGCTGAAGCTCGGGCCGAAGTTGAACGTCGCCGGGGTGCCGCTCGTGTTGACGATACGCACGGCCGAGCTGAACGACTGCGTGCCGGTGGACGGACGGTCGTTGTAGATCAGGAAGCTGCCAAACGCCGTGTCGAGGAACTCGACGTTCTGGCCGGCGACGGTCGAGACGTCGGTGACGTCGACGATGCGCGCGTTGGGCGAGAAGGCATTGCCGCCGGTGCGGGTGTGCTTCGAGAGGTCGTTGTTGACGCGCGTGTACAGGTCGCCGGTCGCCGGGTCGAAGGCGTGGTCACGCCAGCCGGTCGCGAGCGGAGTGAGGTTGATGATGGCGCCGTTGGCGCTGGTGTAGATGAAGGTGCCCGTCGTGGTGTTGACGAGGCGCCGGCGGCCCGAGCCCTGCTCGAGGAAGTTGACGCCGAGGTCCACGCCACCGAAACCGGGGTCGAAGTCGATGCCCGCCATGCCGCGGGCGTTCGTTCCGGTCGTGCCGATCTGCCACAGGAGCGAGCCCGTGCTCGCGTCGTACAGCGCGACGCCCGTGGCGGTCGCCGCTCCGTTGTCGTGCGCCGCGGCGACCTTGCCGCCGTCGACGGCGATGCCCGAATAACCGCGCGAGGCGGGCGTCGCGGCGAGCGCGCCGAAGGTCGCGCCGAAGCTCGGGCTGCCGAGGACGTTCGAGACCCGGATCAGCGAGACCGTGGCGGCGGAGGTGCCGCCGTTGAAGCCGGCGACGATCAGGTCGCTGCCGTCCCAGGCTACGGCCGAGGGGTTCGAGCCGATGAACTCGGGGTTGGCGTTGCTCGAGGTCGAGTTCAGGTCGACCGTGGCGACGCGGTTGAACTGCAGCTGCGCCGAAGCGACGGCGCACAGCGTCAGGGAGGAGAGGGCTGCCTTGAACGCGTTCATGGGGACTGTCTCAGGGGGGAAAGGTGGACCGCTCGCCCGCGCTGGGTCGGAGGTTTCCGGACCGGCGCAGGCAAGCCCCCCGATCCTACAGGAACTTTCATTTCCTGTGGGGTCGCGGAAAACCGCTCCCGGCCGCGCCGCCGTCCGCCCCGGCTCTTTTGGCCGAATTCTCGCCCCGAAGCCCCTCCGCACCAGTTCGAAGCGGGCTGGAATCCGGCCTGCCTCCCCGCGGAGCCTGAAGAAGGAGCCCGGGACGAAGAGCGAGCGGGGTCGCCTGCGTCTCCAGCCCGTGGTCGATTCCTCTTTTCGCTCCCGGTGCCCTGCTTGTGCTGCTTCAGAATACGCGCTTGAGCTTGGGCTCTTCCACTTCGGGCTCGAGCGCCTTGCGGTAGGCGAGCAACGTGTGCTTGGCACACTCGCGCCACGTGAACTTGCGCGACTGCACGCGGCCGCGCAGGCGCAGCTCGGCGGAAATGTCCGGCTCCTGCAGCACGCGCCGCATGGCCTCGAAGATGCGCTCGGGTTCGGTGGGTTCGACGAGGAAGGCGGCGTCGCCGCAGACCTCGGGCAAGGACGTGACGCAGCTCGTCACGACCGGAGCGCCGCAGGCCATCGCTTCGAGCGGCGGGAGACCGAAGCCCTCGTTGAGCGTGGCGAACACGAAGCAGTCGGCCTGCGCGTAGAGGCGTGGCAGGTCGGCCTCGGGCGCGTCGACGATCCACTGCACGCGGTCGCGCGCGGGCGAGAGCTCGACGGCGCGTGCGAACTGCTCCCACTCGTGGCCGCGCGGGCCCGCGACGATCCAGCGGTGCGGAAGGCCCTCTTTCACGAGCATTTCGAAGGCACTCAGCATGCGCAGGTGGTTCTTGCGCGGGTCGACGCGGGCGACGGTGAGGATGTAGGGCTCCTTCGCCGGCCCGAATCCGCCGGGCGGAAGCGTGCGCACGATGTGGTCGCAGCCCAGTTCGGTGACGCTCACTCGCGCGGGATGCGCACCGAGAGCCATCACGACCTCGGCTCCGACGTACTGAGTCGGCACGAGGATGCGTTTCGCGCGCTTGACCTGCTCCTTCGCGGCCGCGGTCATGCGTTCGGCGACGGCCTCGTCGAGGTAACCCGACCCCGGCAGCATGTAGATGCAGTCGAAGATCGTCGCCACTTCCGCCGCGCGGCGCACGTCGAGCAGGTTGGGCTGCGTGTGGTGGTAGACGTCGGCGCCGCCGACGAGATCGTCGACGCCCTTGCCGAGCTTGCGCATCAGCCACGGCAGCCAGCGCGACGGCACGCGCACGCGCAGGAGCTCGGCCCGCGTGCCCGCGATGCCCAGTTCCTCGCGGGAAAAGCGCATCGGCGCGGCGGTGTAGCCGAACAGGCCTAGGTCGCCGTCGAAACCGAGCTCGATGAAGCCGCGCACGAGCTCGCGCGCGTAACGGCCGATGCCCTCGCGGTTCTGGAGCGCAGGCCGATAGTCGAGTCCGACACGCATGGGGGACATCAATAGCCCAGCGTGAGCGCGTGCGACAGGCCCGCGCCGAGGGCGAAGCCGAGCGGACCGCCGAGCCAGTGCCACGCGGGGCCGGGACGGACGCCGGAGCGCACGATCACGAACGCCGCGGCGAGCGTGACGAAACATTCCGTGGCGAACGTCGCCAGCGCGGCGCCGGTGATGCCGAGAGCGGGCACTGCCCAGAAGTTGAGGCCGACGTTGACGAGCACGCCCCCGGCCGCGATCCACAGGCTCTCGACGTTGCGGCGCAGCGCGACGAGCGCCGTCATCAGGATCGCCCCGGCGTAGATCGCGACCGTCGCGCCCAGCAGCCAGCGCAGGCTGGCGCCGGCAGCGCGGAACTCCTCGCCGAACAGGCCGAGCAGCGTCTCGCTCCAGGGTGCGACGAGGCCGCAGCCCAGTCCCGCGAGCGCGAACAGCGGCGGCCCGACCTTGCCCAGCGCGCTGCCGAGCTCGCCCGCGACGTGGCGGCGCCGGAACCACGGCAGGATCGTGAGCGACGTGTACTGCGCGAGCATGATCGACCAGCTCATCACGCGCACGGCGACGTTGTAGTGGCCGAGCGGCTCGTCGCCGCAGATCTCGCTCACGAACAGGTTGTCGACGTAGAAGTAGGTCTGCGCGCACAGGGCCGACAGGCCCAGCGGCAGCGACTCGCGGAAGAAGCCGCGCTCGGGCTCGTCGCTCGCGCTGCGCGGCGGCAGGTGGCGCCGGCTGGCGACGTGCAGCAGCACGTTGCCGAGCGTGCTGCCGAGCGCGACGCCGCCGAGATAGAGGGCCGGCCGCGCGGCCTCGTTCGCGTACAGCAGCGCGACGAAGGCGAGGCTGAGCGAGGAGGCGATGGCGCGCACCGCGACGGGCACGCCCCAGCTCATGCGGTTGCGCGCGACGATCGTCGAGAGCTCGAGCGCGTGCGTCACCGGATAGAACGCCGCGAGCACGATCCACGCGGCGTCGGCCTCGTCCTTGGCGACGGCGATCGCGGCGCACAGCAGCACGCCGACGAGTCCCGCGCGCAGGCGGATCGAGCGGCCCTGCGCGATCACCTGCGCGGTGCGCTCGGGATTCGCGGCCGTGCGCTGCACCGCGACCTGGCCCGTGCCCATCGTCGCGAAGCTGTCGAGCCACGCGAACAACGCGATGTAGAACGTGAAACGGCCGAAGCCCGGCCCGTCGAGCGCTTCGTTGGCGAAGTACAGGATCGCGAGCGTGCAGCCCGCGCCCCAGAAGCGCCCGAGCACCTGCAGCGCCGTGCCGCGCCACACCGCACCGGGCACACGCCCGCCCGTTTCGCTCTCGGTTTCCAGCCCCATGTGCGACGCCGCAGTCTAGGGCTTCTTCCCGCGTGACGGGCTGCGCCGCGTTACTTGCGCTTCTTCGCGCTCGCCGCAGGCTTCGTGGCCTTCGCAGGCTTTTTCGCGCGCGGGATCGAGCCGCCGCGCCAGCTTTCTTCGCCCGACTCGAGCCGCTCGGCGAACTCGATCTCGCCCGCCATCGTCTTCGTCGCGGGCTTCTTCGATTCCTCGGGGTTGATGCAGAACAGGTCCCAGGCCTCGCCGTGCAGCTTCCACTGCCGCACGTACCACTCGCGCTTCGAGATGCGATCGAGCGGGAACGTCGCGCACACCCACGGCTTGTACTTGAAGCGATCGCCTTCGGTGGCGCCGACCTTGTGCAGCACGCAGCCCTGGTTCTCGAACACGCACCAGCCTTCGCTCACCGCCATCATCGGCAGGCCGTGCTTCATGCGCTTGGTCATGAAGCCCTTGGTGAGCACGACCTTGCGCGCCTTCTCGCGCAGGTGCGGCAGGAACTTCTCGAGGTTCGCCTCGATGCGCTTGATCTCGCCGGGCTCGACCGGCGGCCGGCCCTGCTTGCAGCAGATGCCGCCGCACTTGGGGAACACGCAGTCGAACGTCGCGGTCGCGCCGTTCTCGATTCGGATCGTGCCTTCGGGGGAGATCTTCGCGCTCAAGGTCGCACCAGATAGACGAGCTTGTCGTCGCCGAGTCGGTAGAAGTCGGGGTAACGGGCGAGCAGCGTTCCGCCGCAGCGCTCGTAGAACGCGCGCTGGTAGGCGTAATCCGGCTTGCCCGAGGTTTCGATGACCACGAGGCGCCCGTGGCGCGCGCGCACGTCGGTGCGCACGTGCTCGAGCAGCTTGCGGCCGATGCCGCGGCCCTGCTGCGCGTGGTCGACGACGATCCAGTACAGGTCGTAGGCGCCGTCGCTGAGCGCAGTGAGGCCCCAGCAGGCGTAACCGACGGGCTCGTCTCGACCCTGCGCCGCATCGACGTCGGCCGCGACGACGAGCGGGTAACCCTTCGCGGGATCGGGGCTCGCGTCGATCAATTCGAGCGCGACCTCGACCTCGTCCTCGCGGAAGGCGTTGGTCGAACGGATCAGGCGCTCGAGCGCCGGCCGGTCGGTCGGGCGCAGCTCACGCAGGACGAGCATGGCGGGCGAGAGCGCTCTGCACGATGCGCTCGATCAGGTTCGAGTAGGTGAGCCCCGCGCGCTCGGCGGCGAGGTGGAAACCCGCGCCGACCGAGATGTCGGGGTTGGGATTGACGTCGATGATGAACGGCTCGCCGGTGGCGTCGAGGCGCAGGTCGACACGCGCGTAGTCGCGCAGGTCGAGCGTCTCGAAGGCCTTCCGGGCGATGCTCTCGATGCGCGCGCGCTGCGGCGGCGAGAGCTCGCGCGCCGGGACGACCTTGGTCAGGTCCCAGTCGCGGCTGGTCTCGATCCACTTGCCCGCATAGGTGACGACATGCGCCTCTTCGGCGCCAAAACCGGAGTAATCGATCTCCGAGAGCGGCAGCACCTCGACGCCGTTCGGCCCGCCGAGCAGCGCGACGTTGATCTCGCGCGAGGGGATGTACTCCTCGACGACCGCGGGCTGCGCGTAGGTCTCGATCACGTGGCGGGCCTGACGGCGCAGCGCGGCCTCGTCGCGCACGACGGAGTCGAGCGAGATGCCGTGGCTCGCGTCCTCGCGCGCGGGCTTCACCATCAGCGGGAAACGCAGGCCTTCGCAGCTCTCGTCGCCGCGCGTGAACACGGTCCCGCGCGGCACCGGCAGTCCCGCGGCGGCGAGCACGGCCTTGGTGACGGGTTTTTCCATGCACAGCGCCATCGCGCGCGGGCCGGAGCCCGTGTACGCGACGTGGTGCAGCTCGTACAGCCACACCATCGCCTGTTCCATGCGCGAGTCGCCGCCGAGCGCCTCGACCAGGTTGAACACGAGGTCGGTGCGCAGCGTCGCGACGGTGCGCAGCACGCGGTCGGTGTCCGGCGGCAGGCCCTCGAGCTCGACGTCGTGGCCCTGCTCGACCAGCGCGTAGGCGATCGCCTTGGCGCAGTCGACCACGGCGAGCACCGCGATCGCATCCTGCGGCGAGCCGTGCGCGAGCGACGCGTCGTCGTTGTAGAGCACGGAGATGCTGGCCATGGAAGTCTCAGCGCAGCGCGAGCCGCGTGGTGGCCTCGTCGAGGATCGCGCCGACGAGCGTGTCGTACGTGCCGCCCGTGCGGTCCCACAGGATCGCGAGGTCGCTCCAGCCCGGCGCGAGGCCCGGCAGCGGATTGCACTCGATGAACTTCGGCGTTCCGGCCGCGTCGCAGCGCACGTCGATGCGCGCGACGTCGCGGCAGCCGAGCGCGCGGTAGGCGTCGAGTGCGACCTTCTCGACCGCGTCGATCTCCGCGCGCGCGCGCTTGGGCGGCACGTTGTAGGCGATCTCCTCGGCCCAGTTGGGGTTGCGCTTCACCTCGAGCGAGTACACGAACTGGTCGCGCGGCACGAGCAGCGGCTCGACCTCCATCGTCGCCGCGACGCGCACGTTCGCACCGTTGCCGAGCAGGCCGACGGTGAATTCCGCGCCCGCGCAGAATTCCTCGACCAGCACGGGCTCGCGGTAGTCGCCGAGCAGCTGGCCGACCCATTCGCGCAGTTCCGCACGGTCGGCGATGCGCGAGCGCCGCCGGATGCCCATGCTCGAGCCCTCGAACAGGGGCTTGGCGAACAGCGGGAACGGCATGGCGATGCGCGCGAGGTCGCGCTCGTGCTCGACCACGACGAAACCCGGCGTCGGGATGCCGCAGGAGGCGACGACACGCTTGGCCATCGCCTTGTCGAGCGTCACCGCCATCGTCAGCGGATCGGAGTGCGTGCACGGGATGCCGAGCATCTCGCAGGCCGCGGGCACGTGCGCCTCGCGCGAGCGCGAGCCGCGGCCCTCGGCGATGTTGAACACGAGCTCGGGGCTTGCCGCGAGCAGGCGCTCGAGGAAACGCCGCCCGCCGCCCAGCCGCGTGACGCGGTGGCCGCGCGCGACGAGCACGCGCTCGATCGCGCTGACGGTCGCGTCGGAGTCGTATTCCTCGAGGAGGTCCTCGGGGCCGCCGGAGACGGCGCCGAAGTCGGCCTTCAGGTCGAAGGCGATGCCGATGTGCATGGCGGGAGCCGCGCTTCGCTCTGGAGAGCTATTCCTTCGGCGTGCGGCGCGCGGTCGCGCCCTTGTGCACCCAGCGGCTCTTGCCGACGACCGGCGGGGCCTGCGGCGCGAGCTCGTCGGACGCCGGGGCCGGCGCCTCGTGCTCGACCCCGTTCTCGCTCGCGCGGCTGACCGGCGGGCGCATCGGATCGCGCAGGTAGCCGGGCTCCAGGTACTCGTAGATGTTGTCCTGGAAGTTGCGCAGCACCGCGCGACCCTTCTCCTCGTCGTAGCGCAGCAGGTACTGCGGCTGGATCGGGATCTTGCCGCCGCCGCCGGGCGCGTCGACCACGTAGGTCGGGATCGCGAGGCCGCTCGTGTGGCCGCGCAGGCCCTCGATGATCTCGATGCCCTTGGAGATCGGCGTGCGGAAGTGCTCGGCGCCACGCACCGGGTCGCACTGGTAGAGGTAGTAGGGCCGCACGCGCATCTTCATCAGGCCCTGGCACAGCTTCTTGACCGTCTCGACCGAGTCGTTGACGCCCTTGAGCAGCACCGCCTGGTTGTTGAGCGGGATCCCGGCGCGCGAGAGCTTGTCGCAGGCGCGCGCGGCTTCCGGCGTCAGCTCGCGCGGGTGGTTGTAGTGCACGTTCACCCACAGCGGGTGGTAACGCTGCAGCATCTCCACGAGCTCGTCGTCGATGCGCTGCGGCAGGGCCACGGGCACGCGGCTGCCGATGCGGATGATCTCGAGGTGCGGGATGGCGCGCAGCTTCGAGAGGATCGACTCGAGCTTCTGGTTGGAGTAGTTGAGCGGGTCACCACCCGACACGACCACGTCGCGCACCTGCGGCGTGCGCGCGATGTAGTCGACCATGCGGTCGATCTCGACGTCCGGCGTCGCGCCGTCGTACATCGTGCGCTTGCGCGTGCAGTAGCGGCAGTAGATGGCGCAGTTGTTCGAGATCACCATCAGCACGCGGTCGGGATAGCGGTGCGTGATGCCCGGGACCGGCGAGAACTTCTCCTCGCCCAGCGGGTCCTCCTCGCCGACGGCGCGGAAGTAGTACTCGTCCGCGAGCGGCACGACCTGACGCAGGATCGGGTCGTCGGCGTCGTCGGCGTCGATCAGCGAGAGGTAGTAGGGCGTGATGCCCATGCGGAAGTCCGACAGGACCTCGCGCCGCAGGTGCAGCTCCTCCTCGGGGATCGGAATCTTCGCCGCGAGCTCGTCGAGCTTGGTGACGCGGTTCTTGAACTGCCAGCGCCAGTCGTTCCAGTCGGCGTCGCTGACGTCGGGGTAGTAGTACGCGCGACCGGTGCGGCGCGCGGGCGTAGCTGGCGGAACGTCGGGAGTGGAACGGGCGAGAGCGCCCGAGGTTTCGACCTGTTCAGGCCGATCGACATGCTGAGGCATGGGGTGCGTCCTTGACTGAGCCGCGCGAGTGCGGCGCGTGCAGCGAGGATCCGGAAGCGGGTGAGCTTCCGTCACACTCGCGCGTCGGCGCGTCGCCAAGGTCCGAACACGTGCCGGCGGAACGAATGCCGCCGATCAGGGGTAGTTGCGCGTTCACGGGACTCGGGGCTCTTGTGGGCGCAGACTCTACCGCGCACGTCAACGGATGCAGCCCCCGATTTCTGACTTCCTGAGAGGCGCGCGGGTCGCTCCCGCGACGGTTCACGGAGCCTTGGGGAGGAGTGGGCGAAGCTCGACCGGCGAGGCGTAGGCTTCGAAGCTCGCGAGGGTGGGGGTGGCGCGGGCGTCGTCGATCGCGAGCACGAGCGCGTCGACCTTGGTCGCGGCGAAGGGCAGGATGCGCTTGCGCCCGATCGTGGTGCCGCGGACGAGCTCGACGAGCTGGCCGTCCCGCCGCTCGAGGACCCGGAAGGCCCGGACGCGCTGGCCGAGCTCGAGCGCCTCGCCCAGCACGACGTGGTCGACCTCGGTCGGCCCGGCGAAGGCGAGCTCGAGGCTGGCCCGGGTGACGCCGTCGTCGCAGGCCCAATAGGTACGGCGGTCGCCGTCGGTCGCCTGTGCAGCCCCGAAAAGCTCCGCAGCGCCACCCCGGACCGCGCTCGCGCTGGCCAGCGCCGTGCGGGCGAGGTCGCGCGCGAAGATGCGGTCGAGGGCCGAGCGCAGCTCCACCAGCCGCGCCGCGTCGTTCTCGTGCACCAGCCCGCGCCGATCGACCGGCAGGTTGAGCAGCAGGTTCGCGTTGCGCCCGACCGAGCCGTACCAGATCGCCAGAAGCTGCTCCAGCGACTTGACCTGCCCGTCCTGCGCCGCGTGGTAGTACCAGCCGGGCCGGATCGAGACGTCACATTCGCCCGGCAGCCACTGGGCCCCAGTTTCCTCGCCGGAATTCAGCACTTGCTGCGCCGGCGCGCCCAGCCCCGGCGTGAAGCCCTCGGTCGAGAGCCCGCCCCAGTTGGTCGTGCCCGCGAATCCCTGCTCGTTGCCGATCCAGCGCACGTCCGGGCCGACGTCGGAAAAGACGCACGTGTTCGGCGCGAGCCGGCGGACGAGCTCGCGGTAGCGCGGCCAGTCGTACACCTGCCGCTTGCCGTTGGGGCCCTCGCCGCAAGCGCCGTCCCACCACAGCTCGAACAGGCCGCCGTAGCGCGTGAGCAGCTCCGTCATCTGGCCGCAGAACACGTCGTCGTAGGGCGCGCCCGAGCCGTAGGCCGGGTGGTTGCGGTCCCAGGGCGAGATGTAGAGGCCGAGGCCGAAGCCGTTCTCGCGGCAGGCGGCGGAGAGCTCCGCCACCACGTCGCCCCGGCCCTCGCGCCAGCTCGAACGCGCGACGGTGTGTTCGGTGAAGCTCGACGGCCACAGGCAGAAGCCGTCGTGGTGCTTCGCGGTCAGGATGATGCCGCTCATGCCGGCCGACTTCGCGACGCGCACCCACTGGCGGCAGTCGAGCGCCGTCGGGGCGAACGTGTCGGGGCTCTCGTCGCCCTCGCCCCACTCGCGGTCGGTGAACGTGTTCATGCTGAAGTGCACGAAGGCGTAGAACTCGCGCTCGGCCCAGGCGAGCTGGCGCGCGCTCGGCACGGGCTCGAGCGGGGCCGGCGGCGCGACGGGCGGCCGGACGGACAAGCCGGCGCTCGTGCAGGCGCTTGCGAGCGCGATCAGCAGGGCCACGGGGACGGGGATGGACACGGGGGGACGGATCGAGCTCTCCACGGGGCCACAGTATGATCCCGCGCCATGTTCAAGCGCATCCTGATCGCCAACCGCGGCGAAATCGCCCTGCGCGTGATCCGCACGTGCCGGGAGATGGGCATCGAGTCCGTCGCCATCTACTCCGACGTCGACCGGCGGGCGCTCCACGTCCGCATGGCCCACAGCGCGATCGCGCTCGGCGGCTCGACGCCGCGCGAGAGCTACCTCGACATGGACAAGGTGATCGCGGCCGCCAAGGCCTCGGGCGCCGAAGCGATCCATCCCGGTTACGGCTTCCTGTCGGAGCGCTCGGCCTTCGCCCGCAAGGTGACCGAGGCGGGGCTCGTCTGGATCGGCCCGCCGCCGGAGGCGATCGAGGCCATGGGCGACAAGATCACCAGCCGCCGCAACATGACCAAGGCCGGCGTGCCGGTCGTGCCGGGCCTCGTCGACCCGGTCGACGACGTCGAGCGTGCGCTCGAGGCGGCCGAGAAGATCGGCTACCCGATCGCGATCAAGGCCGCGGCCGGTGGCGGGGGCAAGGGCATCCGGCTCGTGCGCTCGAAGTCGGAGATGGCGACGGCCTTCCGCACGGCGAGTGGCGAGGCGCTCGCGAGCTTCGGCGACGGGCGGCTCTACATGGAGCGTTACGTCGACGAGCCGCGCCACGTCGAGGTGCAGGTGCTGTTCGACAAGCACGGCAATGGCGTCCATTACGGCGAGCGGGAATGCTCGATCCAGCGCCGCCACCAGAAGCTCATCGAGGAGGCGCCCTCGGTCGTCGTCGACGACAACCTGCGCCGCAAGATGGGCGAGATCGCGGTGCGCGCGGGCGCGGCGGTCGGGTACGAGAACGCGGGCACGGTCGAGTTCCTGTATTCCAAGGGCGAGGTGTTCTTCCTCGAGATGAACACGCGCCTGCAGGTCGAGCACCCGGTGACCGAGATGGTCTACGGCGTCGACCTCGTGCGCGAGCAGATCCGCATCGCCTGGGGCGAGAAGCTCGGGTACACGCAGGAAGAGGTGCTCGCCAAGAAGAACGGCTGGGCGATCGAGGTGCGCATCAACGCCGAGGATCCGTTCAACGGCTTCGTGCCGTCGATCGGCACGATCCACAACCTGCGCGCGCCCGGCGGCCCGTGGGTGCGCCTCGACGCGGCGATCTACCGCGGCATGGAGGTCAGCCTCAACTACGACCCGATGCTCGCGAAGCTGATCGTGTGGGGGCCCGACCGCCACGCGGCGATCGAGCGCATGAAGCGCGCCCTCGCCGAGCTCAACGTCGGCGGCGTCCGCACCAGCGCGCCGGTCGCGCTGCTCGTGCTCGAGGAGGAGCGCTTCGTCAAGGGCGACTTCGACACGCACTTCCTCGCCGGCCTCGACCTCTCGACGCCGCGCGCGGGCGAGGACGTGATCATCGCCGCGGCGTCCGCGATCCATCGGCACGTGCTGATGCAGCGCAAGGCGCTCGCCACCAGCGCGTCGGAGCGCACCGCCTGGTCCACGCGCAACCGCTCGCGCGCCACGCCCTACCCGCCGCACGTCGGCTCGAACCTCGGAGGTGCCCGATGAAGTACTTCGTCACCGTCAACGGCAAGCCGCACGAGGTCGAGGTGGTCGAGCGCCTCGGCCAGCTCAAGGTCTCGGTCGACGGGCGCGAGCTCGCGCTCGACTACCAGGAGGTCGACAATCTCGGCCAGGTCGCGCTGCTCGACGGCAACCGCTCCTTCGGCGTCTCGATCGAAGGCGACGAGCATCAGGTCACGGCCTCGATCGCCGGCCACCTCTACTCGGTCGAGATCGAGGACGAGCGCGAGCGCGCCGCCCACGCCGCCGAACGCGAGAGCCAGAAGGGCGGCGGCACCGTCAAGAGCATCATGCCCGGTGTGGTCGTCAAGCTGCTCGTCAAGGAAGGCGACACCGTCGAAAAGGGCCAGCCGCTCTTGATCCTCGAAGCGATGAAGATGCAGAACGAGATCGCCGCCCCGTCGGCGGGCCTCGTCAAGACGCTGCACGTCCGCGAGAAGGAAGCCGTCGCCAGCGGCGCCAAGCTCATCTCCCTCGCCGCCGCGGAGTGAGCGCAACGCACGAGGAATTCAGCGAGAACGCCAAGGCCGGATCCGAGCCGACCTCGGAGCGGAGAAGGGAAGAGAGATGAAGACAACTAGAGCGGTGGCGGTCGGCGCGATCGTGGTCGTGGTGCTGACGGTATTCGTGCTGAGGAAGCGCGAGCCGGTCGATCGGAATGCGGCGGCGGCGCCGAGCGAGATGGCGCAGGTGCGGCTCGCGAGGCAGGACGTGAACGACGAAGCCTTGCGACCCGCGATGGTGCCGCAAGAACCGCAGGAGGAGCGCGTGGTGCCGGCCGTGGAAGAGGCGCCGAACGCCAAGCTCCGCAAGCTCGTGATGAAGGATGGAAGTGTCGTCGAGATGGAGTTCCGTCCCGCCGCGGCGGTGCGCACCGAGAACTCGTTGCCCGAGAACAGCGTGCTCAAGAATGGAGTGCTGACGATCTTCCACGCGAACGGTCAGGCCGAGGAATCGGGTCCTTTCGACGGCGATCACAAGCAGGGCCAATGGACCAGCTGGTCCGAAACGGGCGTGGTGCTGCTCCAAGGTCGTTACGAAAACGGCAAGACCGAGGGCCTGTGGCGCGCCTGGTCGGACGAGGGCGTGCTCGTCGGGGAGACGGAGACCCACGAAGGCAAGTTCGACGGCTTCTGCCGCTTCTGGACGCCCGACGGTGCGCTCGACGTCGCGCGCACGGGCACGTACCGCGCCGGGACGAAGCTCGAGTGACGCGAGGACGCGCTACCGGCCAGCGGGCGCGGGGCGGAGCTCGGAGGGCCAGTCGAGGATCACCTGCACTTGAAGCGGGCGATCCTCCCAGTCGGCGCGCTTGACGAAGGCGAAGCCGCCGTCGGGGAGCACCTCGAAGCCGGAGAACTCGAGCTGGTGGGTCGGTGCGCCGGCGGTGGCGCAGTTGAAGAGCTCGGTCACTTCGCTCACGCGCACTTCGCCGCCGCTGAAGGAGAGCGTCGCGCGCACCAGCGTGAACTGCGGATCGAGGAAGTAGACGCGCGTGCCGTCGGTGGAGAAGCGCGGCTGGATGCCACCGGCGCTCGAGATCTGCAGGTTCTCGCCGCCCGGCGCCAGCGGACCGACGTAGACCTCGGTCCGTCCCGACTCGTCGGAGCTGTAGGTGAGCCACCGGCCGTCGGGCGAGACGCGACCGGTCGCCTCGTCGGCGTCGCGGGCGCGCAGCGGCGTCCAGCTCGTGTCGGCGTAGCGGAACAGCACGAGGTCGCCGTCGCCCGTCGCGTCGAAGTCGTCGCGGCGCACGATCAGCCCCGAGCCGTCGGGCAGTTCCTGTTGCGGCAGGGCCGCCTCGCCCTCGAACTTGGCGAGAAACTCCGGAGCGCCTCCGCCCGGGCGCCAGCGCGCGAGGTGGCTCTCGCCGGACTCCGCGGTGTACATCGCGAGGATCGTGCTGCCGTCGCTGCTCCAGATCGGGGCGTAGTTGTCGCCGAGCGACGTGACGAGCGAGAGCGAGCGGCGCTCGACGTCGAGCACCCACATCTCGAGCTTCTTGCGCAGCGTCGTCACGATCGCGCGGCGCCCGTCCGGCGAGATGCTCAGCGTGCCGTAGTAGCTGTCGAGCGTGTCGAGCAGCGGCAGCGCGTTGCCCGCCTCGTCGAACCGGATCAGCCTGCGCTCGGCGCCCTGCCGCTTGCCTTCGATGTACGCGAACGTGCCGTCGAGCGTGGCCGCGATGCACGCCGTGTCGCTCCACTGATCGGTGAACACGGGCTGCAGCGCGACCTGCGGCTCGCCGACGACGCGGCATTGCTCCGCGTCGAACGCGACGCTCATCACTGTCGAGCCGCGCGTGAACAGGAGCAGGTCCGGCGCGACGAAACGCGGCTCGGTGGCGACGCGCAGGACCGTGTGCAGGCTCCCGTCCTCGAGCGACACCGACACGATGTGGTAATTCTCGGTCGTGGGGCCGTCCCACACGCAGGCGAGCACGTGCCTGCCGCCCGGCGCAGCGACGGGAGCGACCAGCCCGAGCACCTTGGTCGCGCCGTCGACCGTGCGGACGTCGCTCCCCGTCGTGACCAGGCGCTCCGCCGTTCCGCCGTTCGCGCTCACGCTCCACAGTCCCGACGAACCGCCGCCCCACAGCACGCGGCCGCTGTCGAGCCACGCGAGTCCCTGGTCGGAAGTCGCGTCGCACAGCGTCTGCTGCGGGCCGCCGTCGGCGGGCATCTTCACGAGCTTCGAGACCTGCTGGAACGCGAGCCAGCGCCCGTCCGGCGAGAAACAGGGGTTCGAGGCACCGTCGGTGTCGGGGAGCGCGACCGCCTGCGCCTCGTCGAAGCGTCGCACGCACAGGAACGTGCGGCCCGCCTTCTCGGCGACGAAGACGAGGCGGTCGCCGGCGGGGCTGAGCGCGAGGTTCGAGCTGCGGGCGAGCGTCGACGAGAAGGTCGAGCCCTCGGGCGGTAGCACCGCGAAGCGCACCACGCGCGCGGGTTCCGGACGTGCCGTCGACGTGAGGCCCGCGCGCGCCGACCAGAACGGAAACGTGCCACCGGCGAGCGCGATCGCACCCGCGATCGTCCACGGCAGGAACGCTGCACGGCGCTCGCGCGCAGGCGTCGTCGTGTCGAGCGCTTCGACTGCGAAATCCCGCGGTTCACGCGCCGCGCGCTCGAGCTCGAGCCGCGCCTGACCGACGTCGCGCAGGCGCTTGCGCGGATCCTTCGCGAAGCAGCTCTCGAGGAGCTCGCGCACGCGCCGCGGCGTCGTCGGCGGCAGCGCGGTGAGCTCGGCCTCAGAATGCAGCACGGCGCCGAGCACGTCCGTGAGCGTCTCTCCGGCGAACGCGCGCCGCGCCGTCAGGCACTCGTACAGCACGCAGCCGAAGGCCCAGATGTCGACGCGCTTGTCGATCGCCTTGCCGCGCGCCTGCTCGGGCGCCATGTAGGTCGGCGTGCCGAGCAGCCGCCCGGCCTCGGTCGAGAGCACGCTGTCGGTCTTCGAGCCCTTGTCCTGCTCGTTCGTCGGCTTGGCGAGGCCGAAGTCGAGCACCTTGACCTTGCCCTCGGGCGTCAGGCGCACGTTGGCGGGCTTGAGGTCGCGGTGGATCACGCCGGCGTCGTGTGCGGCCTCGAGCCCCTCGGCGATCTGCCGCGCGACGTCGAGCGCGTCCTCGACCGGCAGCGGCCCGCGCCGCAGGCGCTCGTCGAGCGATTCGCCCGGCACGAGCTCGAGCACGAGGAAGTAAAGCTCGCCCACGCACTCGACGCCGAAGATCTGCGCGACGTTGGGATGGTTGAGCGAAGCGAGCGTGCGCGCCTCGCGCTCGAAGCGCCGCAGGCGTTCCTCGTCGCCCGCGAAGTGCTCGGGCAGGACCTTGATCGCGATCTCGCGCCCCAGCCGCGTGTCGAGCGCGCGGTACACCTCGCCCATGGCGCCGGCGCCGAGGGGCGCGAGAACCTCGTAGTGCGCGAGCTTGCTGCCGGAAGCCAGGGACATGGCGCGCGAGATTAGCTCACCCGGCCCGCGCGTCCCATGCCGTCGACAGGCTCCTTCACCGTCGCGGGCGCGCGGCGGAGGTGACGGTGTGGAAGGCCCAGCCGTCGAAGTCGCGGCGCGGAACGGTGCGCAGCCACTCGGAGGTGTCGGCGGAGGGCTGCTCGATGCCTTCGGGGATGCGGTAGCCGCCGAAACAGCGGAAACCCAGCGAGGAATCGAGCCATTCGGCGATCGGGCCGGAGGTCGGAGCGCCGCGCAGGTCGAGCCACGCGTCGCGGCCGAGGGCGCGCGCGAGGACGTGCTCGAGCGCATCGGCGGGAGCGGCGGGCACGCGCCAGCTGCGGAAGATCCACTTCCCCTCCGGCGTGCGGTCGAGCGCCTGGAACTCGCCCTCGCCGAAGGCGAAACCGAGCGCGTAGTAGCGCGAGCCGAGCGTCTCGGCGAGGCAGCCGCCCATGCCGGTCTCCGGCGTGCCCGCGTAGTCGAGCGGGCCGCGCGTGACGTGCAGGTTGTGGGCCCAGACGACGGCGCGTTCGTCGGGGCCAAGCTGCAGGAGCAGCATCTCGGCCATCGCGCGGTCGCGGCCTCCGGCGGATTGGAACATCGCGTGGGCGCGAGAGAGCTCGGCGAGGCGCAGCGCGAGCTCAGGAGCGTCGCTGGCGGCGCGCACGTCGCGCTCGAGCGCTTCGAAGTCGGTGCGCAGCTGCAGGTAGGCCTCGGGCTTGCCGTTCAACAGTTCGCCGACGGCCGGTTCGAGCCGCGCGGCCCAGTCCGCGAGTCGCTTGGGCAATTCGCCGGCGGAAGGGCCGAGCAGCTCCGTGAGGCGCGCGACCGTCGCGTTCGGATCCTGCACGTCGACGCCGACGAAACGCACGCGCTCGCGTTCGGGGCGAGCGAGATTCCAGGCGCGCAGGTCGCGCAGGAGCTGCGCGTTCTCCTCGACGGCCCAGATCAACATGCCGAGGCCCTTGATCGCGGCCTCGAGGTCGTCGCTGGAACCAGAGACGTACGCGTCGCAGGCGCGCGCCCGCGACGCGCTCGCCTCGAAGGCCACCACGCGCACTCCGCCGTCGCGCACGAGCGCCAGCGTGAACTCGCGTTTCAGGTCGAAAGCCTCGTGCTGGCCGTGCGTCGCCTCGCCGAGCCCGATTACGCGCGCCTCGCGCGTCGCCTCCACGAACTTCGCCGTCGCGCTCTCGATGCTCTCGAGCGGAACCGCCGCGTGCATCAGCCAGCCGTCGAGGTCCTGCGGAACTTTCGGTGTGGTCGCGCAGGCGGCGACGAGCACGATGGACAACGCTGCGGGCAGCAACTCACGCATGAAGATCGATCCTGAATGACGTCATGGGCGCGCACAGGCTAGCGAGAGCGTCGCACGTGCTCTCACTCCCGCAGCAGCTGCGGCCAGTCGATCAACAGCGAGTCGGAGCGCGACTGCGTATCGCCCTTGCGCAGGAGCAGCAGGATGCGCTGGGCATCCGCCGACACGTCCCAGTTGGCGAGCTTGCCGTCGGGCGCGCGGAACAGGAACTCCGGGCGCGCGGGGTGCGCTCGGCCCTGCTCGTCGAGGTCGAGCGCGACCGACTGGATGCCGCCGTCGTCGGCCACGAACAGGAGCTCCTTGCCACCCGCACCCCAGCGCGGCCCCGTTCCGCCGTCGACGGACACCCGCACCTGCTCGCCGGGCTCGGGGAAGGTCGTGAGGTACACCTCTTCGCGGCCGGAGCGGTCCGAGACGAACGCGAGGTGACGGCCGTCGGGCGACACGGCCGGAGCGACCTCCGCGAACTTGGTGGCGAAGAGCTCGCGGCACGCGCCGCTCTCGACGTCGACGATCCACAGGTCCGAGTTGTCGAGGCCGACCGTGACGCAGTAGACGACGGAACGGCCATCGGGCGTCCAGGTCGGAAACCAGTGCACGTGGCGATCGAACGGCACGAGCTCGCGCGGCTCGGCGCTCGCGGAATCGAGCACGAACAGGTTGGGCGGACCCTTCCAGTCGGCGGCGAAGGCGAGCCGCACGCCCGCCGGGTCCCAACTCGGCGAATACTCGCCTTGGGGCGCGAACGTCAGGCGCGAGGGCACGTTGCGCTCGAGATCGAGCATCCACAGGTCGGTCGTCCCGTTGCGTGGGTCGACCAGCGCGTACACGAGGCGCCGGCCGTCGGGCGAGAGCGCGAGATGGCGCACGCGCTGCTCCGTCTCGAGCACGAGCCCGAGCTCGCGGCCCGCACGATCGCGCCACTCGAAGCGCGCGCCACCGTCCGGGCTGCGGAAGAGCAGCGTGCCGTTCTGGGAGACGCTGACGTCGACCGCACCCGTCGGCGCGAAGTAGCCCACGCTGCGCTCGAGCTCCTGCGGTTCGCCGCGCAGCTCGAGCGAGTTCGCGTCGAAGGCGCAGGCGAGCAGCGCGCCCTCGCGGGCATAGATCACGTAGCCGGGCGCCGCGTAGCGCGCGAGCGAGGCGGCCGCGATCAGCGGGAGAGTCTCCTCGGAACGGATCGAGCCGATCTGGATGTACGGCTGGCCCTCGTGGGGATGGGTGAAGAGGAAGTGCTCCCCGTCGGGCAGGAAGCAGGGGAACGACTTGTCGGGGCCGACCCGGACGCCGCGGTCGAAGTTGCGAAGCTTGCGCAAGGCCGTCGCGCCGGGATCGAGAACGTAGAGCCCTTCCGCGTCGCTGCTCTCCGTCAGGTCGACGAGGATCGTGCCGTTGCTCGACCACGTGCCGACGACCGACCCCGACGGATGGTCCGCGAGCGTCGTCACCGAAGTGCCACCGCCCACGCCGATGCGCTTGAGCTTGCCGCCGGCGAAGAAACCGATCTGACGGCTGTCGGCCGACCAGAACGGCGAGCTCGCACCTTCGGTCCCTTCGAGCTTCCGCGCCTCGGATTCGTCCAGCTTCCGCAGCCAGAGCTCGTTCTTGACGACGCAGACGGCGAGCCGCCCGTCGGGGGAGAGTTCGGTGAGGCTGCCTTGGTCCGCGAGACGCTGCAGCGACACGCGATATCCGGTTGCCTTCGTCTCGGCCACGGGTTGCGAGGGCTCGCGCAGCGCGAGGAAAGCCGTCGCTCCTGCGAGAAGAATGGCCAGCGCCCACGGGAGCACACGACCGACCGGCGACGGAGCGCGCGAGACGGCGGCGGGGGTCGACACTTCCGACTCTCCCGCGCGCGGCGCCAGCAGCACGAGCCGCGCCTCGCCGATGTCGCGCAGGCGTTGGCGCGGCTCCTTCGCGAGGCAACGGACGAGCAGCTCGCGCACGCGCGGAGGTGTCGTCGCCGGCAGTCGCGCGAGATCGGCCTCGCGCTCGAGCACGGCCGCGAGCACATCGGTGAGCGTCTCGCCGACGAACGCGCGCTGCGCGGTCAGGCACTCGTACAGCACGCAGCCGAAGGCCCACACGTCGACGCGCCGGTCGATCGGACGGCCGCGCGCCTGCTAGGGCGCCATGTACGTCGGAGTGCCGAGCAACCGCCCCGCTTCCGTCGAGAGCACGCTGTCGGTCTTGGAACCGCTCGCACCCTCGTTGGAGTTCTTGGCGAGGCCGAAGTCGAGCACCTTGACCTTGCCGTCGGGCGTCAAGCGCACGTTCGCGGGCTTGAGGTCGCGGTGGATCACGCCGGCCTCGTGTGCGGCCTCGAGTCCCTCGGCGATCTGCCGCGCGACGTCGAGCGCCTCGTCCACCGGCAGCGGCCCGCGCTTGAGCCGCTCCTCGAGCGACTCGCCCGGCACGAGCTCGAGCACGAGAAAGTAGGTGCTCTCGACCTGATCGACGCCGAAGATCTGCGCGACGTTGGGATGGTTGAGCGACGCGAGCGTCTTGGCCTCGCGCTCGAAACGCCGCAGGCGTTCCTCATCCGCGGCGAAATGCTCCGGCAGCACCTTGATCGCGACGTCGCGGTCGAGCCGCGTGTCCTTCGCGCGATAGACCTCTCCCATGGCGCCGGCGCCGAGGGGACCGAGGATCTCGTAGTGCACGAGCTTGCTGCCGGAAGCGAGGGACATCGCGGGGCGCGAGTATCTCAGGCGAGACGCGCTTCGCAAGCTGCGGAGTGGCGAAGCGTGAGAGCCTGGCGTCACCCGTCGAGCGGGCCGTGCAGGTGCTGGATCTCGAACACGAGCGAGGCGCCGGCGGAAAGCAGCAGGCGCGCGGAGGGCTCGTCGCGTTCGAGCACGAGCTGGAGGTAGGCGCGGTCGGCGGGGACGAAGGTGAGGAGCTGCTCGAGCACGGCGCGCGAGCAAGCCGCGTCGCGCAGGCGGAACGGGAAGCAGCCGGGGAAGTGCGGATCGAACGGCGCGAGCGCGATGGGGGCGCCATCGCGCTCGAACAGGAACAGGCGCGTCGCCGATTTTGCGCGGTGGCGCGCGAGCAGGCCGGCGGCGACGTCGAACTCGCGCTCGAGCGTGGCGTCGGACGTGGCGGGCGGTTCCGAGCAACGCAGCGTGGGGCTCGGTGGGAGCGGAAGGCCCGCGGGAGCCGGAACACGCAGCACCCACGTGCGGTAGTCGGGCTCCATGCCGAGCGAACGGTAGAGCGCGATCGCGGGCACGTTGTCGACCTTGACGTTGAGTTGCCACGAGCGGCACCCGCGCGCGGCGAGGCGGCGGCGCAGCTCGTGCATCAGCTCGCGACCGAGGCCCTTGCCGCGCATCTGCGGCCCGATCACGACGTGGCGCACGTACCCCGACGACGCGAGAGCCTGCGCGTAGCCGTAGCCGACGACCGCGCCGTCGAGCTCGAGGAACACGAGGTCGGGCCCCATGTTCGCGAGCCACTCCGCGGGTTGCGGCAGCGGGTCGTTGACGCCGAGTTCCGGGAAAAGCCGCGCGTAATCGGCAAAACGCGCCTCGCTCGCCTCCAGCCAGCGGATCTGCATGGCGCACAGGCTAGCGAGCGGCGGCGCGCGCGGCGTAGGCTCTGCGGCGTGGGCATCTACGAACGACTGTGCGATCTGGTGGCGATCCCGTCGGTGACGGGGGACGAGAAGGACTACGGCGACGCGCTCGCGCGCGAGCTCGAGGGGCTCGGCCTCGGTGTCGAGCGGCAAGAGCTCGCGCCGGGACGCTTCAACGTGCTCGCACGCGGAGCGAACCCGCGCGTGGTGTTCTGCACGCACCTCGACACGGTGCCGCCGTTCTTCGGGCCGCGGCTCGAGCGCGAAGCCGTGCACGGGCGCGGCTCCTGCGACGCGAAGGGGCCGGCGCTGGCGATGATCGAGGCGGCGCGCGCGCTCTTGAGGGACGGCGAGGACCGCATCGGTTTTCTGTTCACGTGCGCGGAGGAGACGGACTCGGCCGGAGCCGCGCTCGCGAACGCGAAGCTCGCCGAACCGTGGCGCCCGGCGTTCACGATCGTCGGCGAACCCACCGAAAACCGCTTTGCCGGCGCGCACAAGGGCGTCTACAAGGCCGAGCTCGTCGCGCACGGCGTCGCGGGGCACAGCTCGCAGAATGTCGGGCCCAGCGCGGTGCACGAGCTCGTGCACGCGATCGAGAAGCTGCTCGCGACGGACTGGGGACGCCACGCGTTGCTCGGGCCGGGCACGCTCAACATCGGCACGATCTCCGGCGGCGTCGCGGCGAACGTCGTGGCCGATCGTGCGATCGCGAGCCTGCTCCTGCGCGCCGTCGAGCCGCCGGAGACGACCGAACGCAAGCTGTGCGCGTGCCTGAGTCCGCATGTCGAGCTGATGAAGCCCTACAAGAGCTACGGCCCGATCGAATTCCACGTGCCGCACGGCCACGAGGCGATTCCGGTCGCGTTCGGCACCGATGCGCCGCACCTGTCGCGCTGGGGCAAGCCGCTGCTCTACGGGCCCGGCCGCATCCTCGACGCGCACACCGACCACGAGCTCGTCACCAAGCGCTCTTTCGAGCAGGCCGTCGCCGATTACACGACCACGGCGCGCGAGCTGCTCGCGCGAGCGGAGGCGGCACGATGAGCGAGCGTTTCACGGGAACTGCGCTGCTCGACGCGCTCGAACAAGGCCGCGTGCGAGTCGCGGAGCGCGCTGCGGACGGCACGTGGAGCGTGCACGCGTGGGTGAAGGAGGAAATCCTCGCTCTTTTCCGTGCTTCGCCGCTCGTGGAGAGCTCCGCGGGTTCGCTCACGTTCGTCGACAAGCGCGACATCGGCCCGCGTTCGTTCTCGCTCGCCGACAAGGTGCGCGTCGTGCCCGGCGGCTCGTCCGTGCGCCGCGGCGCGTTCCTCGCTCCGGGCGTGATCGTGATGCCGCCCGCCTACGTCAACGTCGGCGCTTTCGTCGACGAAGGCTCGATGGTCGACAGCCACGCGCTCGTCGGTTCCTGCGCGCAGATCGGCAAGCGCGTGCATCTTTCGGCCGCGTGCCAGATCGGTGGCGTGCTCGAGCCCGCGGGCGCGCGCCCCGTGATCATCGAGGACGACGCGTTCGTCGGCGGCAACACCGGCGTGTACGAGGGAGTGCTCGTGCGGCGCGGCGCCGTGCTCGCTTCGGGCGTGATCCTGTCGGCGAGCACGGTGGTCTACGACGTGCCGAACCAGCGCGAGCTGCGCGGCTCGCGCGAGACGCCGCTCGAGATCCCCGAGAACGCCGTGGTCGTGCCGGGCACGCGTGCGCTCGCGCGCGACGGTGTGGCCGATTCCTGGGCCGCGCTCCGCCACGTGCAGATCGCCTGCGCGGTGATCGTGAAGTACCGCGACGCGAAGACCGACCGCGCCACGGCGCTCGAAGAGGCGCTGCGCTAATGCAGCACCACGGAAGCGCGGGCTTGGCGTAGGATTCTGGAGCATGAAGCTCCTCCCCCGAGTCGCTCTCCTCGCCGCCGCGCTGGTCGTGTCGGCCTCGCCGGCCTTCTCGACCTGGTCGATCGTCGCCGTCAACACGCGCACGCGCGAAGTGTGCGTCGCGGGCGCGACCTGCCTCGCGAATTTCAACCTGCGGCTCAACCTGCCCGTCGTGCGGCCGGGGCTGGGCGGCGGCGTCTCGCAGGCGCTCGTCGACACGACCGGCGGAAACCGTCAGGCGATCTGGAACGGGCTCGCGGCCGGGCTGTCGCCGCAGCAGATCCTGCAGCAGCTCTCCGGGCTGTCGCTCTTCCAGCAGCGCCAGTTCGGCATCGTCGACTTCGGCAACGCACCGGTGACGTTCACGGGCACGCAGACCGCCGCCGCGAACCTTGGTGTCGCGGGCATCGACGGTGAATGGCGCTACGCGATCCAGGGCAACATCCTGATCGACAACCAGGTCGTGTACGCGGCCGAGCAGGCGTTCCTCGGCACGACGGGCGACATCGGGCAGAAGGTGATGGCCGCGATGGAGGCCGCGCGCTTCTGGGGCGGCGACGGGCGTTGCTCCTGCGACCCCAACCAGCCGACCTCGTGCCCTGTGCCGCCGCCGGAGCCGTTTTTCAGCGCCTACACGGGCTTTTTCATCATCGCGCGCGTCGGGGACACGGGCGGCTCGGTGTGCAACTCGAGCTCGGGTTGCGCGCAGGGCCAGATGTACGCGACGTTCAACGCGATCGGCAACCAGACCACGCTCGATCCGGTCGTACGGCTGCGCGGGTTGTACGACTCGTGGCGAGCGGCGCTCGCAGGCCGGCCCGACCACATCAAGAGCGAGGTGCTCGCCGATCGCGCGGCGCTCGTCGCGGACGGACGCTCGAAGGCCGCGGTCAAGCTCGTGCTGCGCGATGTCGAAGGCGTGCGACTTGCGAACGGCGGCGCGAGCGTGACGCTGCAGCCCGTCGGCGCGGCGGCGGCGAGCGCGAGCGCGGTGCTCGACAACGGCGACGGCTCCTACTCGTTCCAGCTCGCTGCGGGCTCGAGCGCCGGCCTCGCGCGCTACCGCATCGTCGTCAACGACGGCGTCTCGCCGGTGCAGCTCTATCCCGACCTGACCCTGCGCGTCGACCCGCTCGTGCCGCTGCACGCCGGTTTCGACTCGATTTCGGCCGCGAATCCGCAGGCCGTGCCGCTCGTGGTCAACGCCGGTGCCGACACGAATCGCCGCGTGCTGCTGCTGCTCGGCACGAACGCCGGCACGAGCCCGGGCTTCCCGCTTGGCACCACGACGCTGCCGCTCAACGCCTCGCCGCTCCTGCGCCACACGCTCACCAACGCCGGTGGGCCGTCGCTCGCGGGCACCTTCGGTGAACTCGACGCCACCGGTCACGCCGAGGCCTGGTTCACGCCTCCGCCCGAGCTGCTGCCGTTCCTCGCCGGCACGCGCGTCGAGTGGTCCGGCGTCGTGTTCACGCCCACGGGCCGCGTCGCACTGCCGCTCGCGGGCTTCGACGTGCTGCCCTAGTCGCCGGCGCGGGTGATGTCGCTCGCGACCGCGTCCCACAGCCGCGTGCGCGCCGACAGCGAGCGGATCGTGGCGGCTAGCGAGGCCGAGCGGATCACGTCGTCGGCGAGGCAGTGCGAGCGGAACAGGCGCGCGGCCATGGGGCCGTGCTCGTCGCCATCGATCGTCACGTGCCGGTCGAGGTACCACAGCAGCGTGCGCACGCGTGCGGCCTGTGCGGCGTCGCGCGAGAGGCCCTCGATCAGCGGCCGGAACGTCGCGGGGATGATCTCCTCGCGGCCGAGCGTGAAGGCCGAGATGCGCTCGGGCAGGCTCGCCTCGCAGATCTCGAGCGTCGTGCGCGTGAAGTCGCGCGAGGCCGCGGGAGCGTTGGACTCGAGCAGCGCCGCGCGCCACGGGCGGCCGCGGCCGAGCTCGTGGCAGAACCCGAGGATCGCGCCCGTGTCCGCGCCGCACTCGCGCATCGCGTCGAGGTAGATCGCGAAGTGGCTCGCGTGGCGCCCGTCGGGGCCGAGGTCGGTCTCCTCGCCGACGGTGATCTCGTTGATCAGCCGCGCGCCCTCGACGTCGGAACCCGGCCGCCAGGGCCAGCTCGCGGGCGCCAGCTCGCGCTGGATCGACTTCAGGAGCGACATGAAGTCCCACACGCACCACACGTGGTGCTCCATGAACGTGCGCACGTGCTCGATGCGCCGGAAGGACGCGTGCAGCGGATGCTCGGCGAGGCGGCGCGAGAGGTCGGCGACGAGCGCGCCCTGGGGCGAGAGGTGGACCTGCGTGGCTTCGAGCGTCGTCATGGGGGCCGGCAGACTAGGCCACGGGCACGCGACGTCCAGAGGGCGCGCGGCATTTGCGCGCTCCTGCGAAAACGGCGGTCAGCTCGGTCGTTTTGAAGTGCTGCGGGAAAGCCCGCGGAGCAGCTCGCAGGCCTCGAAGCGCTCGCGCGCGCCGTCGCGGGCGCGCACGTCGGGCAGGTCCCCCAGCGTCGCGAGACGCTCGACCACCTGCGCCGGACCACGCGAGCGCACGTAGCGCAGCGCTCCGCCTTCGAACGGCGGGAAGCCCATGCCGAACACGGTCGCGAGGTCGAGCTCGGCCTCGGACGCGACGACACCTTCTTCGAGGCAACGCGCGGCTTCGGCGACGAGCGCGAGCGCGAGCCGGTCGCGCAGCATGTCGTCGGCGAGCGTGGGCGCATTCGTCCCGGCCCTCGCCGCGACCGCGGGATTCAGCGCGCCCTTGCGAGCGCGACCCGTCTTCGGATCGGTCGTGTACGTGAAGAAACCCGCGCCGGACTTCTTGCCCTTGATGCCGGCGGCGGCGAGCTCGCCCGCCAGCGGGCTCGAGCGCATGCGCTCGCCGTAGGCCGCGTGCAACGAAGTCGCCGCGTGCGCCGCGATGTCGATGCCGACCTCGTCGAGCAGCTCGAGCGGTCCCATCGGCAAGCCAAAATCCAGCGCGGCCCGCTCGATGCGCTCCGGCGCGATGCCGAGCTGGAACAGGCGCACGGCCTCGTCGAGGTAGGGCCCCAGCACGCGGTTGACGAGGAAACCCGCGACGTCAGCGACGACCACGGGCGTCTTGCCGAGCGCGAGCGCGAGCTTGGCCGTCGCGGCGACGACTTCCGGCGCCGTGTCGCGGCCGCGCACGATCTCGACCAACGGCATCGCGTGCACAGGATTGAAGAAGTGCATGCCGACGACCCGCTCGGGGTGGGGGAGTCCCTGCGCGATCGCCGTGACCGAGAGCGACGACGTGTTCGTCGCGAGGATCGTGTCGGGCCGCGCCTGCGCCGCAGCCTGCGCGAAGACGGCGCGCTTGACCTCGAGCTTCTCGGCGACGGCCTCGAGCACGAGGTCGGCGCGCGCCAGTCCCGCGATCACGGTCGAGGTCTCGAGCCGATCCGCGGCCGCGCGCGCTTCGTGCGGCTCGAGGATGCGCTTCTTGCGTGCCTTCTCGACGCGCGCGAGGTGTGCGGCCTGCGCGGCGTCGAGCGCATCGCGCGAGAGGTCGCACAGGCGCACCGAACCGACGCGCTCCGCGAACAGGCCCGCGATCGCGCCGCCCATCACGCCGCCACCGATCACGCCCGCGCGCGCGACCGTGCGCACGTCGCTTCCATCGGGCAATTTCGCGAGCTTCTTCGCCGCTTCGGAGCCTTGGAACAGCGCCACGAGGCTCTTGCACACCGGACCGACCGCGAGCTCGCCGAGCGCGCTCGCTTCGTTCGCGAGGCCTCGCTCCGGCGGGGTTCCGGGCGCCGCAAGCACGAGCTCGAGCGCGCGCGACGGCGCCGGATAGCGGCCCTTCGTCTGCTTGTGCAGGTTCTTGCGCGCCGCGTTGCCGATCACGGCCAGCGCGAGCGGATTGCGGTCGACGAGCCAGCTCTTCGCCCCACGCTCGCGCCGCGGATTCGCGCTGCGGCCGAGCGCGATGTCGCTCGCGATGCGCAGCAGGTTCTCGGGCGCGCACAGGCGATCGACGAGCCCGAGCTTGAGCGCCTCGCGCGGCGTGTAGAGCTTGCCCGTGAGGATCGCGGCGAGTGCGGTCGGCACGCCGACGCGGCGCGGCAGGCGCTGGCAACCGCCCCAGCCCGGCAGGATGCCCAGACGCGTCTCCGGCAGGCCGATGCGCGTGCTCTTGAGCTCGGCGAGCACGATCGCGTCGCAGGCGAGCGAGAGCTCGAACGCTCCGCCGGGCACGGGGCCACCGACGGCGGCGACCTTGGGCCACGGCAGGCGCGCGACACGCTCGAAAAGCCCTTGTCCGAAGCGCGCGAGCGCGGTCGCGAGCTCCACGTCGGCAAGCCCGGAAATCGCGTCGATGTCGGCGCCTGCGACGAACGAAGTCGGCGACTTGCCCGTGACGACGACGGCGCGCACGTCGCGCGCGCGCTCGAGTTCGTCGAGCGCCAGCGCGAAGTCGCGCATCAGCGGCCTGTCGAACACGGCGAGCTTGCGGTGCGGTGGATCGAGGCGCAGCAGCACGAGCCCGGCTTCGGGCCGCTCGAGCCGCACGCACGTTCCGGGCGCGGGCTCGTTCTCGGGCGCGGGCATGTGCTCGAGCACGTTCATCGCACGCGCTCCAGCACGACCGCGCCACCTTGCCCGCCACCGATGCACAGCGTCGCGAGGCCGAGCTCGACGTCGCGTTGTTTCATCTCGTGCGCGAGCGTGAGCAGGAGGCGCGCGCCCGTCGCGCCGACGGGATGGCCGAGCGCGATCGCTCCGCCGTTGACGTTGAGCCGCGCCGGGTCGAGCTCGCCCAGCGCCGAGGAACGCCCCAGTTCCGCGCGTGCGAACGTGTCGCTCGCGAAAGCGCGCTGGCAAGCGAGCACCTGGTGCGCGAAAGCCTCGTTCAGCTCGACGATTCCGATGTCCTTCAGCGTGCAACCCGCCTCGTCGAGCGCCCGCGCCGTCGCGAACACGGGGCCGAGGCCCATGCGTTCGGGCGCGAGGCCGGCGTAGGCGAAGGCGCGAATGCGCGCGAGCGGCTCGAGGCCCAGCGCACGCGCGCGTTCCTCGCTCGTGACGAGCATCGAGCACGCGCCATCGGTGATCTGCGACGAGTTCGCGACCGTGACGACGCCGTCGGGCTTCTCGAAGTAGGGCTTGAGCTTCTGCACCGCCTCGAGCGACTGCCCCTCGCGGATGCCGTCGTCGTCGCGCACCGTCTTCCCGTCCTTCGAGCCCTGCGGCATCAACGGAACGATCTCGCGCGCGAAACGGCCCGACTTGCGCGCGGCTTCGGCGCGGCGGTGGCTTTCGACGGCGAGCTGGTCGCCCTCGAGGCGCGTCAGCCCGAACTCGCGCACGAGGATTTCCGTCGCGCGGCCCATGATCAGCCCGCACGTGGGATCGGTGAGCCCTTCGACGAGCGCGATGCGCGGCTTCAGGTGCCACGGGCGGAAGCGCGCGAGTGCCGCGAGCTTCTGTCCGACGCTCTTCGCACGCGCGAGCCGCGCGAAGAACTCCGTCATTTCCGGGCCGTAAACGAGCGGGTAGCCGCTCATCAGCTCGACGCCACCCGCGAGGAAGAGCTCGCCTCGCCCCGCGAGGATGCGCGTCGCCGCCGTCGTGACCGCTTCCATGCCGCTCGCGCAATTGCGCGCGACCGTCATGGCCGGAACCTGCCGCGGAACTCCGGCGCGCAGCGCGATCACGCGCGCGACGTTGACCTGATCGTGCGGCGGCCCGACGCAGCCGAACACGACCTCGTCGAGCGCGCCCGCGTCGATGCCGCTCGTGGCGAGCGTCTCGCGCGCGACCGCCGCTCCGATGCGCGCCGCGTCCTCGTTGCGCAGTGCGCCACCCGCCTTGACCCAGGGAGTGCGCCAGCCTGCCGCGAGGACGATGCTGCGGTTCATGACTTGGGTCGCCGGTCGAGGAAGCGTTTTTCCTTCATCGCGCTCTCCATGCCGAGCTCCTCGAGCAGCTCGTGCAGGGACACGATCGTGACCTTGTTCGGCGCGACTTCCGTGGCGTTGACGAGCTCGCGCGACACGCGCTCGGAGAGCTCGCGCCCGTCGATCCCGTGGCGCGCGGCGATGCGCACCTCGAGCTGGTCGAGCTCGAGCGGATCGTCGTTCTTCTTCGACAGCACGACCTGCCATTCCTCGACGTCGTGCATCGACGCCAGCACGCTGCCCATCACCGACAGGTCGACCAGCGTGCCCTTGATCTTGGTGAGCGAGAGCGAGTGCTGCTCGCTGACGCGGCGCAGCTCGTTGCCGATGCGCGGCAGCGTGCGACCGCAGGCCGGGCAGGGCTTCCACGTGATGCCGCCGACGACGAGATCGCCCGTGCGGTAACGCAGCACGCTCGTCCCGTGGCCGACGATGCCGGTGTACACGAGCTCGCCGTCCTGGCCTTCGGGGAGCACCTCACCCGTCTTCGGGTCGATCACCTCGAACACCGAGAAATCCGGGTGCAGGTGGTAGCCGGTCGAGTGGCTGCCGGTCGTCGGGCACTCCGCCCAGGCCATGCGCGCCTCGGTGAAGCCGTACGTGCCGAGGATGCGCACCTCGCCCGCGCCGCCGACCTTCAGGCATTCGAGCATCTTCTCCTTGAGACCCGGCGGAACCTTCTCGGCGCCGAGGATCACCGTGCGCACGTTGGCGAAGCGGATGCCGAGCTCGTTGCCGCGGCGCAGCAGGTGGTACGTGAAGCCCGGTGTGCCGACGATCACCGTCGGCGAGAGGCGCTCGAACAGTCGCAGCGAACCGTCGGTGCCCATCACCTTGCCGCCGCCCGACGGCACGACGAGCGCGCCGGTCTCGAAGCCGCCGAGCGTCACCGCCCAGAAGGCGAGGTGCGGCGCAAACGGGAACAGGTTGACGATGCGGTCGCGCGCGGGATCGAGCGCGGCGATGTCGAACATGCGCGCGATGGCCTGGCTGAGCACCTGCAGGTCGAAGGGCGTGTAGGCGAAGCCGACGGGCTCGCTCGAACGGCCGGTCGTGAACGTGAGGAAGTTGGGCGTGTACTGGAAGCGGACGAGCTCGCGCGCGCGCGCGCCGCCGAGCACGAGCGCGAGCTTGCGCGAGAACGGCCAGTGCGCGCGGATCAGGTCGGGATTGGGCCGCAGCACGAAGTCGTAGCGGTTCTCCGGGCTCGACTGCGCGCGCAGCAGGTCCTGCTTGGTCGTGAACGGCAGGCGCGCGAGGTCGCTGACCGTGCGGATCTGGTCGGGCCGCAGGCGCGCCTCGTCGAACACGCGGCGGTAGTGCGTCGAGAACGGGTAGAGCTCCTCGCGCACGAAACGCGCGAGCGCACGGTCCTGGAGAGCGTGCAGGTCCTGCGCCGGGAGGCGGGCGAGCGAATTCCAGTCGCGAGGGTGGGCCACGTTGGGGACAGGCTGGCTCGCGCGCGGGGCCTTCTCAAGTCCCGTTGGAGCGCGCCAGCAAGTTCGGAAGGTTTTTTCGGCTCGAGGTGCTACCGCGCTGGTGGGCCAAGCGTCGTAGTCCTGCGGGAAGCGTGGGTCGGCCGCCTTCCCGCGGGTTCCGCACCGCCGGTGCGACCGCCAGCCGCCGATCC
>JAPLOE010000136.1 GCA_026692705.1 Planctomycetota bacterium
TCTCGGCCAGCAGGTCGACGCGGTTCTCGCCGAGCTCCACCTGCCCCAGGCGCGCGAGGGCCTCCGCGACGGCCGGAGCCACCGATTTCGTCACCGCGACGAGCCGCACGTCCTCTGGCGTTCGACCGGCGAGCCGCGCCGCCGAGGCGATGCGCGAGCGGACGCGGGCAAGATTGCCTTCGAGCGGGGACTCCACGACGGGGCGGGGGAGGGTTTGCGTCGCTGCGGACACGGGGCCGGAAGGGTACCCGCGCAGGGGCGGCGAGTCACCCTTCCCGCGGCTCGAGCGGCAGCTCCAGCTGCCTTCCCGATTGTTTTTCGAGCTCACGCGTCGGCTCGCGGGCTCCGGCGGACTCCTCGCCAGCGCGCCGGCCACCCGGATGGAGCTCGAGCCGCAGGCGCCGCCGCGTCGACGGCTGGATGCGAACCTCGTGGGCCGGCCGCAGGCCCGCGACCCACAGGATTTCCGGTCCGAGCACGACCAGCGGCACGAGGCGGCGCTCGGCCCGCGGAACGCCGACATCGGCGAGGAAGCGGCGCATTTCGCGGTGGCCGGGGCCACCGAGCGGATGGAAACGGTCGCCCGCCCGCGGCCAGCGCACCGCGAGCTGCGTCGGCGTCGGATTCCCGCCGAATCCCGCGAGGTCGAGCTCGACCGCGCGACCGTCGCGCGGGATCGGCCGACCGGCGCAGTCGTCGATCCAGTGCGCGAACAGGCGCCGGCCATCGGGCAAGGTGACCGAACCGGGCACCGGCAGCACGAATCCGTGCTCGGGCGCCGCGAGCCGCGCGATCCAGGCCGGCGTGCGGCGGCGGGGGAGCTGCGTCGCGCCCTCCAACTCCGCGAACGGCAGCCACGGCGCGCGCGGCAGCGCCTTGGGCGGGACTCCTAGCGCTTCGAGCGGCGGGTGCAGCTCGAGCGACTCCGAACGCAGGCACAGGCTCCAGCCTCCGGCGAGCGAGTGGCGCGCGTTGCGCCCCGTGCCGAGGTCCTCGAGCACGAGCCCGAGCAGGCGCCGGCTCGGTGCGAGCGCAGTGCCTTCGATGAGCAGGCGCCAGAGGGCGCGGCGCTGCAGCGCGGAAGGAAGTCGCATCAGCGGCGCGCGGCGCAGCGTTCCCCCGAGCTGGGCGTCGTTGCTGCGGCGCGTCGCGCGCGTCCCCCGCAGCGGATGCCAGTTGAGCGAAGCCGTGCGCGCGCTCAGGTCACGCTCGAGTCCCTCGACGGCGCCGGCGAAGGCGCGCAGGCTCTCGACGGCCTCTTCGCCGCCGAGCGCCGCGAGGCTGGGCAGCACTTCCTGCCGCACGCGATTGCGCGTGAAGCGCACATCGCGGTTGGACGAGTCTTCGCGCCACGCGAGGTCGGCCTCGACCGCAAAACGCTCGATTTCCGCGCGCCGCAGGCCGAGCAGCGGCCGCACGATCCAGCGCGAGCCCGCGCCGTCGTCGCGTTCGAGCGCGGGAGCGGGCCCGACGAGGCCGGCGAGCTCCGTGCCGCGCACCCAGCGCATCAGCAGCGTCTCGAGGCCGTCGTCGGCGTGGTGAGCCGTCAGGATCGCGCTCACATGCGCCCGGCGCGCCTCGTCGACGAGCAGGGCATAACGCGCATCGCGCGCACGCTCCTCGAGTCCACTGGGATTCGGATCGAGCCGCGCTCGCCGCAGGCGGAACGGCACGCCGATGTCGCGGCACAAGTCGGCACAGAAGCGCGCATCTCCGTCGGACTCCGCGCCGCGCAGGCCGTGGTCGACGTGCACGGCGAGGATCGGCGGGCGCGGCTCGCTCGCGGCGAGCCAGTGCAGCAACAGGACGCTGTCGACGCCACCGGAGAGCGCGAGCACGACGGGCTCCGCCGGGTCGAGCCCAGCCACGCGCGCCAGCCTCGGCCAGCGCTCTTTCCAGTCGTTGGGATACGTCTTGGTCCGCACGTCGAGCGCGAGTTCCTCGCGTTGCTCCGTTCGGCAGGGAAGGCTAACCTCAGCGCTCGATTTCCCCGGATTTTCTGGGCGCGTAGGGGAGGTCGGGACGCTGCCACGACTTACGTGCGAGCAGGGTTCCGATTTCCGCACCGCTCCAGCGGCCCGCGGACCCGTTCACCCTCTCCCCCGGCTCCCGCAAAGGACTTCATCCCGCCATGGGCATGCGCATCTCGATCAATGGCTTCGGCCGCATCGGCCGCAACGTCTTCCGCGTCATCAGCCAGCGTTACCCCGACATCGAGGTCGTTCACATCAACGACCTGACGGATCCGGCGACGCTCGCGCACCTGCTCAAGTACGACTCGGTCCACGGGCCCTTCGACGGCAAGGTCGAGGCGGGCAAGGACTCGATCAAGGTCAACGGCAAGAAGATCGCGGTCACGGCGATCAAGGATCCGGCGCAGCTCCCGCACGCCGCGAACCAGATCGACTTCGTGGTCGAGTCGACGGGCATTTTCACCTCGCGCGAAGCCTGCCAGAAGCACATCGACGCCGGCGCCAAGCGCGTGCTGCTCACCGTGCCGCCCAAGGACGAGGTCGACGCGATGGTCGTGCTCGGCGTCAACGAAGAGACGCTCAAGCCCGAGCACCGCATCATCTCGAACGCCTCGTGCACGACGAACTGCCTCGCGCCGCTCGCCAAGGTGCTCGACGCCAAGTTCGGCATCGTGCGCGGCATGATGACGACGGTCCACGCCTACACGAACGACCAGCAGGTGCTCGACCTGCCGCACAAGGACCTGCGCCGCGCCCGCGCCGCCGCCTGCAACATCATCCCGACGACGACGGGCGCCGCCCGCGCCGTGGGCAAGGTCCTGCCGCAGCTCAAGGGCAAGCTCGATGGCTGCGCGCTGCGCGTGCCGGTGCCGGACGGTTCGGTCGTCGACCTCGTCGCGGAGCTCAAGACCGACGTGACGATCGAGGACCTCAACAAGGCCTACGCGGAAGCCGCGAAGGGCAAGGACCTCAAGGGCATCCTGCAGTACTCGGAAGACCCGCTGGTCTCGAGCGACATCGTGCGCAACCCGCACAGCACGATCTTCGACGCGCAGTCGACGATGGTGATGGAGAAGCGCATGGTCAAGCTCGTCGCCTGGTACGACAACGAGTGGGGCTACTCCAACCGCGTGGTCGAGCTGATGCGGCTCGCCAACAAGATGAAGCTCCCCAAGGCTCCCAAGGCGGCCCCGAAGGCCGAAGGTGCGGCCCCCGCGGGAAAATGACCGGCGCGTCGGGCACTGGCGGCAGCGCCGGCCTCGACGCGCTCGACGTGAAGGGCAAGCGGGTCCTGATGCGCGTGGACTTCAACGTCCCGCAGGATTCCAGCGGCAAGATCACCGATGACACGCGCATCCGCGCGGCGCTTCCGACGATCGAGGAAGTGCTCGCCAAGGGCGCGCGCTGCGTCGTGCTGATGAGCCACCTCGGGCGCCCCAAGGGCGTCGACGAGAAGCTGCGGCTCGCCCCGGTGGCGAAGCGGCTGGCGAAGCTGCTCGGCCAGGAGGTGCAGGCGCTCAAGGAGAGCACCGGCCCCGCGGTCGAGAAGGCCGTCGCGGCGGCGCCCAAGGGCAGCGTGATCCTGCTGGAGAACGTCCGCTTCAACGCGGGCGAGCAGAAGGCGGATCCCGAGCTCTCGAAGGCCTACGCGAAGCTCGGCGACGTGTTCGTCAACGATGCTTTCGGCACGTCGCACCGCGCGGAATGCTCGGTCAGCGAGGTGGCGAAGCTCCTGCCGTCGGTCGCCGGTCGCTTGCTGCAAGCGGAGATCGAGGCCTTCCAGCGCGTGCTGCACTCGCCCCAGCGTCCGCTGGTCGCGATCCTCGGCGGCGCCAAGGTCTCCGACAAGCTGCTCGTGATCGACAACTTGCTCGACAAGTGCGACACGCTGCTCGTCGGCGGCGGCATGGCCTACACGTTCCTCAAGGCGCAGGGCTTCGGCATCGGCAAGTCGCTGTGCGAGGACGAGCGCATGGACATCGTCAAGGCGGCCCTCGCCAAGGCGAAGAAGCGCAAGGTCGAGCTGTTGCTGCCGGTGGACCACGTCGTCGCCGACCGCTTCGCGGCGGATGCGAACGTGCAGGTCGTCGACACGATCCCCGACGGCTGGATGGCGCTCGACATCGGTCCGAAGTCGCGCAAGCTCTTCGCCGAGCGCATCGCGGCCGCCCGCACGATCGTGTGGAACGGCCCGATGGGCGTGTTCGAGATGCCGGCCTTCTGCGAGGGCACCAAGGCGGTTGGCCAGGCCGTCGCGACGGCGCAGGGCTACACGGTGGTCGGCGGCGGCGACTCGGTCGCGGCGCTCGAACAGCTGGGGCTCTCCGCGCAGGTCAAGCACGTCTCGACCGGCGGCGGTGCGTCCCTCGAGCTGCTCGAGGGCAAGGCGCTGCCGGGCATCACGTCGCTTTCCGTCAAGGCCTGAACGCGACTCTTTCGTTTCCGCCCCCACGCGCCGGCCCGGTGCGTGGGGGCGGCTTCGTTCTCCCGGACGCCGCCTCTGGCCTCCCGGGCGGGGTGCGGCGTAGCCTAGGGCCGTCCCACCGATGAACGAGATCCTGATTTCCCCGTCGCTGCTCTCCTGCGACTTCGCGCGCCTGGCGAGCGAGGTCGAGCGCGTCGAGGCCGCCGGAGCCGACTGGCTGCACGTCGACGTGATGGACGGCCACTTCGTGCCGAACCTGACGATCGGCCCACCGGTGGTCGAGGCGATCGCGAAGGTCGCGCGCCGGCCGCTCGACGTGCACCTGATGATCACCGACCCGCTGCGTTACGCCTCGGCGTACGCCAAGGCGGGTTCGCACGTGCTCACGTTCCACGCCGAGGTCTGCGCGACTCCGGCCGCGGCCCGCGAGGTGATCCGCGCCTTCCGCGCCGAGGGCGTCGCCAAGGTCGGGGTCTCGATCAATCCCGACACGCCGCTCGAGCGCATCCTCGACTACGTCGACGAGGTCGATCTCGTGCTCGTGATGAGCGTCTTCCCCGGTTTCGGCGGGCAGAAGTTCATGCCTTCGGTCCTGCCCAAGGTGCGCGCGCTGCGCGAGCGTGGCTTCGAGCGCGACATCGAGATGGACGGCGGCATCAACGCCGCCACGATCGCCGCCTGCGCCGAGGCCGGCACCAACGTCTTCGTCGCGGGTTCCGCCGTGTTCGGCGCGCCCGACATGGCCGCGACGATCCGCTCGTTCAAGTCCGAGGCCGCCCGCGCGCGCGCGGCGGCACACGCCTGAAACGCCTGTGGAGAATCCCTTGGCCGACAAGCAGAACAAGGACGACGCCCGCATCCCCGAATCGAGCCTGAGCGAGACGCGTTTCTCGCGCCTGCGCAAGAAGAAGGACATGCCGGGCGGGCTGTGGCTCAAGTGCGAGAGCTGCGGCTCGATGATCTACCGCAAGGAGCTCGAGGAGAAGGGCCGCGTCTGCCCGACCTGCGAGTTCCACTTCACGCTGCCCGGCCGCGAGCGCATCGCGATGACGATCGACGAGGGCACGTGGTCCGAGCGCTTCTCCGAGATCACGGCGCTCGACCGGCTCGAGTTCAAGGACAGCTCGCCGTACCTCGACAAGGTCGAGAAGGCGCGCGTGCGCACCAAGCAGAACGAGGCGCTGATCTGCGGCACGGGCCGCATCGAGGGGCGCGAGGTCGTGCTCGCGGTGCTCGACTTCAGCTTCCTCTGCGGCTCGATGGGCGAGGTCGTCGGCGAGAAGATCGCGCTGGCGGCGGAGATCGCGCGCAAGCACGCGCTGCCGCTGGTGATCTTCACCGGTTCCGGCGGTGCGCGCATGCACGAGGGCGTGCTGTCCTTGATGCAGATGGCGAAGACCTGCTCGGCGCTGGCGGAGCTCAACGACGCGGGCGGCTTCTCGATCTGCGTCATGACGCACCCGACCACGGGCGGCGTCACGGCCTCCTTCGCGTCGGTGTGCGACATCACGCTGGCCGAGCCGGGCGCGCTGATCGGCTTCGCCGGCCCGCGCGTGATCGCGACCACGCTCAAGCAGGAACTGCCCGCCGGCTTCCAGCGCGCGGAGTTCCTGCTCGAGAAGGGCCAGATCGACCGCATCGTCAAGCGTGCGGAGATGAAGCAGGTGCTCGCGCGCCTGCTCGACTACGCGGGCGGCTCCAAGGTCGCGCCGCGCGAGGCCACGAAGGCCTGAAACCGTTCCTACCCGAGGAGATCCCCCAAATGCTGGTTCGAAGTCTGGTGCTCGCGCTGCTCGCGGGCGCGGTGCCGCCGCTGCTCGACGGCCCCGCCGACGTGGCGCGCATCCGCGAAGCCACGAAAGAGCTGCGGGCGAAGCCCGAGCTCAAGAACGACGAGGCGCTCGTGTCCGAGTGGCTCGACACGCTGTGGAAAGCGGCGGACCAGTCCAAGGATGACAAGGAGCTGTGGAGCGCGCTGATCCTCGCCCAGGAAGTCGCGGAACAGTGCACGACGACCAAGGCGAAGGAATGGCGTTCGAAGCTGCGCACGCGCGCACTCGAGCGCTTTGCCGACGACGCGGAGCGCATGCTCGCGCTGCTGCGCATCTCGGGCGGTGAAGAGACCCGCGCGGCCGTGCTCGCGGTGACGAAGAACCCGTCGGTGAAGGCCGCGGCGCACTGGTCGGACGCCAACGCGCTGATGGCGAAGCAGAAGAAGGAGAAGCTCTCGGAGGCCGAGCAGAAGAAACTCGACGGGATCCTCAAGCTCCTGCAGGGCGAGCTCGGCTCGGCGCTCGACGCACGCGGCCGCAAGTGGGGCGACGTCGTCGCGGGCAAGCTGCGCGCGATGAACGACCTCGTGATCGGCAAGGCCGCGCCGGAGATCGAAGGAACCGACCTCGATGGCCAGCCCTTCAAGCTCTCCGACTACCGCGGCAAGATCGTAGTCCTCGACTTCTGGGGCAACTGGTGACCGCCCTGCCGGGCCATGTACCCCCACGAGCGGTCGCTCGTGGCACGCCTCAAGGATGAACCCTTCGCGCTGATCGGCATCAACTCCGACGAGGACCTCGAGAAGCTCAAGCCGGCACTCGAGAAGGAGAGCATCACCTGGCGCAGCTTCTGGAACGGCAAGCTCGGCACCGCCGGGCCGATCTCGACCGCGTGGGGCGTGGGCTCCTGGCCGACGATCTTCGTCCTCGATGAGGAGGGCGTGATCCGCTACATGAACGTGCGCGAGGAGAAGATGGACGAGGCCGTGGACACTCTGCTCGCCGAATTGAAGGCGAAGCAGGCCAAGAAGGCCGAAGAAGCCAAGGGCAAGTAGTCGAGCGAGCTCGTGCCCAACTCCGCGGGCGTCCCGGGCTTCGGCTCAGGGCGCCCGCAGTCGCATCACCCACGAATCGAAAGCGCCCAGCTCGCGCGCGGGGCCCGCGCGGAAGCGGTTCCACGCCAGCAGGAGGCCCGAGAGCGCGCCGCCGAGCTTCGCGTCGGACCAGTGCGCGAGCTGCGGCACGGGGCGCGTGAGTTGGTAGCCCGCGGTGGCTTCGTGCACGAAACCGCGGCGCTCGAGCTCGCGCTGCGCGGTGCTCGCTTCGATGGCGTTGAGTTCGCGCGCGGGCAGGAGCGGGCGCGTCGCGCGGCGGTGCAACATGCCGCGCGACGAAGGGTTGAGGTCACCGACGACGAGCCGGCCGCCGGGCGCGACGCAGCGCGCGAGCCCGTCGAACCACGCGCGCTGGTCGGGCGAGAAACTGACGACGCCGGACGAGATCACGAGCTCGAAGCGCTCGTCGAAGGGCGGCGCCTCGCCGAAGCCCGTGCGGCCGCGGAACTCGGTCAGCCCGTTCGCGCGTGCGTTGGCCTCGGCGTTGCGCACCATCTCGGGGCTGGGGTCGAAGGCCGCGAGCGACGCTCCACCGGCGCCGAGCGCGGCCTCGATGCCGACCCAGCCGGCGCCGCAGCCGAAGTCGAGGATGCGCTCGCCCTTGCGCGGCGTCGCGAACAGGCCGACGTAGCGCCGCATCCAGCGGAAGTGCGCGTACCCCGGGCGACCGGGCTCGCCGTTCCAGCCGCCGGCGTTCTGGTCGAACTTGGCCACGGTGGCGGTGGGGCTGAGCACCTCCTCGCGCCGACGGGCGGCAAGCACGACGCCGCGGAACTCGCAGCGGGTCGAGAACTTCTCGCGCCCTTGCAGCGTGTCGCGCACGAGCCGCTCCGGACTGCTGCGGAAGAGCGCCACGACGTGCAGGTCGGGCCACAGGCGGTTGCGATGCTCGGCGAGCTCGGCGTCCGTCGGCTCGCCGGGCACGAGCGCCAGCGCCCAGCCGTCGCGCGGGATCGTGCGCAGGGCCGGCGCGCCCGCGGGGGCCGCCACCGAGCGCGTGCCGAGCTCCGCCGCAGCGACGCCGAGGTCCGCGAGGATCGGCCCGAGCTCGGGCAGCCGCTCGTGGGAGGAACTGGGGGCGGTTCCGGGGTTCACGCGGAGCAGGATAGCCGTCGGGCAGCGCCAAAGAAGGGGTGGCCCGAGCGCCTGAACGCAGCCCGGGCCGGTGCTATCGTGTCGCCCTGGCGATTGGGCCGAGCGGCCCCCCGCGATGAACACCCCCAAGCCCACCGCGACCTGGCGCGTGATGCAACTCGAGCTGGCGCTCGGGGAGGACGAGTCGCGTCTGGCGGAGCTCGCGGCGCGCGAGATCGGCTTCGCGCGCGAGGACCTGCGCGGCCTGCGCATCGCCCGCAAGGCGCTCGACGCGCGCTTCCGCGGCGCGTCGCGGCGCATGCACTGGATCTACCACGTCGATGTCGTGCTCGACGCGCAGCGGCGCTCGAAGCGGCTCGAGCAGGCCATTCGCACCGGTCGCGTGCGCGAGGCACCGCGCGAGGCTCAGGTCGTGGTCGAGCGTGTCGCCCCGCGCCTGCGCGAGCCCGGTGCGGCGCCGGTGGTGATCGTCGGCGCCGGTCCCGGCGGCCTGTTCGCGGCCTGGGTGCTCGCGCGCAACGGAGTGCGGGCGGTGATCCTCGAGCGCGGGCCGAAGCTCGAGGAACGCTCGCGGCCGCTGGTGCGTTTCCACCGCACGCGCGTCGTCGATCCGGAGCGCAACCTGCTGTTCGGCGAAGGCGGCGCCGGCACGTACTCCGACGGCAAGATCTACACGCGCGTCGACGATCCGCTCGAGGTGCCGCTGCTCGAGGAGCTCGTCACCTGCGGCGCACCGCCGGGAATCGTGTACGACAGCCTCGCGCACATCGGCACGGACAAGCTGCACAAGGTGCTGCCCGAGCTGCGGCGGCGCCTGGTCGAGCTCGGCGTCGAGTTCCGCTTCGACACGCGCATGGAAGGGCTCGTGCTGCAGGGGGATTCCGTGCGCGCGGTCGCGACGACGCAGGGCGAGGTCGCCTGTTCCGCGCTCGTGCTCGCGCCCGGCCACAGCGCGCGCGACACGTGGGCGAAGCTCGAGGCGCAGGGCGTTCCGTTTGAAGCCAAACCGTTCCAGCTCGGCCTGCGCATCGAACATCCTCAAGAGCTGATCGACGAGGGACGCTTCGGCGGGCGCATCCCGGAAGTCGGCGCCGCGAGCTACGGCCTCGTTTGCAAGGCCGGCGACGGCTACCCGAGCGCGTTCTCGTTCTGCATGTGCCCCGGTGGCCGCATCGTCGCGAGCGTGAGCGAGCCGGGGCTCCTGTGCACGAACGGCATGAGCAACTCGCGGCACTCGTCGCCGTGGGCGACGGCGGCGATCGTGACCACGTTCGGGCCACGCGAGTTCGGACCGGGCGCGTTCGCGGGCGTCGAGTTCCAGCGCTCGCTCGAGCGCGCCTTCTTCGAGGCCGGCGGCGGCGACTACACGGCGCCGGCGCAGGGCGCACGCGACTTCCTCGACGGTCGCGAGACCGCCAAGCCGCGCCATTCGACGTACACGTTCGGCACGCGGCCCGGTCGCCTCGACCTGCTGCTGCCCAAGCTCGGTCGCGACGCCATTGCGCGCGCGCTGGTGCAGTTCGACCGCAACCTGCGGCACTTCTCGAGCAACGAGGGCCAGTTCGTCGGCCTCGAGTCGCGCTCGTCGGGCCCGGTGCGCATGCCTCGCGACCCGCTCGCGCGCACGTCGCCCGGTTTCACGAACCTCTATCCGGTCGGCGAAGGTGCCGGCCACGCCGGGGGCATCATGAGCGCCGCCCTCGACGGTGCGAATTCTGCGCTGGCGCTGCTGCGCGGCTAGCGCCCAAGGAAAGGACCTGCCCATGTCGACCGAATCCCAGTCCGACAAGCGCAACCGCAAGGTGACGACGCGTTCGCTGCTCAAGATGAAGGAGCGCGGCGACGCGATCGCGGCGCTGACGGCCTACGACTTCCTGATGGCGGAGCTGCTCGACCGCGCGGGCATCGACCTGATCCTCGTCGGCGATTCCGCGGGCATGGTCGTGCAGGGCCTCGACACGACGGTGGGGGTGACGCTCGAGCAGATGCTCTACCACTGCACGGTCGTCGCACGCGGCGTGCAGCGGGCGCTGGTCGTCGGCGACATGCCTTTCATGAGCTACCAGATCAACGCCGATGAGGCGCTGCGCAACGCGGGGCGCATGGTCAAGGAAACCGGCGTCGAGGCGGTCAAGGTCGAAGGCGGCGAGAAGCTCTGCCCGACCGTGCAGCGCATCGTCGACGTCGGCATCCCCGTGATGGGGCACATCGGCCTGACGCCGCAGTCGATCCACCAGTTCGGCACGTACCAGGTGCGCGCGACCGAGTCGGTGGAGGCGGAGCAGCTCAAGCGCGACGCGAAGGCGCTCGAGCAGGCGGGCGCGTTCGGCATCTTGATCGAGAAGGTGCCGGCGACCCTCGCGACGGAGATCTCGAAGTCGGT
>JAPLOE010000137.1 GCA_026692705.1 Planctomycetota bacterium
CGTCGCCGAGGAACTCCAGCCGCTCGTTGTCGAGCTCCCCGCACGTCGAGGCGTGCGTCAGCGCGCGCTCGAGCAACGCCGGATCGCGGAACGTGTAGCGCAGCGACTCGAGCACGGCCTCACTCGTCCTGAAGGCCCGCGGCGGCCGCGCCGTCGACCATCCACGTCACGTTGCCTTCGCGCGGCCGCACGAGAGCCGCAGGCGACGGCGGCGCCGATCCGTCGCCGTGGAACAGCTCGCGCAGCGCATTCACCTTGTCCGTGCCCGCGACGAGGAACAGCACCGCGCGCGACTCGTTGAGCATCGGCAGCGTCAGCGTGACGCGGTGGACGCCGAGCTTCTCGACGTAGGTCGCCGCGACGCGCGCCGTCGTCTCCGCGAGCGCGCTGCTGCCGGGGAAAAGCGAAGCGGTGTGCCCGTCGCTGCCAAGCCCGAGCAGCGCGAGGTCGAGCTGCGTCGCTTCCGCGCCGCCGAAACTCGCGACGATCTCGCGCTCGTACTCGCGCGCCGCTTGCGCGGGCTCCAGCTCGCCGCGGATGCGGTGCACCTGCGCCGCCGGAACCTGCCCACGCCCGAGCCACGCCTCGCTCGCCATGCGGAAGTTCGAGTCCGCGTGGTCGGGCGGCACGCAGCGCTCGTCGCCGAAGTGCACGTGCCAGCGCGAGCCGTCCATGCCGCTCTCCGCCAGCGCGCGATACAGCAACTTCGGCGTCGAACCGCCCGAAAGCGCGAGGTGGAACACCCCGCGGGCCTCGAGCGCCTCGCGCGCGGCGCGCAGCACTTCCTCGCAGGCCCGCGCCGCGAGCGCGGCGGGATCCACGAGCTGAACGATGCGGGTGCGATGCGGCGACACGGGCCGGACCTTACCAATTCCGCGCTAGCTCGTCGTGTCGAGGATGTTGCGCCACTGGCGGCCGTCGCGCGTGAGCAGCTCGTCGGCGTCGAGCGGACCAGCGGTGCCGGCGTGGTAGTTGGGGAAATCGTGGGGCAGGACCTTGCTCCACAGATCGAGGATCGGATCGACGACGGCCCAGCTCGCCTCGACCATGTCGGCGCGCTGGAACAGCGTCTGGTCGCCGAGCATGCCGTCGAACAGCAGGCGCTCGTACCCGGTCGCGGGCGTCGAGCCGAAGTGGTCGGCGTAGCTGAAGTCCATGAACACGCTGCCCAGCCGCAGCGCCGCGCCCGGCACCTTGGCGCCGAACGTGAGCGCGATGCCTTCGTCGGGCTGGATGCGGATCACGAGCACGTTCGGTTTGGTGCTCTCGACCTCGGTGTTGCGGAACAGCACCATCGGCGGCCGCCGGAAGTGGATCGAGATCTCGGTCGTGCGCTTGGGCAGCGCCTTGCCGACGCGCAGGTAGAACGGCACGCCCGACCAGCGCCAGTTGTCGATGCCAAGCTTCATCGCGACGAACGTCTCGGTCGTCGACTCCGGCGCGACCGCGTGCTCGGCGCGGTAATCCGGCAGGTTCCGGTTGCCGGCGATGCCGGCGGCGTACTGGCCGCGCACGACGCGCGCGAGCACGTCCGCCGGCGTGAACGGCTGCATCGCGCGCAGCGCCTTGCACTGCTCGTCGCGCACCGCGTCGGCCTGGAACGAGATCGGCGGCTCCATCGCGACCAGCGAGATCAGCTGGAAGATGTGGTTGGGCACCATGTCGCGCAGCGCGCCGGCCTTGTCGTAGTAGCCGCCGCGCTTCTCGACGCCGAGCGTCTCGGCCACCGTGATCTGCACGTGGTCGATGTAGCGGCGGTTCCAGATCGGCTCGAAGATCGCGTTGGAGAAGCGCAGCACCATCAGGTTCTGCACCGTCTCCTTCCCGAGGTAGTGGTCGATGCGGTAGAGCTGCGACTCGGCGAGCTCCGACTGCAGCTCGCGGTTGAGCGCGCGCGCGCTGGCGAGGTCGCGGCCGAAGGGCTTCTCGACGATCACGCGCCGCCAGCGTCCGCCCGTTTCATCGAGCAGCCCGCGCGCCTTCAGCATGCGCGCGACGAGGCCGAAGAACTCCGGCGCCGTCGCGAGGTAGAACAGCACGTTGCCCGCGGTGCCGAACTCCTGCTGCGCGCGCTCGAGCTGCGCCGCGAGCCGGTCGTAGGCCGCCGGATCGTCGAAGTTGCCCGACACGTAGCTCGTGCGCGCCGAGAGCCAGTCCCACACGCCCGCGTCGAAGCGTTCGCCGACGTGGCCGCGCAATTCCTCGCCGAGGTACTCGCGGAACCCGGAGTCGTCGAGCTCGCGCCGCGCGAAGCCGATCGCCGCGAAGCCCGACGCCGTCAAGAGGCGCTGGTCGGCGAGGTTGTAGAGCGCGGGAACGAGCTTGCGCGCCGTCAGGTCGCCCGCCGCGCCGAAGATCACGACCGTGCACGGCGGCGCCTTGCGGCCCGCGATCGGCACGGCGCTCTCGAGGTGCGCGATGGTCTCGGCGACGGTCATTTCGCCGCTCCTGCCTTCGGGGCCTCGACGTGGCCGCCGAACTTCTCGCGCATCGCCGACAGGACCTTCTCCGCGAAGGTGTGGTCCTGGCGCGAGCGGAAGCGCGCGTACAGCGCCTCGGTCAGCACCGGGGCCGGCACCGCTTCCTCGATCGCCGTCATCACGGTCCAGCGCCCTTCGCCGGAATCGGCGACGACGCCGGTGTACTTCTCGAGCTTGGGGTGCTCCGCCAGCGCCTGCGCCGTCAGGTCGAGCAGCCACGAGCCGACCACGCTGCCGCGCCGCCACAGCTCGCACAGGTCGGCGAGGTCGAAGTCGTAGCGCTGCGTCGCGGGCAGGCTGTCCTTGCTCGCGCACTTGAGGATGTCGAGCCCCTCGGCGTAGGCCTGCATCAGGCCGTACTCGATGCCGTTGTGCACCATCTTCGCGAAGTGGCCGGCGCCGACGGGACCGCAGTGCAGGTAACCCTGCTCGGCCGTGCTCTTGCGACCCTCGCGACCCGGCGCGGGCGGCGTGTCGCCCTGTCCCGGCGCGAGCGTGCGCAGCGCGGGCTCGACGAGCTCGAAGGCCGCGCGCTCGGCGCCCACCATCAGGCAGTAGCCGCGCTCGATGCCCCAGACGCCGCCGCTCGTGCCGACGTCCATGTAGCGCACGCCCTTCTTCGCGAGCTCGCCCGCGCGGCGCACGTCGTCCTTGAAGTACGAGTTGCCGCCGTCGATCACGAGGTCGCCGGGAGAGAGCAACGCACCGAGCTCGGCGATCGCCTTCTCGGTCGGCTCGCCCGCGGGCACCATCACCCAGCACACACGCGGCGCCGGGAGCTTCTTGACGACTTCCGCCAGCGTGAACGCCGCCTGCGCGCCGTCGCGCTCGAGAGCGCGCACGCTGTCCGCGCTCACGTCGAACGCGACCACCTCGTGGCCGCCCTTCATGAGCCGCCGCGCCATGTTCGCGCCCATCCGGCCCAATCCGATCATCGCTAGCTTCATGCGGTGCTCTCGCCGGCCTGCGCCGGTGGGGGTACGCCGCAGCCGCGCCCGGGCTACTTGCCGTGGGCGGAGACTGCGCCGATCAGCTTGTCGAACGCCACGTCGAAGAGCTTGACCCCTTCGTCGAGCAGGCGCCCACAGACGGTCTCGAGGTCGATTCCCACGAGCTGGAGCTGGTCGAGGGCCTGTTGCGAGCCCGCGAGGCCCTCCGCCAGCGTCCCGCGCGCCTTGCCGTGCTCGCGGAAGGCGTCGAGCGTCTGCGGCGGCACGGTGTTGACCGTGTCGGGCCCGATCAGCTCCTCCACGTACAGCACGTCGCTGTAGCGGGAATCCTTGGTGCCCGTCGAGGCCCAGAGGAGCCGCTGCGGGCGCGCACCGGCGGCGGCGAGCGCCTTCCAGCGCGGCGAGGCCGACAGGCTCGCGTAGGCCTGGTACGCACGCTTCGCGTTGGCGATCGCGAGCTTGCCGCGCAGGCCGGCGGCCGTCGCCGCGAGCGCGGGGTTCGTGGCCAGCTTGTCGAGCTCGGGATCGATCGCGGAATCGACGCGGCTCACGAAGAAGCTCGCGACGCTCGCCACCTTGGTCACGTCGCCGCCGCGCGCGCGCAGCGCCTCGAGCCCGGCCATGTACGCGTTCGCGACGGCGATGTACGCGTTGACCGAGAAGAGCAGCGTCACGTTGATGTTCATGCCTTCCGAGATCAGCTCGCGGATCGCGGGCACGCCCTCGGGCGTCGCGGGCACCTTGATCATCAGGTTGGGCTTGCCGACTTCCTTCCACAGCCGCCGCGCTTCGATGAGCGTGCCCGCCGTGTCGCGCGCGAGCTTCGGGCTGACCTCGAGGCTCACGTAGCCGTCGCGGCCCTTGGTGCTCGCGAACACGGGCGCGAGCTGGTCGCAGGCGAGCTTGATGTCGGCCACCGCGAGGTTCTCGTAGGCGCGCTTGGGGTCGCGCGCGCAGAGCTCCTTCATCGCCGTCAGGTCGGCCTTGTACTCCGCGCCCGACGTGATCGCCTTCTCGAAGATCGCCGGGTTCGAGGTCACGCCCATCAGGCGGTCGCGCTCGACCATCTGGGCCAGCGCACCGGAGTGGAGCAGGTCGCGGCGGATGAAATCGAACCAGATCGACTGGCCGAGGGCGTGGAGGGCGTGCAGCGGGGGAACCGTGGTCATGGGACCATCGGACCGTCCGCCGAGGGCCGTTTCCAGCGTCTTGAATCCGGGCCGGCGCCCCCCGGTGCCCCGCGACCTCGAGCTCGTGCCCCCGCTGAGCGCCGATTGCCCTTACAATCGGACCCGGTCCGCGCCTCGCCTACCCCACGATGCACACCTTGGCCGTCCTCGCGCTCGTCGGCGCCCTCCAATGCACCGATCCGCCCGTCCCCCCGGGCGGCTTCGTGCTCGACGAGTTCCTCGACCAGCCGATCACGCTCTCCGACGGCGAGACCACGACTGCCTCGCTGCGCATGCCGCGCGACCCGGCCGGAAACTGCGGCTGGCCGCTCGTGGTCTTCATTCACGGCCTGTTCGGCACCCAGAACGGCCCGGCCAACTTCGCGCGCGACTTCGCCGAGTGGGGCTACGCCACGGTGACCTTCGACGTGCGTGGCCACGCGACGGCGAGCGGGGACCACACGCTGTGGGGCCTGCGCGAGCGGCTCGACGTCGCCGAAATCGTCGAGTGGGCGCGCGCGAGTTTCCCCGGGCAGGTCGCCAGCGACCGCCTCGGCCTCGCCGGCACCTCGCAGGGCGCGATCCTCTCGTTCGACGCCGCCGCCTGGGCCGGCCAGCCGATTCCGCCGAACCCGTGGACCACGGGCACGTTCCCCGACGTGCACGCGATCGTGGTGACCAACCTGACGAGCGATTTCCGCGCGACGCTCGCCCCGCAGGGCTCAGGCCTGCACTGCAACATCGCCGCGACGCTGCTCGGCAGCACTTCGGCCGTGCGCTTCGATCCCGGGATCGTCGCCGACGTCGCGCGCTCGATCCTCGACGACGATCCCGCGCTCTGGCGTGCGATCGTCGAGGACCCGCAGCGCACGCCGCTCGCGCTCGTGCCGACGATCACGACGCCCGTGATGGCGATGGCGGCCTGGGACGACTACTGGTTCCCGATCGAGCCGATGGTGGCCGCCGTCGAGGCGCTCCCGCCGGGCACGCCGCGCAAGCTCTACATCGGCACCGGCGGCCACAGCACGCCGAACACGGTGGGGGAGATCGCGCTGCGCGACGGCTGGCGGCGCCTGTGGTTCGATCGGTTCCTCAAGGGCGAGGCGAACGGCATCGACCAAGGTCCCACCGTTACGTACTCGCGCACTCCGGCCGATCCGGACGTGTACCTCAACGCGCAGACGAGCTGGGTCCAGTCGCAGGCCGAGCACTGGCCGCCGCCCGGCACGTGGCCGTTCCGGCTGCACCTGCGCGGCAATGGCCAGCTCTCCGCCGGCGCCCCGTACGCCGCGGAGGCCCCCGACACGCTCGTGCAGCACGTGGCGGGCGGTTTTGGCGCCGCCGAGCTGATCGCGACCGAGTTCCGCCTGCCGCAGATCGAGCCGGAGCTGCCGCGCGTGCAACTCCAGTGGACGAGCGCGCCTCTCGCGGGGCCGCTGCTGCTCGCCGGCACGCCGCAGGTCCAGCTCACGCTCGACACCACCGACACGCAGTGGCAAGTCGCGGCCGCGCTGTGGGACATCGACGAGAACGGCAACGAGCGCTACGTCTCGAGCGGCGCGCATTTCGTGCATCCGCAGACTGGCCCCGCGCCCGCGCAGGTGCTCGTGCAGCTCGGCTCGCAGTGCTACGAGTTCGCCGCCGGTCACCGCATCGCCGTGCGCGTCTCGAACGTGCTCGTGCACGAGCCGCCGACCGGCCAGCTCCTGCGCTACGCGCCGACGCTCGCCGATTTCACGCTCCACATCCGCCACGAGCCCGCCGCGCTCTCGTTCGTCGAGATCCCCGTCGCCGGCGACACGGCGATTCCCTACGGCTTCTCGCAGCCCGCGAGCGCCGGCTGCAGCGCGCGCCTCTCGCTGCTCGGCAGCGCGAGCGTCTCCGCCCTCGATCCCGTCCTCGTGCGCGCCGACGACATCATTCCCGCGCGCGACGGCCTGATGATCTACGGCCTCGGACCCGCACAGTCGCCGCTGGGCGGCGGCAACCTGTGGGTCGCCGCGCCCGTCAAGCGCACGCCGCTGATCAACTCGGGCAGCTCCGCTTCCCTCGGCGCCTGCTCCGGTGCGCTGCAGTTCGACCTCGGCCCGCGCCTGCGCTCCAGCCTCGAGCCGCTGCTCACCCCCGGCGCACGCCTCTACGTGCAGTACTGGTACCGCGACCCGCAGTCGCCGAGCCTCACCAACCTCACGCACGGCCTGCAGTTCTCGATCCTGCCGTGAGCGCCTGTCCGCGCGGCGCGCGGGCGGAGCACAGGGAGTCGGAGCGAGGAAGCGGAGGCCGGAAGGGAGGCGGACGCGGAGGAGCAACTCGGCGGGCTGAACGGGCGAGGCGAAAGAGAGCGCAACGGGGCGGCGGAGCCTGCGGCAGAAGGAGTATCCGAAGGCGGCCCAATTCCGATTCCTCTGCTCCCTCCGCTGGCTCGTCCCTCCGCTGCTTTTCTCTATTCCCCGGTTTCTGCCTAGCCGCGCAGGCGCGCGAGCTCGCGTTCGGCGAAGCGGTCGGTCATGCCGGCGAGGTAGTCGCAGACGGAGCGGTGCAGGCCGACCTTGTCGGCCCACTGGCGGTACCACGGCGCCATTTCCTGCGGTTTCGTGAGGTAGAGGTGGAACAGGTCCTTGAGCGTCGCGGCGGCGTGCTTCGTGAGCTCCTGCAGGTGCGGGTGCTTGTAGAAGCGCTTGTCGAGGAACTTCTCGAGCTCGGCGACCTCGGTCTTCAGTTCCTTGGAGTGCCCGATCAGCTGCGAGCGGTGCGAGCGCGCGTCGTTCGCGTTCTTGAGATTGGCGGCCTGGATGCGCTCGGCCGACGAATGGATCAGGTCGTTGATGCAGATCTTGAGCATCTCGTTCGCGACGCGCTTGATGCGCAGGCGCTGGTCGGCGCTCGTGTCGAGGAAACCGGGGTGGCGCAGCTCGACCTGCTCGCGCGCGCCGCGCCACAGCGCGCTCGCCTCGCGCAGCTCCTCCTCGCGGAAGATCCCGGCGGCGAGGCCGTCTTCGACGTCGTGCATGTCGTAGGCCGTCGAGTCGGCGAGGTCGACGACCTGCGCCTCGAGGAAGGGCTTCTGCGGCCGCGGGCGGAACTCGTCGGGCCAGTCCTCGTCCTTCTCGTGCTTGAGCAGCGACTCGCGCAGCTCGCGCGTCAGGTTGAGCCCGGGATATTCGGGGCTGCGGCGCTCGAGCAGGTCGACGACGCGCAGCACCTGGAAGTTGTGGCGGAAGCCGCCGTGCTCCTTCATCAAGTCGTCGAGCGCCCACTCGCCGCGGTGGCCGAACGGCGGGTGGCCGATGTCGTGGCACAGCGCGAGCCCCTCGCAGAACGGCTCGTTCAGGCGCAGCGCGCGGCCGATCGAACGCGCGACCTGCGCGACCTCGAGCGAATGCGTGAGCCGCGTGCGGAAGTGGTCGCCCTCGCGGTTGACGAAGACCTGCGTCTTGTACATCAGCCGCCGGAAGCCCGTGCAGTGGATGATGCGGTCGCGGTCGCGCTCCCAGACCGTGCGCAGGTCGTCCTCCTCCTCGGGGAACTTCCGGCCCAGCGAATGCGCGGATTTCAGCGCCCAGAGCGCGAGCTCGCGCTCTTCGCGCAGTTCCTTGGCGTGCCGGTCGAGGAGGTCGAGCATGGGCTGGATGAGGGGGCGGCGGGGAGAGCGGGGGCCCAAAACGGGCGGCTGGAGCTTAGGATTCCGCACTCTTCGCCCCAACCATCCGCCCGCCGATGCGCACCACCCCGCTGTTCCTGCTCGTTCTCGCCGCCGCCTGCTCGCAGGCGCCGGAGTCGGGCGAGCAGCGCCCCGTGCGCCGCTCGAGCGACGCCCCGCGCCCGGCGATCAACGATTCCAGCCGTTTCGGCGGCACGGTCGAGCTCTCCGGCGGCCTCGCGAGCGCGAGCGAAGGCCTGCTGCTCGTGATGCTGCGCGCCGTCGGCAAGGACGCGCCGCTGTGGGCCTACCTGGTCGACCTGCGCGACCCCGAGCCCGAACGCGCCGGCCTCGTGCGCCGCGACGACGGCTCGCGCGCGCTCATTTTCACGCTCAGCCGCGACACCACGCTGATCGGCGCGCCGCTGCCGCCCGACGTCCCGTTCGAGGTCGCGGCCCTGTTCGATCCCGACGGCGACATCGACAGCAAGGACGGCCAGGTGCTCGCGAGCGCCCCCGCGCGCCGCGGCGACCTCGGCATCCGCATGGAGCTCTCGCGCCCGTGACGCAGGCCTGGTTCGAGGAGGCGTTCCGCGACGACTACCGCGCGGTCTACCCGCACCGCGATCTCGAGGCCGCCCGGCCCGAGGTGCGCTGGCTCGTCGAGCACGGCGTGCGCGGCCGCACGCTCGACCTGTGCTGCGGTTTCGGCCGCCACACGCTGCTCCTGCGCGAGTCGGGCGTCGACGTCTTCGGCCTCGACCTGTCCGCGGACCTGCTCGCCGCCGCGCGCACGATGCCCGGCGCGGAGCGTTCGCTCGCCGGCCGTCTCGTGCGAGCCGATGCGCGCGAACTGCCCTTCGCGAGCGCGAGCTTCGACTCGCTCGTCAACCTGTTCTCGTCCTTCGGCTACTTCGGCGAGCTCGGCGACGCGCGCGTGATGGCCGAGATTTCGCGCGTGCTGCGCCCCGGCGGCCTCGCGGTGCTCGACCTGATGAACCCCGGTTTCGTGCGCTCCAACCTGCGCGACGAGAGCACGCGCGAGGGCGACGATTTCCTGCTGCGCGAGCGCCGCTCGCTCGTCGACTCCGGCCGCCGCGTGGTCAAGGAAGTCGAGCTCGTCCGCAACGGCACCGCCCGCCGCTGGCGCGAGGACGTGCGCCTCTACGAGCTCGACGAGCTGCGCCCGCTGCTCGCCTCGCACTCGCTTTCCCTGCGCTCCATCGCCGGCGGCTTCGCCTCCGAACCCGCGAGCCCCACCGCCCCGCGCCTCTTGCTCACCGTCACGCGCGCCTGAGCGGCCCCGCGTCCTTGACGACGGGAGCGACTGCGCGGACAGTGGTCGTGTCGATCCCGCTTCCTCGTTCGGCCGTGTTTCGGAGCTTCTTCCCATGCTCGAGCTCGCCCTTCAGCCGTTCCACCGGTCCCGTGGCCTCGCCCTCGCGGCGCTGAGCCTGCTCACCCCGCTTGGCCGCGCGCAGCAGGTCGAGTGCATCAGCATCGGCCTCGGCGGGCAACCTGCCAATGGAGGCACCAGGCCTCAGTGCATGGGTTCGAGCGATGGACGGTTCGTCGTTTTCCGCTCCGGGGCGAGCAACCTCGTCGCGTCGGGCCCCTCGCTCTTCAACGCGGCCTACCTGCGGGATCGTGTGACCCAAGTCACCACGTTGGAGAGCTACCTTCCAAATGGATCGCCGACGAGTGCCACGCGCGTCGGGGTCTCCGACGACGGTCGCTACGTTTGGTTCAGCGTCGATGTTGCTCCGCCCAACGGCGGCGGTTACGTGGGGATCCGCGTGTACCGGCGAGATCGGCTCACGCAGTCGACCACGCAGTTGCTGTCCAGCTCCCCGGACTTCACCGGTTTCTCCAATTGCAGCGCCGACGGTTCGCTGGTCGGGTTCGCCACCAGCGTCCCGGGGCCCTACGGCTCGTTCTCGTATGACCTCGGCTACGGCGGCGTCGGACCGGGTGGATTGCAGAGCGTGTTGTCGGGCGCGTCCGTCCCGCCCATGGGCGAGAGCGTGGCGCTGGGGCAGATTTCCGCGAACGGGAGGTACCTGACGTACTCCCACGACTGGACGGACCCCACTTTCCAGCTCTTCGGGGAGCTGGTGCGCCACGATCGACAGACCGGACAGCTCCTGCTGCTCACGAACCAGAGGGGCACGGTCCCGACCTCGATCACTTCCAACGGTCGCTACGTCGCAGCGCTGCAGCAGTTCTCGTACAAGGTCGAGATTTACGACACGCTGCTCGGCACCAGCACAGTGGTGCTGCAGGCACCGTACGGCACCGGCGACTACTTCCGCGATCCGGCGCTGTCGGAAGATGGCCGATTCGTCGCTTTCCGCACGACGCTCGCGCTCGACGCATCGGACACCGACAGTGCGATCGACGTCTACCTGCTCGACCGGAGCAACAACCAGATTTCGCTGCTCAGCGCCGGGCCCGGAGGAGCGCTGACCCCGTTCATCGACGGCGGCATTCCGCAGATCCTCAGGAACACGCAGGAGGTGATCTTCACCGCGCCGGACGGGATGGTCCCGGGTGACACCAACGGAGTTGCGGACCTGTTTGCCGTCTCGATCTGCTCCACCAGCTATCGCGATGCCGACGGCGACGGGTTCGGGGATCTCGCCCAGCCCAGCCAGGCCTGTCCGGTGCCCGCGGGATACAGCGTCATCGCCGGGGACTGCGACGACACTTCGCCCACCCGCTATCCCGGCGCGCCGGAGCTGTGCAACGGGCTCGACGACGATTGCGACGGGCAGGTGGACGAGGGCCTCCCGAGCGGCACGACGTACTGTGTTCCGACTCCGGATCCGATCGGCTGCGTCCCGCACCTGTTCGCGACGGGTTGTCCGTCGCTCAGCGCGAGCTCCGGATACGTCCTGCGGCTGGACCAAGTGCGCGGTCAGCGTGCCGGGCTCTTCATGTACGGCGCCGCGCCGACGAACGTGGTGTTCGCGCTCGGCAACCCGAGCCAACTCTGCGTGGCACCGCCCCGCCAGCGCATGAGCGCGCTCGGCTCCGGTGGCACGGCCGGCACGTGCGACGGAGCGTTCTCGGAAGATTTCTTCACGTGGGCCGCGGCGCACCCCGGTGCGTTGCTCACGCCCTTCACGCCGGGGCAGAACCTCTACTTCCAGGCGTGGGTGCGCGAGCCGGCCTATCCCGGAGCGGTGCTGCTGAGCGCCGGCTGGCAGGCGACGCTCATGCCGTGAAGGCATCGGTGGCGGGGTCGTTCGATTCGAGCTCGCTCTTGCCGTTCCGAAGGCAGCTGGCATCTTCCTGACATGGCCAAGTTCGTGTTCGGGATGAACGTGAGCCTCGACGGGTACGTCGACCACGAGTCGTTTGGGCCGAGCCCCAGGCTCTTCCGGCACTTCGTCGAGGAGGCGCAGCGGCAGGCGGGCAGCGTGTACGGGCGCCGCGTGTACGAGCTCATGCGCTACTGGGAGGACGAGCATCCCGAGTGGGGGGAAGCGGAGCGTGACTTCGCGCTCGCGTGGCGCAGGCAGCCCAAGTGGGTCGTGTCGAACACGCTCGAGTCGGTCGGGCCGAGTGCGACGCTCGTTCGCGGCGAGCTCGAGCGCACGCTGCGCGCCGTGAAGGCCGAGCGCGAGGGCGAGATCGAGGTGGCGGGCCCGGAGCTCGCGCGCAGCCTCACGGAGCTCGGTTTGATCGACGAATATCGGATCTACCTGCATCCGGTCGTGCTCGGGGCGGGCAAGCCGTTCTTCGCCGGGCCTCGGCCGCCGCTGCGTCTCGTGGACCACGACGTGGTGGATGAGAACGTGCTCCGGCTCACGTACGTGCCCGCGTAGGCGCGGCGTCGCGCGCGCGAATCCACGTTGACGGGATCGCGCGTCGCCCTTACGGTCCGGAGCATGCCGGACAAGCAAAGCACTGCGGACGCCGAACTCGAGCTCGCGAGCTTCTTCGCCAAGTACCCGGCGGCCATCGCCAAGCTCGGCAAGGCCTTGCGCAAGAAACTGCAGGCCCGGCTGCCCGGTTTCAACGAGATCGTCTACGTGTACGAGAGCCAGGGCTCGCTCGTGATCTCGTACTCGGCGAGCGAGAACGGCTACGAGGCCGTCTGCACGCTCGCGCTCTACGAGGCCGAGGTGAAGCTCTTCCTCGCGCACGGCCCGCAACTCGCGGCCTTCGACGCCAAGAAGCTCCGCGCGGAAATCGAGACCCTCATCGCCGCCGCGCTCAAGCTCTCCAACGTGCAGCCCAACCCCAAGGCGCAGGGCTCGCTGATCCTCAAGGCCGACTCGCAGAAGAAGCGCGCCGCCGCCGCGAAGCAGCCCAAGACCCAAGCCGTCGCTCCCGATCCGAAGCGCATCGTCGCCAAGAAGCGCGCCCGCGCCCCGCAGGCCAAGCGCTAGCAGAAACGGGCCCGTACGCGCGAGCTCTGCTCGTCGCGCGACACGTCCCGTTCGGACGCTTCGTCAGCGCGCGAGGAACAGGTCGAGGTCGCCTTCGAAGAGGCGGGAGAGGCGGGCGGAGAGCGGGCCGGAGCGGGCGCGGGCGGAGGGTTCGAGCTCGTAGCGGCGCACGAGGCTGTCGCGGTCGGGGCGGGCGCTGGCGGGTTGGGCGGCGGCGAAGCGGCGCGAAGTGAGCAGCGAACGCGCGAGCTCGTTGGCGGTTTCGCGCGCGGCGTCGGTCCAGAGCACGACGGTCGTCGCCGACTGGGTGTGGCTCGTGCGCACTTCGAGCGTGGGGCGCTCGATCAGGCGGCCGGTGTGGCCGGCGAGCGGCGCGAAGTCGACGCGCGGCTTGCCTTCGGGCTCGCGGGACTCGAGCACGTCCACGCGCACGACCTCGCGGCGCGCGCGGCCGCGTTGACGGGTGGCGGGGGCCTGCAGCTGGTGCAGGCCGCTCTCGCTCGAGAGCAGGCAGTGCACGCCGAGGCCGGAGAAGTGCAGCACGATCTCGTCCTCGCCCGCGCGCGGGCCGGAGCGATCGCTCACGAGCGCGACTTCGGCGCCGAAACGGCGCGCCCAGGCGACGTACATGCGCGCGAGCCGCGCGACGCCGTCGAGCGATTCGCCCTGCAGCTTGACGCGCGAGAGCACGATCCATGCGTCGTGCAATTCGTCGAGCGCGGCCGCGCGCACGAGCGCGGCGATCAGGCGCGCGGCGTTCTCCACTTCGCTCGCACGTTCCTCGAGTTCGGCGAGCGTCTTGGGCTCGTGGGCGCGCTCGGCGAGCTCCGCCAGCGCCCGCGCGCGTTCACCCAGGCGCGTGACGCGCTCGAGCACGAGGTCGGTGCGGTGCAAGCGCTCGAACGTGCGCGGCGCGTCGTCGCGGCGACTCCAGAAGTCCTTGTTCGAGGTCTCCGCGACGATCTGGCTCGCGCGCAGGCGCAAGGGTTCAGCGTCGTGCTCGATCGAGGCGGCGAGCTGCGCCAGCTCGGTGCAACGCTCGCGCAGGCGCACGGCCCCCGGCCGCGGCGGCGGTGCGTCGTCGTCGGGCTCGACCTCGGGACGCACGATGCGCACCTCGACCTTGCCGTCGCGTGCGCCCAGGCGCAGCACGGAACCCGCGGGCGCCGCACCGGTCGCGATCGCGCGCGCGACCGGCAGAAGCACGAGCCGCTCGACGGTGCGCTTGAGCGGGCGCGCGCCCATCGCGCGGTTGTAGCCCTGCGCGAGCAGGAGCGCGACGAGCGCCGGATCGACGTCGATCGCGAGCCCGCGCCGCGCGATGCCGCCGCGCTCGAGCACGCTCGAGAGCTCGCGGCGCGCGATGCGCTCGGCCGTCTCCGCATCGAGCGGCTGGAACGAGACGATGCGGTCGATGCGGTTCAGGAATTCCGGTCGGAACACCTCGCGCAGCGCCGTCTGGATCTCGTCACTCGCCGGCGCGTCCGCGGGGCCGCCCACGAAACCGACGCGCGCGGCCGTGGGCACCGCGGAGCCGACGTTGCTCGTCAGGATCACGAGCGTGCGGCGGAAATCGACGGTGCGGCCGGCGCCGTCGGTCAGGCGACCGGCGTCGAAGAGCTGCAGGCACAGGTCGAAGACGTTGCCGTGGCCCTTCTCGATCTCGTCGAGCAAGACGACGGAGAACGGGCGCTCGCGCACGGCGTTCGTGAGCAGGCCGCCGCCGCCGCGTGCGCCGATCAGGCGCTCGAACGAGTCGTGGCTCGCGAACTCGCTCATGTCGAAGCGCACGAGGCGCGCGACGTCGCCGAAGAGCCGCTCCGCCAGCGCGCGGGCGAGCTCGGTCTTGCCGACGCCGGTCGGGCCGACGAACAACAGCACCGCGAGCGGCTTCTGCGGGTCGTTGAGGCCGGCCTTGATGAGCGTGACCGCGTCGACGACGGCGTCGAGCGCATCGGGCTGGCCCATCACGCGCGCCTCGAAGAAGGCGCGCACTTGCGCAAGATCGAGCGGCGCCTCGTCGTCGAGCAGATCGCTCGGCACGCCCGTCGAGCGGCCGAGTTCCGCGAGCACGTCGCGCACGTCGAGTTCCGCGCGCGCTTCCGCCTCGCCGCGGCGCTCGCGCAGCACGCGCCGCAGGAGCCCCGTCGCGCGCCCGGGTTGCACCGAGCTCGTGCCGAGCATCTCCGACATGTCGACGAGGCGCTCGAGCAGGCCGTCGTCGGCGTTGACCTCGCGCTCGGCGCAGGCTTGCCGCAGGATCGACAGCGTGCGGCGGCGGTCCGCGGGCCGCACCTCGATCGTGTGCCACGGCCGGCGCAGCGCAGCGTGGCGCCCCAGTCCCTTGGCGAAGTCCTCGTGCGTCGACTCGCCGATCACCGCGATCGCGCCGCTCTCGATGTGCGGCCCGAGCGCGGCGGCGACGTTGTCCTCGTTGTTCGACGCGGCACCGGCGCTCGACAGCATGTGCACGCTCGGGATGTAGAGCAGCGTGCGCCGCGAGGCCGAGAGCGCCTGCACGAGCTTCTGCAGCTCCGTCTGCCACTCGCCGAGGTACTTCGTGCCCGCGACGAACTCGGCGGGCGACACGCGCACGATCGTCCACGGGCCCGCGGGATCGGACGCGAGGCGCCGGCACAGCTCGTGCACGATCGCGGTCTTGCCCGAGCCGGATTCGCCGAGCAAGAGCGCCGCACGCGGGCCCTTGCCCTCGAGCACGGCCCGCAGCGCCGCGATCTCGCCTTCGACGTCGAAGGCGCGCTCGAGCGAGCCCGCGCGCGCCTCGCGCGACAGGTCGGTGCCCCGTTCCGGCGGCAACTCGACGCGCGCCTCGCTGGCGGCGACGCGGCGTTCGAGCTCGGCCGCCGCGCGCGCGAAGCGGCGCTTGCCGTGGACGCGCAACTTCTCGAGCGCGCGCTCGAGCACGGCGCGCGGCGGCAGCACCACGGGCTCGACCAGCTTGTCGCTCGCTCGCAGGATCTCGTCGAAGGCGATCGCCGCAGCGCGCGACAGCGCCGGATTTTCGTGCGCGAGGCCCTCGACGAGGCCCGCGAGCGCGCGCACCGGCTCGTGGATCGCAAGCGGCGCACACAGCCGCGCGCGCACGTCGGGATCGGCGTCCTCGACGAGCATCACGAGCAATTCGTCGCGCAGCTCCTCGCGCTCGACCGCGATCGCCACCGTCGCCTGCCGCACTTCCCAGTCGCCGTCGTCGAGCAGCGTGCGCAGCAGCGTGTCGTCGGCCCAGGCCTTGTGGGCACCCAGCTCGAGCGCGAGCGCCTTGCGCACGTCCTCCTGGGGGTCCTTCGCGAGGCGCGCCGCCAGCGCGCGCACTCCCGCGCCCTCGCGTCCGGGCAACGCGCGGGCGACCGCCATGCGCACCTGTTCGGAGCGGTGGGAGCCGAGTCGCTCGAGCAGCGCCTCGTCCGCTTCCGCGAGCGCCTCGACCAGCTGGTCGGGGGCGCCGTCCTCGCCGCGCGCGACGCGCCGGACCAGATCTTCGAGCTCGGGAGTGCCCACGCGCCCGAGAATAACAGCCCGCCGCTATACTCCTCGGCCCCTCAAGCTCCCCGAACCCTCCGGAGTCGACATGCGCGAGAACATCGTCTTCAGCGAACAGGCCAAGGAACTGGCGGCCAAGGCGCGCGAGATCGCCGACAAGCACGTCCGTCCCAACGCGGCCAAGTACGACAAGCTGCAGCAGTACAACTACGACGCTGCGCGCGCGGTCGCCGAAGCAGGGCTCTTCAAGACCTTCATTCCCAAGCAGTACGGCGGCCATGGCGCGGGAATCCTCGCGCTCGCGATGGTGACCGAGGAACTGGCCAAGGCCGACTCGGGCTTCGGCGTCGCCTTCGCGGTCAACGCGCTCGGCTCCTTCCCGATCATCCTCGGCGGCACCGAGGAGCAGAAGCAGAAGTGGCTGCCGCAGATCGCGCGCGGCGAGAAATTCGTCGCCTTCTGCCTGAGCGAGAAGTTCGCGGGCTCCGACGCCGGCGGCCTCGCGGTCACGGCCGAGGAAGACGGCGACCACTGGGTCATCCGCGGCGAGAAGAAGTGGACCACCAACGGCGGTGTCGCCGACATCTACTCGGTGTTCTGCGTCACCGACCCGACCTCGAAGTCGCGCCGCATCAGCGCGATCGTGGTCGAGAAGGGCACGCCCGGCTTCGAGATCAAGAAGATCGAGGACAAGATGGGCATCCGCACGGTGCCCGTGGTCGAGACGCACTTCGACAACGTGCGCGTGCCGAAGGCGAACCTGATCGGCGGTCGCCCGGGCATGGGCTTCCAGCACGCGATGCAGACGCTCGACTGCGCGCGCCCCGGTGTCGCGGCGCAGGCCGTCGGTGCCGCGCAGGGTGCGCTCGATCTCGCGCTGGTCTACGCCAGCCGCCGGCGCCAGTTCGACGCGCCGATCTCGAGCTTCCAGATGGTCCAGAAGATGCTCTCGGACATGGCGATGAAGACCGAGGCTGCGCGCTGGCTCGTGTACGCCACGGCCGCGGCGGTCGACGCCGGCCGCAAGGACACGACCAAGATGGCCGCGATGTCGAAGTGCTTCGCCACCGACACCGCCATGGAGGTCGCCACCGACGCGGTGCAGATCTTCGGTGGCTACGGCTTCATGGAGGATTACCCGATCGCCAAGTGCTTCCGCGACGCGAAGATCCTCCAGATCTACGAGGGCACCAACCAGGTGCAGCGCATGGTGATCGCGCGCAACCTCGTGAAGGAAGTCAGCGAGCTGTCGCACCTCATTCCCTACATTCCGAGCGAGGTCCAGAAGACCTACAAGAACGGCGCCGAGATCACCGGTCAGGTCGCGCCGGCACCCGCGAAGGTCTGACGAGCGCGAGTCCTTTTGCCTTGCTCGCGCCGCGAGCTTTCACGCACCTGCATCGCCCCTGAAACGGGGGCGATGCGGGTGCGAGCCATTTCTGGGCTGCGAAGCGACACTTCTACAAGGCCCAAGGGCGGCCTTTCCTGTCGTATTGGCGGTGCCCGTGCCGAAAGGGCATGAAATCGACCGCAGTTGAGGCGTGGCCGATTTTTGTAAGGCCAAGGAAAGCTGCCTGTCGATGGCGCAAGTCCATTTAGATCATGGACTTACGTCGCGAGATGGGATTCTCTCGGATCCACGCCGGGGTGCGGCCCGAAACGTGCAAAAGGACGGTTCTCTGGAAACCCGAAAGCGCAGGGAATCTAACGCCCACGGAAGTCTCGACGTAGCAGAGGGCACCGCCTGAACGATCCGACAGGGATGGCCCAGGTGATCCGCCTTCTGACACGTCCTGAACCAACGCTGGCCTTCGAGGACCGAACGCTTCGGGGACTGATCCGGCTCCATGGGGGACCCCACGGGTTCCTCCTGAAGCCAACCCAGGCAGAAGCCTGCCGCCTACCCCAGGCAGAAAGCTAGAGGAGCGATGACCAAGATCCTGATGCACCGAGAGCTCGACGAACGCCTCGACGAGCTGTCCCCGGACCCCGAACGCTTCGCCGCGCGCGCCGCCGAGCTGGCGGCCGAGTTCGACCGTACGGGTACCGCCCTCGAAGTGACGGATCCGTCGAGCTGGCGGCAGCCGGCCAAGACCAGCGCCGCAGCCCAGCGCATCCCGCTGCGCCAGCAGTTCCGCGCCGAAGTCGACTCGATCATCCCGCTCGACCGCGAGGCCGAGCAGCGCCTCGCCCGCCGCATCGAGTTCGCCCGCATCCGCCTCGAGAAGGCGCTCGCCGAGACCGGCATCGCGCCCGAGCGCCTGCCCAAGCGCGTCGGCGCCGTAAGCCTCGGCATGCAGGGCGCGATCACGAGCGGTTGCTCGCTGCCCGCGCGCGTCTGCCGCCGCTGGTTCGAGCTGCACTCGATGCGCTCGGAGATGGTCGAACGCAACCTGTGGCTCGTCGGCGTCAACGTGGAGCGCTACTCGCACACCTCCGCCAGCCAGGCCGACCTGATCCAGGAAGGCTCCGCCGCGCTGTTCCGCGCCGTCGACGGCTTCGACTGGCGCCGCGGGCTGCTCTTCCGCACCTACGCGGTGCACTGGCTCAACCAGGCCTTCCGCAGCTACCTCTACAACTTCTCGAACACCGTCCGCGTGCCCGTGTACCTGCAGAAGGCGCTCAAGCACGTCAACGACGCCAAGGCCGCGCTCGGCGACAGCAACGCCGGCACCGCCGAGATCGCCGATCAGGCCGAGATGAACGAGCATCTGGTCGAGGCGGCGATGGGGGCGGTGCGCTCGACGCGCTCGCTCGACTCGAGCTTCGACGAGGACGGTGAAGGTGGCCGCCTGAAGGACTTCCTCCAGACCGAGGAGGAGAACGGTCCCTACAGCACCGCGCTCGAGGAACACTCGCTCGAGGGGTCGCTCAAGGGCGCGCTCAGCCAGCTCTCCGACCGCGAGCGGCTCGTGATCGAACGGCGCTTCGGCATCCATCAGGACCGCGAGCACACGCTGGCCGAAGTGGCGAGCGAGCTCGGGGTCAGCCTCGAGCGCGTGCGCCAGATCCAGGTCCGCGCCCTCGGCAAGCTCCGCACGCCCGGCCTGCGCAAGGTGGTCGATCCGTTCCTGAACTGATCGCCGCCAGATCCTGGACTTCGCGACCTGCGAAGCCCGACCCGCGGCCGCGCTCCTCGTGATGGGGAGCGCGGCCGCGGTCATTCGGCGTCGCGGATCGTTCGGCCCCGCGCGCCCTGCGAAAGGACAAAGCAACTTCCTTGCGCCGGCGATGGCGCGCGGCCGTTCCGCCACAAGTCAATTTCCGACAGTGGCTTGGAGCGCTGGCCGAGGCTTGGCAGGCGATTGTCGCGAGATCCTCTCCAGTTTCTTGGGAACGCCGTGGCGGCATCGGCGCTGCCCTTTCCTGCGCCGCTCCGGACCCCTTCGCCCGGAGCGCTCGCGGCGGCCCCCGGACGTTCCGGGGAGGGCCCTTGGGCCCGTTCCTCCCTTCCGGCAGCCCGGTCGGCAGGGATCGACGCCGCCGTCCAGCACGCGAGGGGAGTCGATCCATCATGACCACCCAGCACGCCCTTCTCCGCCGCGCCGCCATCCTCGCCGCGGCCGCCGCCCTCGGCGGTTTCGTCTCGGCCCAGAGCCTGATCTCCACCTCGGCCAACATTATCGCCACCAACGGCGACCTCGCGCCGGGTCTCGGCGGTGAGACCTTCAACGGCTCGAGCACGTTCGACACGGGCACGATCACGGACAACGGCGAGGTGCTCTTCCGAGCCCGCCTCGTCGGCGGCACCACCGTCCCGACGAACGAACGCGCGTACTTCTACGGCTCGACTCGCGCCAACCTGCAGCTCGTGCTCCGCTCGGGCGCACCCGAGCCGACGGGCACGGTCCCCGGCGCCACGGTCAACACCGCCAGCAGCACCGGCATCGGTGGTTCGCCGCGCACTTCGGCCGACGGCAAGATGTTCTTCGGCATCGCGATGAGCGGCGGCGTGACGACGGCCAACGACACGGCCTACGTCGTCGGCA
>JAPLOE010000138.1 GCA_026692705.1 Planctomycetota bacterium
TCGATGCGCCTGCGCCTCGCCGGCCACCGCATCCTGTCGGTCGAGGACGCGCTCTGCCGGCACCGCGGCGGCACCGCCGGCATCAGCTTCCGCGGCGCGATCGACTACCCGCGCCGCCGCGCGTTCCTGCATTCGCGCAACCGCTGGCGCTACCTCGCCAAGTGCCACTCCTGGCGTTCGCTCGTGCTCGGCTTCCCGGCGCTCGCGCTCTACGAACTCGTGTGGGCGGCTTTCACGGCCAAGTCCGGCAACTTCGGTGCGTACCTCGACGGCAAGCGCGAATTCTTCCGCAGGTTCGGCGAGCTGCGCCGCGAGCGACGGCGCGTGCAGGCGACGCGCAAGCGACGCGACGCGGAGCTGCTCGTCGGCGGGCCGCTCACGATCGCTCCGCAGATCGATCGGGGAGGAGCGATTTCGCTCGCCCTGCGCGGACTCGACGGCGTGTTGCGCGCGTGGTGGACGCTAATTCGTCCGCTGTGCTGAGCCGCGCGCTCGCCCGTGAATTGTCGCGGCCGCAACTGTTGTAGGAACGCGCCGCGCAGTTGTAAGAACTGCAGGGAACCGCGAACGGGAAAACTGCGTCCCTAGCTCGCGAAAGGAGGGGAGAACACGCGTGCATTCGGCCCGCGTGCACCCGATAAATCCCGCGCGTGAGCTGGATCGTTCTCGGAGCCGTCATCTGCGTGTTGGTGTTGGCGCTCGTCTCGCGTCGGCACGAGCTCGTGAGCATGTCGCGCACCGTCGAGGAACGTGTCGAGGCGAAGACGCGTGGCAGCGACAAGGCGCGCCTGCAGTATCCGGTGCCGGACCTGTCGCGCTGCATCGGCTGCGGCATCTGCGTCTCGGCTTGCCCCGAGGACGGCGTGCTCGAACTCGTGCACGGCCAGGCGCTCGTCGTGCACGGCGCGCGCTGCGTCGGCCACGGACGCTGCGCGAGCGAGTGCCCCGTCGGTGCGATCGCGCTGACGCTCGGCGACCTTTCGGAGCGCCGCGACATTCCCGCGCTCAACGATTCGCTCGAGAGCGCGACGCAGCCGGGACTGTTCCTCGCGGGCGAGGTGACCGGTTACGCGCTCGTTCGCACGGCGATCTCGCACGGGAGCGCGGTGGCGAGCGAGATCGCCAAGCGTTGCGCCGCGCTCGGCCCGCGGCCCGCGGGCGTGCTCGACCTCGTGATCGTCGGCGCCGGACCGGCGGGGCTCTCGTGTGCGCTGCAGTCGCGCATCGACGGCCTCGAGTTCGTCGTCGTCGAGCAGGAGCAGCTCGGCGGCACCGTGGCGCAGTACCCGCGGCGCAAGCTCGTGATGACGCAGCCCGTCGACCTGCCCGGCTACGGCCAGCTCGACCGCGCGAGCTACACGAAGGAAGAGCTGATCGACATCTGGCACGACATCGTGCGGCTGCTCGAGCTCCCGGTGCGTTGCGGCGTGACGTTCCTCGGCACCTCGCGCCTCGCTGACGGCACGTTCGTCGTGCGCACGAGCACAGGCGAGCTGCGCGCGCGCAACGTGTGCCTCGCGCTCGGCCGTCGCGGCTCGCCCAACAAGCTCGGCATTCCCGGCGAAGAGCGCCAGAAGGTCGCGTACGCGCTGCTCGACGCGCATTCCTACAACGATCGCGACATCCTCGTCGTCGGCGGCGGCGACAGTGCGATCGAGGCCGCGGTCGGGCTTGCGGAGCAACCCGGCAACCGCGTCACGCTGTCCTACCGTCGCGAGCAGTTCTTCCGCATCAAGCCGCGCAACGAGGCGGCGGTATCGCAGGCGGTGGCCGCAGGACGCCGCTCGCCGAGTCGGGCAGCGGCTTCGCGAAGGCGCTCGCGGTCGCGCTGGCGCTCGCGCTCGGCGCCGGTGGGTGGGTGCTCGCGTGGCGTGGCTACTACATGGCCGAGGCTCACGAACGCGCGCTCGTCGAGGGCCACGACTGGCTGCGGCCCGCGGCCGGACTCGGACTGGGTTGCGGCATCGCCGCGACGGTCTTCATCGCCGTCAACCTGCTGTACCTCCTGCGCCGCGGCGAGCTCCTGCGCTTCCGCCTGTTCAGCCTGCAGCGCTGGATGACGACGCACGTCGTCACGGGCGTGCTCGCGCTGCTGTTGGCGCTCGTCCACGCCGGCATGGCGCCGCGTGCGACGGTCGGCGGCCACGCACTCGCCGCGCTCGCGCTGCTCGTCGTCACCGGCGCGATCGGACGCTACTTCTACGCCTTCGTCCCGCGTGCCGCGAACGGTCGCGAGCTCGCGCTCGAGGAAGTGCAGGCGCGCCTCGCGCAGCTCTCGAGCGGCTGGGATCGCGAGAACCGCAAGTTCGGCGAGCGCGTCCGCGCGCGCGTGCACGAGCTCGTCGTCGCCGGCCACTGGCGCGGCTCGTTCCTCAAGCGCGTCAGCGGCCTGCTGCGCAGCCAGCGCGACCTTCGTCAGGCGCTGGCCGAGCTCGCCAGCGCCGGCCTCGCCGAGGGCGTGCCCGCCGACCAGATCCGCGAGACGCTCGAGCTCGCCAAGCGTGCCCACCGCGCGACGCTCGCGGCCGCGCACTTCGAGGACCTGCGCGCGCTGATGGGCACGTGGCGTTATCTGCACCGCTGGGTCGCGCTGTACATGGTCCTGATCGTGGTGCTGCACATCGTCGCGGCGCTGCGCTACGCGAACTTTGGAGCTCTGGCGCCTTGAGGATCTCCCATCCCAAGCTGTGGCTCGGCCTGCTGTCGCTCGCCGTCGTCGTCGCGATCGTCCTGTACGAGTCCGAGGAGACGTCGCCGGGACCGCTGACGCGCGTGCACGCTTCCGTGCCGGAACTGGTGGAGCGCGGGAGCTGCGAGCGCTGCCACGGCGATGGCGAGGTCACGCTCGCGCAGGCTTGCAGCGATTGCCACGAGGCGATCGGGCAGCAGCTTGCGGATCGCAAGGGCTTCCACGGCGCGCTGGACGCACAGAAGGCGCAAGCATGCGGTGCTTGCCACGGGGAGCACCACGGGGACGCGCTCGCGCCGGTCGATGCGCGCGTGTTCGCGCTCGCGGGAGTCGCCGATCGAGCCGCGTTCCGGCACGAGTTCGTCGACTGGCGTCTGGTCGGCGTGCACGAGCGGCTCGAGTGCTCGAAATGCCATCGCAACGCGGACGTCGCGGTGCTCGCCAACGGCGCGAGCCGTTTCCTCGGCCTCGAGCAGCGCTGCGCCAGCTGCCACGAGGACCCGCACAAGGGCCAGTTCGAGGAACGCTGCGATTCCTGCCACGGTCAGGATTCCAAGTTCACCGACCTCGCCAACTTCGTGCACACCGACGAGTTGCCGCTGCGTGGCGCGCACGCCTCGATCACTTGCGCGGAATGCCACCCCAAGGGTTCCGACCGTTCCGTCGAGGCCGTCGGCGGGCGCGGGCCGAAGCAGGTGGCGCGCACGTGCCAGGATTGCCACGAGTCGCCGCACACGCCCGCGTTCGTCGTCGCCGCGGCGGCGCAGCTCGGCCTCGCGGCTCGCGCCAGCTGCGTCGATTGCCACTCGATCGAGCGCAAGGGTTTCGCCGTGCCGAAGGAGGATTTCCGGCGCGAGCTCCACGCCGCGACGGGCTTCCGCATCGATCGCCCGCACGAGCAGGTGAAGTGCGAGGCCTGCCACACGAGCTACGGCTCCGACGTGCCGTTCCCGCGGCGTTATCCCGGCCGCAAACAGGACGACTGCGCCGCCTGCCACACCGATCCGCACGCGGGCCAATTCGCCGACGAACGTGGAGCGCAGCCGGCCTGCGTCGCGTGCCACGCGCTCGAGGGTTTCGCTCCGCACCGCTTCGACGTCGCGAAACACGCCGCGACGGCCTTCCCGCTCGAAGGGCGGCACGTCGAGTCGCGCTGCGAGGATTGCCACGTGCGCGAGGGCGAGGCGCCGCGCCAGTTCGCGGGCACGAAGTCCCGTTGCGAGTCCTGCCACGCGGACGTGCACGGTGCGTCGTTCTACGCGACGGTCGCGGGCGGCCAGCGCGACTGCGAGAGCTGCCACGATCCGGCGAGTTTCGACGCCGAGCACGGTTTCGATGCGCTCGCGCACTCCAAGCGCACGGGTTTCGAGCTGGCGGGAGCTCACGAGCGCGCGCAGTGCGAGGCTTGCCACATTCGCGGCGAGACCGCGGACGGCGAGGGACGCCGCTTCGGTCGTGTCGCGGAACTCTTCGGAAAACCCGCGGATGCCTGCGCGACGTGCCATGCCGACGTGCACGCGGGCGACTTCGATGTCAAGGGGCTGCCGCTCTCCGTCGAGGGCCGCCAGACCTGCGAGCGTTGCCACACCGTCGAGAGCTTCTCGGACCGCAAGCACGGCTTCGACCATGGCCAGTGGACGTGGTTCGAGCTCGTCGGCGCCCACGCGCGCGCCGAGTGCGACACGTGCCACAAGGAAACGCCGCGCAAGCCGGTCGTCGCCGGCGGTCGCCAGCTCGTCGCGCAACGCAAGCTCGGCCTAGTCGCGGACGCGATCACTCCGAAGAACGCGCCAGCGTGCGCCGTGTGCCACAAGGACGTGCACGGAGGCCAGTTCGATCGTTCCGGCCAGCCCGTGACCGTCGAGGGACGCGCGGGCTGCGCGCGTTGCCACTCGCAGGAGTCGTTCGCGGTCGGTGCGCGCGAGAGTTACGACCACACGCGCTGGACCTCGTTCGCGCTCGAGGATCGCCACGCGACCGCGGCCTGCGAGGCCTGCCACGTTCCGACGAACGCCGCGGCGAAGGGCCTGCCCAAGCTCGGCCGTTCTGCAGGAACCCGCTGCGCCGACTGCCACTCCGATCCGCACGCGGGCCAGTTCAACGCGCGCGCCTGCGAGGACTGCCACCGCTCGGCCGAGTCGTTCGCGACGCTCGTGTTCGACCACTCGCGCGACTCGCGTTACGCGCTCGATTCCAACCATGTGAAGCTCGCCTGCTCCGCCTGCCACAAGCCGTGGCCCATCGCCGGCGGGCGCGAGGCAGTGCGCTACAAGCCGCTCGGCACGACCTGCGTCGAGTGCCACGGCTTCGAGAAGGGGAAGAACGATTGATCCGGCGCCTGAGCCTCGTTCCGCTGTTCTGTGCGGTTGCGACCGCGCAGGAGACGTTCCGCCGCATCGAGGCGCGCGTGACGGCGGTGACTGCGGGTGGCATCTACCTCGATCAGGGTTCCGACGCGGGAATCGAGCAGGGCGACCGCGCGCGCGTGTTCGGCGCAGGAGGCACGACGGTCGAGCTGATCGTGCGTTCGGTGACGCGCCAGTCCGTGCGTTGCGAAGCGTTGACGCCGGGAACCGAAATTGTCGCCGGGGAGCAAGCGGAAGTGCTCGTGCCGCGCGAGCGCAACGCCGCGCAGGCGAGCGGCGGCCAGCCCGCGCCGACGTGGACGCACCCCAAGGAAAACTGGGATCCCAACGCTCCGCTGCTCGCGCCCGCGGTGATTCCGCAGCCGCCCGACCGGCCCTCGCGCTTCACGGGTCGCTGGTACAGCGCGCTCGACGCGACGTGGGATCGCTCCGGCGACCACCAGCAGTACCTGATCGGCCGCACGGGCTTCGACGGGCAGTGGGAGAACGCGAGCGGCATCGGCGACGTCGTGCAGTTCGACGGCGAGTTCTTCCACCGCGAGAGCGAGGACGGCAACGGCAACGACGACTCGCGCGACCGCGTGCGCGTCGACCGCGCCTCGTGGCGTCTGGGCGACTGGCGCGAGCAGGATTCGCGCGTGGAATTCGGCCGTTTTCTGCACTCGGAACTGCCGCAGCTGGGCGTGATCGACGGCGGCGAATACGTGCAGCGCACGGCGTCGGGCAGCCGCTGGGGCGTGAGCGCGGGCTTCCTCCCGATCTGGAACGCGAACCTCGACACCGGCGACGACCTGCAGATGAGCGCGTTCTACCGCTACTACGGCGGCGAGGAAGGCGAGCTCTCGATCGGCGGCGCGCTGCAGAAGACGTGGCACAAGGGTCAGTCCGACCGCGACGCGGCGCTGGCGGACTTCTCGTGGCGCGCGAACGAGCGCTGGTGGCTCGCGGGTTCCGCGTGGGTCGACTGGTACGGTTCCGACGACACGCCGAAATCGAGCGGTTTCGAGCTGACCGAGGCGCACCTGAGCGCGCGCTACCAGCCGGCGCGCGAGTGGGGGCTCTCGACCGCGCTCTCGCACGTGCGCTGGCCCGTGATGCTGCGCAACGACCTGCCGCCCGCGACCGTGGCGACGCTCGCCGACGGGCAGATCGATCGTGCGAGCCTCAACGCGTGGCGCGAGTTCTCCGGCGACCTGCGCGTCTCGGGCCGCGTCGACACGTGGAGCACGCAGGACGACGACGGGCTCGGCGGCGAGGCGCGCGTGGGCAAGCGCGACTGGCTGTGGGAGCAGGGTGAGCTGTGGGGCGCGTTGTTCACGATGGACGGCGAGCGCTCCGACGTCACGGGCCTGCGCCTGGGCGCGAGCCGCTGGACCTCGGCCGGTTCGTTCCAGCTCAACTACGAATACGCGCGCTATGACCAGGCGCAGACGTTCAACGCGCTCGAGACGCTGGTGCAGCAGACCGTGCGCGCGAGTTGGGACTTCGCAATCGGCCGCTACTGGAGCGCATCGTTGCGCGGCGAGATGTACTTCGGAGACCAGCAGGACGCGACCAGCGCCGGCCTGTGGCTGCAGAGGAGGTTCTAGGCATGCGACGTCTCGCTCTCATCCCCGGTTCGCGCTGGCTCGTCCTCGCGACGTTCGTCGTCTACGCGGCCCTCACGCTCGTGCTTTCCTGCGCCTCGAGCCGCGACAGCGTGCCCGTGCAATCGTGGTGGAAGTCGCGCGGGCCCGTCGTGCCGCACGAGAAGTTCCCGGCCGACTGTTCCTTGTGCCACGAAGGCAAGGGCTGGACCGCGATCCGCGCCGACTTCGTGTTCGACCACGCGAAAGAGACCGGTGTCGCGCTCGAAGGCGCGCACGCGCAGGCCGAGTGCCTGCGTTGCCACAACGACCGCGGACCGGTGGGGATGTTCGCCGCGCGCGGCTGCTCGGGTTGCCACGAGGACCCGCACCGCACGCAGATGGGGCCGGACTGCAAGACCTGCCACGACGAGCGCACGTGGCGGCCGGGCGAGCTCATCGCGACCCACGCCCGTACGCGCTTCCCGCTCGTCGGTGCGCACGCCGTCGCCGCCTGCTGGCAGTGCCACCCCGGCGCGCAGACCGGCAACTTCGCGCGCGTCGACACGAGCTGCGAGGCCTGCCACCAGCAGGATCTCGCGCGTGCGACCAATCCCGACCACGCGGCGCAAGGCTGGACGAACGACTGCCAGCGCTGCCACATCCCGATCCAGTGGGGCGGCGCCTCGTTCACGCACTCGGCCTTCCCGTTGACGGGCGCGCACACCGGCGCGCTGTGCGCCGATTGCCACGGCATGCCGCCGGTCTACAACGGCACGCCCAACCAGTGCGTCGACTGCCACCTCTCCGACTACAACCAGGCGGCCTCGCCCAACCACGTCACGTTCAACTTCTCGACCGACTGCGCGCAGTGCCACTCGACCTCGACCTGGGACGGCGCGCAGTTCCTCCACGTCGGCATCTCCAATGGCTGCGTGACCTGCCACCAGCCCGAGTACGACGCCACGACCTCGCCCGACCACGGGACCTACAACATCTCGACGAACTGCGAGCAGTGCCACGGCACCTCGACATGGTTCGGCGCGACCTTCAACCACGTCGGCATCACGAACAACTGCGTCTCGTGCCACCTGCCGGACTACCAGGGCTCGGCGAATCCTGACCACACGCTCTACGGCTTCCCGCAGACCTGCGAGCAGTGCCACTCGACCGCCAACTGGACGGTGACGAACTTCCCGCACACCGGCATCTCCAGCGGCTGCAGCAACTGCCACATGCCGGACTATCAGGCGACGAGCAGCCCCAACCACGCTGCCGCGAGCTTCGGCACGACCTGTGAGCAGTGCCACACGAGCACGAGCAACTGGCTGCAGGACAACTGGCCGCACCCTGACTTCCCGATCAACTCCGGGAAACACTCGGGGTTCGACTGCGCCGACTGCCACCTGCAGCCGACGAACTACTCGAGCTTCTCGTGCACGCACTGCCACGAGCACCGGCAGTCGTCGATGAACAACGAGCACCAGGGCGTGAACGGCTACTCGTGGTCGTCGCCCGCCTGCTACCAGTGCCATCCCGACGGCCAGGAGTGATCCACGGTGGAAGAAGTGCGCCGGCGCGGCCGCGAGGAATCGCGACCGCGCCGGCGC
>JAPLOE010000139.1 GCA_026692705.1 Planctomycetota bacterium
CGAGGTGCAGGAACAGGCGCGAGTCGGGCGAGCCGCGGAAGCCGGTCGCACGCAGGTCGCCGTTGCTCGAACGCGCGACGACCTCTTCGACCAGCGTCGTCAGGCGGTGGCAGCGGCCCTGCGCGTCCAGCGAGGCGCGGCCGGTGTGCCGGACGCGGCGCGGGACGCCGTGGCCGTCGATCAGCGTGTGTTCGAAGCTCGGGGCGACGCCGCCGTCGAGCAGCAGGCGGATCCAGGCCTCGAAGCGCGAGCGGCTCTCGGACGGAAAGCGGCGCAGCCAGACGTCGAGCGGCTCTCCGGCGGTCGCTTCGCCGCTGGTGAGCAGCTCGGCCGCGGCCGGCGAGCACCACACCGAGCCGGAGCTCGGCGCGACCTCCCAGAAGCCGCCGGCGCTGCGCGCCTGCAGCATCTCGACCTGCATCCGAGTGCGGGTGAGCTCGTCCTCGTTGCGCGCCGCGCCGACCAGCTCGTCGAGCTGCAGCGCCACCAATTCCGGCGGGCGGCCGCGCTCGATCACGCGCACCGCACCGGCCTCGTGGGCCTGCGCCATCGCGGCCACGTCACCGGGCTCGACCACCGCGGCGAAACGGACCGAACGCAGCGCGTTGACGAACTCCTGCGGCGCCGGGGCACTCCAGCTCGCGATCACCAGCGCGCCATCGTTGGCGGCCGCGATCTGGCAGGCTTCCTCGAGCGAAGGTACGTCGACATCGATCCAGCCGCTGTCGGGGCTCTCCCGGCCCGAAGCGGGCAGGACGAGGGCTCCTTCGACGACGACAAGGCACAGGGGACGCAGGGGTAGTTGGGTGGGGGCGCTCATTGGGGGAACCCCGGGGGCGTGGGGATCGAGCGCCTCCTGCTTCGGAGGCCCCAAGCACGTGTCTGAAAACAATCCTCCCCTTCCCGCGAGGGGCGGGGAGCGCCTTCCGGGCGGCGACGGGATCCACGGAAGCCATGGCGAAGGTTGGCAGGAGCCTTGCGCCGATAGACCTATCAACTAATCTTGATGCCATGATAGGTCTCACCGGAACCTCGCGTCTGCTCAAGGCCCTCGCCGACGACACCCGCCTGCGCATCCTCCACCTGCTCGCGCAGGAGGAGCTCTCGGGCACCGACCTCATGGAGGTGCTCAACATGGGGCAGAGCCGGGTCTCGACGCACTTGAACCTGCTCAAGGAAGTCGGGCTGGTGAGCGACCGGCGCGAGGGACGGCGCGCGCTGTACTCGATCGCGCCCGGGCCGGCGGCGGCGATCCTCGATCAGGTCCTGCGCGACAACGCCGAGAGCCCGGAGTTCGGCGCCGACCTCGCGGGGCTCGAGGTGCTGCGCGAGGCGCGTCGCGCCCAGAAGCGCACGTACTTCGACCGCGTGGCCGCGAGCTTCGGCGAGCAGCTGCTTCCCGGCCGCACGTGGGAAGGTCTCGCGCGCGGTCTCGCGCGCCTGTGCCCGCACGGTCGCTACGCGGACCTCGGCATCGGCGACGGGTTGCTCACGCTGCTCCTCGCGGAGACCGCGGAGTCCGTGACGGCCGTCGACATCTCGCCGCAGATGCTCGCCGCGCTCTCGGCGCGCGCGAAGCAGCAGGGGCTGGAGAACATCACCACGGTCGAGGCCGACATCGAGGACCTGCCGCTCTCCGACGCGTCCCACGACGTCGTCGTGCTTAGCCAGGCGCTGCACCACGCCAACGATCCGGCGCGCGCGCTCGCCGAGGCCGCGCGCGTGCTGATGCCCGGCGGTTCGCTGCTCGTGCTCGACCTGCTCGCGCACGGCGAGGACTGGGTGCGCGAGAAGCTCGAGCACGTCCACCTCGGCTTCACCGAGGCCGAGCTCGCGCGCCGCATCGAGGCCGCGGGCTTCACGAACGTCGTCGTCACGCGCGCCGCGCGCGATCCGCAGCCGCCGCACTTCATGACGCTCGTCGCCAGCGCACGCCGCGGCCGCTGAGCTCCTCCCCCACCCACCAAGCACGGCATCCGATGACGAAAAGCTTCCGTGAGGCGCTCAAGGAGCGCGTCCTGTTCCTCGACGGCGCGATGGGCACGCAGATCCATGCGGCCCAGCTCGAGCTCGAGCGCGACTACCTCGGCCTCGAGAACTGCAGCGAGGTCGTCAACCTGACGCGCCCCGACGTGATCGAGGACATCCACGCGCGCTACTTCGCCGCGGGCTGCGACGCCGTCGAGACCAACACCTTCGGCGGCATGGCGCACGTGCTGGCGGAGTTCGGGCTCGAAGGACGCGCGCGAGAGATCAACGCGACGGCGGTGCGCATCGCGCGCAAGGCCGCCGTGCGCTTCTCGACGCCGGAAAGGCCGCGTTACGTGCTCGGATCGATGGGCCCGGGCACCAAGCTCGCCACGCTCGGCCACGCCGACTTCGACACGCTGCGCGCCTCGTACTTCGTGCAGTCGCAGGGCCTGATCGACGGCGGCGTCGACGCGTTCCTGCTCGAGACCTGCCAGGATCCGCTGCAGGTCAAGGCCGCGCTGTCCGCCGTGCGCGCGGCGCAGAAGGAAGCGGGCACGACGCTGCCCGTGATCGTCAGCGTCACGATGGAAGTGACCGGCACGATGCTCGTCGGCACGGAGATGGCGGCCGCGATCGCGCTGCTCGATCCGTTCGACATCGACATGATCGGCCTCAACTGCGCGACCGGACCGCGCGAGATGAGCGAGCACATCCGCCTGCTCGGGCAGACCTGCCGCAAGCCGATCTGCGTCTATCCCAACGCCGGCCTCCCCCACCTCGTCGACGGCCATCCGCACTATCCGCTGACTCCGGCGGAGCTCTCGGACTGGCTCGTGCGCTTCATCGAGGAGGACGGCGTGAGCATGGTCGGCGGCTGCTGCGGCACGACGCCCGAGCACCTCGCGCAAGTGATCCGCGCCGTCGGCCAGCGCAAGCCCAAGGCGCGCAAGCCGAGCTTCCAGCCCGCGATCACGAGCACGTACACGGCGGTGCCGCTGCTGCAGGAAAACTCGGTGCTGTACGTCGGCGAGCGCTCGAACGCGAACGGCTCGAAGGCCTTCCGCGAGCACCTGCTCGCGGGCAACGTCGACGCGCAGGTCGAGATGGGCCGCGAGCAGGTGCGCGAGGGCAGCCACTTGCTCGACCTGTGCGCGGCCTACGTCGGGCGCGACGAGGTCGGCGACATGACCAAGGCGGTCGTGCGCTACCGCACCGAGGTGCCGGCGCCGCTGATGATCGACTCGACCGAGCCGCCGGTGATCGACGCGGCGCTCAAGCTGTGCGGCGGGCGCTGCATCATCAACTCGATCAACCTCGAGGAAGGCGTCGAGCGCGCGGAGAAGGTGCTCGCTCTCGCGAGGGAGCACGGCGCCGCGCTCGTCGCGCTCACGATCGACGAGCAGGGCATGGCGAAAACCGCCGACGACAAGCTGCGCATCGCGCGCCGCCTGTACCGGCTGTGCGTCGAGGACTGGAAGCTGCGGCCCGAAGACCTGCTCTTCGACGTGCTGACGTTCACGATCGCGACCGGCAACGACGACGACCGCAGGCTCGGCCTCGAGACGCTCGAAGGCATCCGCAAGGTGCGCGCGGAGCTGCCGGGCGTCGGCACGCTGCTCGGCGTGTCGAACATCTCGTTCGGCCTCAACGCGGCCGCGCGGCACGTGCTCAACAGCGTGTTCCTGCACCACGCGCAGGAAGCGGGGCTCACGGCGGCGATCCTGCACTCCGCGCGCATCGTGCCGCTGCACCGCATCGACCCGCGCGCGCGCGAAGTGGCCGAGGACCTGATCTTCGACCGCCGCCGCGAGGGCTACGACCCGCTGCAGGAATTCCTGAAGCTGTTCGAGGGCGCGCAGGTCGCGGCGAAGAAGGAACGCGTGATGCCGCCCGACCTGTGGGAGCGGCTGCGCTGGCGCATCGTCGAGGGCGAGCGCAAGGGACTCGAGGAGGACCTCGCGAGCGCGATCACGCTGAAAAAGCCGCTGGAAGTGATCAACGTCGACCTGCTCGCCGGCATGGCGACCGTCGGCGACCTGTTCGGGCGCGGCGAGATGCAGCTGCCGTTCGTGCTGCAGTCGGCGGAGACGATGAAGGCCGCCGTGCGCTTCCTCGAGCCGCACATGGAGCGCGTCGACGGCCAGACGCGCGGCAAGATGGTGCTCGCCACCGTGCGCGGCGACGTGCACGACATCGGCAAGAACCTCGTCGACATCATCCTCTCCAACAACGGCTACACGGTCTACAACCTCGGCATCAAGCAGCCGATCCAGCACATCCTCGACGTCACGCACGAGCACCGGCCCGACGTGATCGGCCTGAGCGGCCTGCTCGTGAAGAGCACGGTCGTGATGAAGGAGAACCTCGAGGAGATGAACCGGCGCGGCGTGCGCGTGCCCGTGGTGCTCGGGGGAGCGGCGCTGACGCGGCGCTACGTCGAGCACGACCTGCGCAAGGTGTACGAGGGACCGCTGTACTACGCGAAGGACGCGTTCGAAGGTCTCGCGGTGATGGAGCGCGTGCTGTCCGGCGAGGAGAAGCCGGCGCCGCGCGCGTTCCAGAAGGACAGCGATGTGCCCATGGCGCTCGCGGAGGCCGAAATCCCGGTGAAAACCGTCGCTTGCGCGGCCGCGGGCACGTCGAAGGCGCTCTCGGGCTCGGCCGAGCCGCAGTCGGGCGCCGCTCGCCCCGCACCGGAAGTCGCCGAGCCGCACTTCACTTCCGACGCGCTCCCGCGCGACATCACGTACCCGACGGCGCCGTTCCTTGGCGCCCGCCTCGTCGAGTCGATCCCGCTGCAGTCGATCTTCGCCTACATCAACGAGATCACGCTGTTCCAGTTCCAGTGGGGCTACCGCCGCAAGGGCAAGCCGCAGAAGGACTACGCGAAGCTGATCGATGACAAGGTGCGCCCGATCCTGGTCGATCTCGCACGGCAGTGCGCCAAGGAGAAGATCCTCGAGCCGCGCGCGGCCTACGGCTACTGGAAGTGCGTTCCCGAAGGCGACACGCTCGTGCTGCTCGATCCCAAGGACGAGGGACGCACCGCGGCGCGCTTCGCGTTCCCGCGCCAGCGCGGCAAGAAGAACCTGTGCATCACGGACTTCTTCCGGCGCGACGGAGTGCCGGACGTGGTCGCGCTGCAGGTCGTCACGATCGGGCAACGCGCGAGCGACGTCGCGCGCGAGTGGTTCGCCGCCGACCGCTATCAGGACTACCTGCACCTGCACGGGCTGTCGGTCGAGGCGGCCGAGGGCCTCGCCGAGTACATCCACAAGCAGATCCGCGCCGAGCTCGGCCTCTCCGCCGACGACGCGCGCGACATGAAGGAGCTCTTCAAGCAGGGCTACCGCGGCTCGCGCTTCTCCTTCGGCTATCCGGCCTGCCCGAACCTCGCCGACCAGGAGCAACTGCTCGACCTGCTCGGCGCGAAGAAACTCGGCATCACGCTCTCCGAGGAATTCCAGCTCGAACCCGAGCAGTCGACCTCGGCGCTCATCTGCCACCATCCGAGCGCCAAGTACTTCACGATCTGACGAGGCTGGACAGGCGCGCCGGCCCGCGGGAATCTGCGGGCATGCGCGCCTGCCCGCTCCTGATCGTCGCCGTGCTCGCGGCCTGCGTGGCGCCGAAGTTGCTGTCGGGGCCGGAGCTCGTCAGGTATCTCGACGAACGCTGCCCGCAGGTCGTCGTGCACGAGGGCGTCGAGGTGCATGCGGCGCTCGATCCGGAGGCACGCGAGGCCTGGGCCGAAGCGGCTGCGCATGCGGACGGGCTCGTGCGAGCGTTGCTCGGCTGCGAGAGCGGAGCGCCGGTGCGCGTGTACCTGCTCGACCTCGAGGTCGAGGCGGGAATCCGCGAGGGCGTCGGTGCAGGTGGTTTCGAAGGCCTCTCGCTTTCGCCGAGGATTTCCTGCTGCTCTACGTGCCGCGCGACACTCGCGACGCGCGGGAGCGGGCGTGGATGCGCATGGAGACGCTGCGGCACGAGCTCGCGCACGTCCATGCGCGGCGGCTGGGCCTCGCGGGTCCCAAGTGGTTCAACGAGGGCTTCGCGCAGGAGTTCGAGCGTCCGGTCCAGTCCGAAGGCGAGTGGATCGGCGATCCGTTCCCGGCAGATCTGGCGCGAGCGCGCGAGTTCGCGGACGCGGGCGCCGCGAAGAAGCTCGTCGGCTGGACCACGAGCGAAGGGCTCGACAGCGCGGAGCTCGAGGAGCGCTACACGCTCTCGCTTTCGTTCGTGCGCTTCCAGCTCGAGCGGAACGCGGGCGGCACGCTCGTCGAACGCGCGCGCGCCGTGCTCGCGACGAACCCCGCCGCGGTCGAGGCGGAATGGCTCGAGTGGCTGCGCAAGCTCGACGCGGTGGCCCGAGCTGCACACGCGCCGCGCCGACGAGCTCGCGCTCGCCTGGCTCGCCGTCCCTGACCTCGCGCCCGACGCCGCGACGTTCCTCGTGTACTTCCGTTCCGCCGAGCTGCTCGCGAGCGACCTCGAGCGCCTCACCAACTCGCCCGACCCGCTGCTGCGGTTCGTCGCCGCGGTGCTGCGTTCGGAGCGCAAGGAGCCCGTGGACCTCGCGGCCGCGCACGCCACGTTTGCCGCTCTTCCGAAGGAAACGCAGCTCCAGCTGCTGACCGTCAGCGCGCGTCTGCCGGCCGCTCGCTAGCGCATCTCCGCCCTGGCACGTACGCCCAAATCCCCACCACTTCCGGACGAATCGAGAGATCGATTCCGGCTCCCCACGTCAAGCCGTACGGATTCGAGCCAATGGCGGTGGGCGAAAGCGCGTGCCACGGTGGAGGTCAGTTCCTCTCCGGAGAGCCGCGCCCATGAGATCCGTCCACATGCTTTCGTTCGTCCTCCTCGCCGCCACCGCCACGGCCCAGACGCCCAGCCTCGCTCCGCGCATCGAAGCCGCGGGAGACGCGCTGATCGGCCGTGCCACTGGCGACCAGTCGGCGCCCGCGATCGCGCGCGGCGGCTCGACGACGCTCGTGGTGTGGGCCGACCGCAGGGCCTCGCTCTCGAGCAGTGGCCCCGAGTCGGGCCTCGACATCTTCGGGTTGCGCCTGGACGCAACGGGTGCGCCCCTCGACACCGTTCCGTTCCCGATCGCGACCTTGCCCGGCGACGACTCGGCGCCGCGGGTCGCGTGGAACGGCTCGAACTGGCTCGTCGCGTGGAAGTCGCAGGCGCCGGGTGGCTCGATCTACTCGGCCGCGATGGTCGGAGCGCGTGTCTCGCCCGCCGGGCAAGTGCTCGATGCGGCGCCGATCGTCGTGCTCCCCTACTCGTTCTCCGACATCGGCACGAACGCGCTCGCGAGCGACGGCAACAACTGGGTCGTCGTCGCGCAGGGAACGTCCGGGGGCTCGGCCAACTTGCGCGCGGCCCGCGTGTCGGCGGCAGGTGTGCTGCTCGATCCGACGCCGGTTTCGCTGATGCCCGAGGGGCAGCTGTTCACCGTGCAGCTCGCGCACGCGGGCACGTCGTTCCTGCTCGTGTGGAGCCGCTACGCGAGCGCGACCGACGACGACGTGGTCGGTCGACGTTTCGGCTCGAACCTCGCGTGGCAGGACGCCGCTCCGTTCACGATTGGAGCGACGAGCGGCCCTGATCTCGGCGCGCGCGTCGGCTCGAACGGATCGCAGTTCCTCGTCGCTTGGGATCGGCCGCTCTCGATCTGGCGCGAGGTCGGCGCTGCCCGCGTGAGCTCCGCGGGTCAGCTGCTCGACGTCAACCCGATCGCGGTCTGCTCACTGTTCGCCTACGGCTCGGGCCCCGACTGCGCCCCGGCTTTCGACGGCACGAACTGGTTCGTGAGCTGGGACAACGCGGGCCCGAAGCTCGGCCGCATCAGCGCTGCCGGTGTCGCGCTCGACGGCGACGGATTCGCTTCCGATCCGACTCCCGCGGCGACGTTCGCGCAACCGGCGCTCGCGCCGCACGCCAGTGGCGGAGTGCAGGTCGTGTGGAGCGACGACCGTGCGGGCAGCTACGAAGGCCTCGACGTCTTCGGCGCGCGCGTGCAGGGTCCGGCGGCGATCGGCGCAGAGAGAGCGCTGAGCCTCGGCGCTCCCGCGCAGGCCAAGGCCGACCTCGCGCACGGCAACGGCCAGTCGCTGATGGTGTTCCAGAGCGAAATCTCGGGGCAGCGGCGCATTCTCGCCACGCGGCTCGACGCTCTCGGTCTGCCGCTCGATCCCGAGCCGATCGAGCTCTCCAGCGGCCCGCTCGACGGCGATCCGTCGGTGGCCTGGGACGGCGCGGAGTACCTCGTGACGTGGAATTCCGGTTCGACGCCGACGGTGTTCGCGCGCCGGCTCTCCGCGGCGGGCGTGCTGCTCGACCCCACGCCGATCTCGCTGGGCAGCGGAGCGACGCCGGAACTCGCGGCGCTCGGCGGTGACTTCCTCGTCGTGTTCGCGCGCGCGACGGCGACGTTCCCTGTGCAGGCGTTCCCGACCTATGTGCGCGTGCGCGGCTCGGACGGCCTCGTGCTCGGCCCCACGCTCTCGATTCCCTTCGCCGCCTCGAGCTGGGCCGTCGAACCCGACGTCGCGGTCGTCGGTGGTCGCTGGCTCGTCGCTTGGCAGCGCAACTACTCGGTCTCCGACACGCACTGCGACGTGCAGGCCGCGTTCGTCGACTCGAACGGCGCTGCGACGACGGCCTTCTGGGTCGCCGGTGGCTTCAACACGTACAACAGCTCGGCGAAGCTCGCTTCCTCGGGCAACGAAGCGCTGATCGCGTGGACCTCGGGCACGGCCTCGAACCTCACGCGCCGCGTGCAGTTCCGCCGCGTCGACGCCAACGGGACGTTCCTCGACGCCGCTCCGGTGTCCGTGGCCGCTTCCGCGACCGGCGAGCGTTTCCTCCCGGCCCCGTGCTGGAACGGCAACGAGTACGTGCTCGCGTTCCAGGACCAGCGAGCCGTGACGTCGAGCATCGACCAGCGCAGCGACATCTACGCGGTGCGCGTGAGTGCAGCCGGCGTCGTGCTCGACGGCCCGGGCCTCGCGATCGAGGCGGGCAGCGTGTCGGACGTCGGCCCTGCGACCGTCGGACTCGGGTCCGGCCGCGCGCTGCTCGCGAGCGCCCGTTTCACGGCGAGCCCGTTCACCGCCTACCGCCTCGGCACGCGCGCGTTCGACGTCGCCTGCCCCACTCCGATTTCCTATTGCACGGCGAAGCTCACGTCGGCCCTGACGCTCCCGACGATCGGCTTCAGCGGCAGCACGAGCGTCGCCGGCGGCGGCTTCTCGCTGACCCTGAGCGGCGGCCTGCCGTCGGGCAACGCACTGTGCTTCTACGGAAGCAACGCGTCGAGCCTGCCGTGGCTCGGCGGTTGGAAGTGCGTGAGCGCGCCTGCGCTGCGCACGCCGCTGCGCCAGCTCGACGCCGCCGGCGCGACTTCGTTCAGCTTCCCGCTCGTGCCCGCCCTCGCCGGCGAGACCCGCTGCTTCCAGTGGTGGCTGCGCGACGGCGCGCACCCCGATGGAACCGGTGTCGTGCTCTCCAACGCGCTGAGCGTCACGTTCTGTCCGTAGGCGCAGTCGTCGCGCCCGCCAACTTCGCTCCGCTCGTCACTTCGACTGGCGGAGCGAACGCGCGACGCGGCGGAAGATCCACGCGGTCACGAGCAGCGCCAGCACGGCGAAGACGAGGAAAACGACGAGGCCTGAGGAGGTCGCGAGCTCGGCGTGGCGCTGCGTGAGCGTGTCGAGGTCGAGGCGGGCGAGACGGATGAGCTCGCGCGCGCACAACACGCCCCACCACGTGAGCGCGAGGCCGAGCGAGCCGAGGACCACGCACAGGCCGGAGAGTCGCGGAAGGTGCTGCAGCCGCAGCCAGCCGCCGAGCGTGAACAGCAGGCCGACGGCAGCCAGCGCGAAGTACGGCAGGTCGGCGCCGTCGAGGTGCGTTTCGTCGACGGGCGAGAGGCTCAGCGTGCCACGCAGCACGAACGGCGCGAGCGCGGCGGCGACGACCAGGAACCCCAGTGCGACGCGCGCGAGCTTGCGCGACGCGAAGAGCGCCTCTTCGGGCTCAGTTCCGCTCGCGCCGAAGCGCATCTGCAGCGTGACGAGCCAGCAGGCCGTCGGAAGCGCGAGCGCGACCCAGAACGCGAGGCGCAGGAACACGGCCGGATCGCGGTAGGCCATCGCGCCGCTCTCGTACTGCTTCACCCACACATCGGGATTCAGCGAGAGCATGTGGTTCTCGACCCACGACCATGCGACGAAGATCACGCTGAACGCCACGGCGCTCGCGACCGCCGCCGACAGCCGTCGCGCGTGCGGGCGAGCCTTCAGCAGGTAGAGCAGGTAGAACGCGCCGATCAGCACCGGCAGGATCGACATCCAGCGGTGGAACGAGAGCAAGTTCGCCGTGTAGAACTCGCGCTGGTAGAGGATCTGCACGAAGAGCAGCGGCGCGACGCCCGCGGTGATCGCGGCCGAGAGCGCGAACGGCAGCCAGTCGATGAACGTGCGGGTCACCGGGCCGTTCTCGCGCACCCCGTGCAGGCGCACGAACGCCACCGCGAGCGCTCCGCCGACGACGTACGACATGAACAGGGCGTGCATCAGCAGAGTGACGAGGTAGAGCGCGACGTACCCCGACGTCGGCCACGCGAGCTCGAACGGGAACGACAGGTTCATCGCCCGCCTCCCGCGCTCGCCGGGCCCGTGCCGGCCTCGTCGAGCCAGCGCCGGATCTGCTCGAGCGCTTCACGGTCCGTGCTCGCCTCCCACGCGCCCGGCCGGTCCGCGCTTTCCCAGCGCACGAGCTGCACGAGCGCCTCGAGCTCTTCCGGCGTGCCCGCGAACGGCGGCATGAAACCCTTCGTCCACTGCAGCTTGGCGACGTTGAGCCGCTGCTGGTCGATCGTCCACGAACCCATCAGGTGCTCGAGCGCGTTGACGCCCGACATCGTGTGGCAGATCGCGCACTGGTTGCGGAACACGAGCGCGCCCTTCACGAGCTGCTCGCTCGGATACGTCGCCGCGTCGCGCAGCGGATAAGGGTCGCCGCTCGTGCAGCCTTCGACGCGCAGGCGCGCGACATCCTCAGGCCGGATCGAGTTCGAGTAGAGCACTTCGCGGATCGTGTAGGGCTTGCGCGCACCTTCGCGCACGAACTCGCCGCCGGCCGTCGCTCCAAACGCGAGCGCGAGCAGCAGCGTCGCCGTCGCGCCGTTGATGAACAGGCGCTGCTTCCACAGGCCGAGCACGACGTAGCCGCCGATCAGCGCGCTCGCACCGATCGTGAGGTTGAGGAACAGCGTCATCGCGACGCTCGCGCCCATCACCCACTCGCGGCTGTCCGCCGGAAACGCGCCGAGAAACCATGCGCCGACGAGCGGCATCGCGACGACCGGCAGCATGAAGCGCGCGGAGTGGTGCACGAGCCTGCGCCGGTCCTCGCGGTCGAGCTCCCCCATCGTGTTGACGATCACGGCCATCACGAGCCCGGCGATGACGCCGCAGGCGATCGTGCGGTACACGAGGCTCGGCCAGAACGTCGCGTTGAAGAAACCGGCCCACAGGTCGTGCGTCGCGACCCATTCACCCGGCGTGAGCTGCCACGAGAGGATGCCGTTGATCCAGAAGAGCGAGCCCCAGCCCGCGATCGAGTACGTGACGAGCAGCGCGAGCCGCGTGCGGTCGTCGAGGCGCTTCCCGTAGCGGTAGAACGCGTACCCCGCGAGCACCTCGACCCAGAAGAACAGCCACTCCGTCGCCCAGATCCAGTGGAACTCGCTAACCATCACGCCGATGGTCGCCGGCGAGATCTGGATGCTCGTGAACCACATCGCGACGCCGGTGATCGCGCCGGTGACGAAGCTCACCAGCACGAGCCAGCGGAAGTAGCTGTCGAGCACGAGCCGCGCCTTCGGCTCGCGACCGTGCATCGCGAGCCACTGGAAGTACGCCATCAGCATCCCGCCGCCGATCGCGAACTGCGCGAGGAACACGTGGAAGATGCCGAGCCCGCCGATGACGAGGCCCTTCATCGCGGGGCCGAAGTCGTTCACGGGGAAACTGGCGGGATCGTTCATGGCACGTCGAGGGAGCGAGACGAGACTAGCGAAGCCGCGTGCGCGATCTCCACTCGCGCCCTGCCCTGTAGGGCCCATGGAGCGAAGAACCAAGCTCGCCCAGTGTGACGGAACAACTCCGCTCGCAACGGAAGGTCGAACCATGAAGACCCTCGCCATCGCGTTTGCAGCCCTGTTTCTCGCGAGCACCGCCAGCGCCCAGAACTACGCCGGCCTGAACCAGCATTCCCCGGACGGTCAGCCCTACGACCATTTCGGCGCGGCCGTCGCGCTCACCGACGGTCACGGCGTGATCGGCGTCCCCGACGACGACGTCAACGGGCTCGTCGATGCAGGTTCCGTGCGCATGATGCGGCGCAATCCCGACCTTGCGTGGACGACCACGGTGCAGCTCGTCGCGCCCGTTCCGCAGGCCGGCGCGCACTTCGGAGCCGCGGTCGCGATCGACGGCGACCGGCTCGTCGTCGGCTCCCCCCAAGCCACCAACGGCTTCCTGCACTACTACCGCCGGGATGCGAGCGGAGCGTGGGTCCATGTGCAGACGTTCCAGAGCTTCGCGCAGCCCGGCGACCTGCTCGGCACGAGCCTCGCGCTGAAGGGCCGCACGCTGCTCGCGGGTGCACCGCAGTACGCGGGACCTCAGGTGCGTCCGTTCCGTCTGCAGGAGAGCGGCCTGTGGACGCAGCTCGTCGCAGGAACTGGCTCCACCAACGGCTCGCAGTTCGGCCGCTCGGTCGGCGTCGATGGAACGATCGCGATCGTGGGCGCGCCCGGGCGCGTCCTGACTCAGGAGCTCGGCCCCGGCCTCGCCTTCATTCAGACAGCGAGCGACGGCGTGCAATGGGGCAACGGAACCTGGCTGCAAGTCCCCGGCCTCACGGGCGACGACGCCTACGGCTGGTCGGTGGCGATCTCCGGGACGCGCGTGATCGTCGGTGCGCCGGGACGCGACCGCGGCACCGACGTCGACGCGGGTGCGGCCTACATCCATGAGCTCGACTCGAACGGCAACTGGCAGCTCGTCGCGACGCTCGACCACTCCTACCTGCACGCTGGCGATCGTTTCGGCACCGCCGTCGCGCTGCACGGCAACGTCGCACTCGTCGGCGCGCCGTTCGGCGACACGTGGGGCGTGCCCGACTGCGGCCTGATGTACCTGTACGTGCGCCAGCACGACGGCACGTGGCTCAAGCGCGGCGCGTACGAGATCTCGTGGGCGGCGACAGGCGAGCAGTACGGCGCGGCTGTTGCGCTGTTCGAGGGCGGCGCCTTCGCCGGAGCACCCCGGCGCGTCCGGTTCGACATGCCGGAGTCGGGCGGCTCGATGCTGTACTACACCGATGCGCCACACCCGACGCGCTCGTGCCCGGCGAGCGTGAACTCCACGGGCCGCGCCGCGCGGCTCGACTGGGGCGGCTCGGTCACGGCTGGCGTTTCCGACTTCCGGCTCGTGGTCACGGGAGCACCGGCCAATCGGCTCGGCCTGCTCGCGATGGGCGCGAGCGCGACCAGCATCCCCTTCGGCGACGGCACGTTGTGCGTGGGCGCGCAGCTCCCCGGTTCACCGGAGCCGTTGCCGCTCGACGCCGACGGGCGAGCGCTGCGCAGCTTCGACTTCTCGAGCCCGCTGGGCCTCGATTCCGCGGTCACCTTGGGCTCGACCTGGCGCTTCCAGGTGCTCTACCGCGATCCCGCGAGCATCGGCGCCGGTTTCAACACGACCGACATGCTCACCGCGACCTTCGCGCCCTGAGCCAGCACCGTCACTTCATCGCGGACATGCGCCGACCGCCGATGCGGTACACGTCGAGCCGGTGGCCGCCCATGCTGAGCGGTCCACGGTCGGCGCCCGCCGCTCCGGCTTCCTTGCTCCAGAACCCGACGCCGAGCGTGGTCGCGCCCTCGAGCTCGGCCTTGGTCAGCAGCGCGGAGGCGAGCTGCAGCTCGCGACCCCGCTCGTCCCGAAGCGGCGTGAACGTGAAGTGACTCTGCCGCAGCACGTTGCCGGCACCGTCCGAGATGTGCAGGAACAGGTCTCGACGCGCCTTCGGCAACGGTTCGAGCACGAGCGACAGCTCGAGGCCCTCGCTCTTGCGCCGCGTGCCGACGCCCAGGATGCGCGCCTCGTTCTCGAACGTGATGTCGCGCAACCGCGGCAGCGTGCGCCCGATGCACTCTGACGCCACCACCGTCGTGCGGATCGCCGACACGCGCGCGATGCCGATCGGGGCGACCACGAGGAGCACGACCGAGGCGAGCGCCGCCGAGTTGCGCGCGAACCCGCCCAACCCGCGCCCCAGCGACGGCAGCGCCTCCTTCGGGCGCCCCATGAGGAGCCGGGTGAACGCGTCGCGGAACGGCAGCTCGACACCTTCGTGCAGGATCGTCGAGGCCGCGAGCGTCAGGGCGAAGCTCGCGAGGATCCCGAGCTGCCAGTCCGCAGCGATCGACCCGCCGAACCGGACGACCGCGAGGATCACGATCGAGTGCACCATGTAGAACGCGTAGCTTATCTCCCCGAGGTAGACGAACCCCGGCAGCGAGAACAGGCGGGCCAGCAGGCCGCGGCTGCGCGCGAACACCACGACCACGGCCGCGAAGGGCAGCGCGTAGACCGGTCCGTGGCACAGGTACGACTTCATCACGGCCGCTCCGAACCAGCTGTCGATGACGTACAGGGTCGGGGTGAAGTTGGCGACGTAGAACGCACCCGCCGCGAGCGCGAGCGACCCGACCTCGAGCGACGTGTCGAGCGCGACGTTGCGCCGAGCGTTGGCGGCCACGGCGAACCAGCGCGCGGCGGCGATGCCGGTCATGAACTCGAACAGGCGCGTCGGCGGGCCGAGATGGAACACCGTCAGCGCCTGCGGCAGCACCCCCGGGACCTGCCGCACCCAGACTTCCGCGACCACGAGCATCAGGATCGTGCCGAGCGCCACGAGCCCGTAGGCGCGCAGGAAGGCCTTGCGCGACAGGAAGCACACGAACGGGAACAGCGCGTAGAAGAAGAACTCGACCGAGATGCTCCAGGACACCCCATTGAACTGGAAGATCTGCGCCTGCTCGACCGACCAGGTCTGGAGCAGGAGCGCCTGCTGGACGAGCGACACCACCTCGCGACCGTCGACGGGGAAGCTCGCTCCGCGGAAGATCCAGATGAACAGCACCAGCGTCACCGCGTGCACCGGCCAGATGCGGGCGAAGCGGGCGACGAAGAAGGCGCGCAGCTTGTCGCGGCTCAGCGTATCTCCGTAGACGTACGTCAGGATGAACCCCGAGAGCACGAAGAAGAACGCGACAGCGGAACTTCCGAGCGAACCGAGCTTCCACGAGTCCACGTGGAACCGCTCTTTCGAGTGGAACATGAACACCGCGAACGCCGCGATGAAACGGAGCCCCGTCAGGGCGTCGAGCATGCGAACGGGAAGTTTCGCTTGTACCGGCATTTCGCCTCCTAGCGCGCACATCGGGTCTGGCCGCACCGGCGAAGTGACCGCTTGGTCATTCGGGCGCGACAAGAATGGAGCTCCGTCAGGGCGCCATGCATGCGAACGGGAGGGTTCGCTTGCACGTCGAGGTGAAGCCTAGGGGGCCGCGAGTCGCCCTGCGGCACAATTCAGCGTGATATTTCCATCACGGCGGCGAGACGTTGCAGCTCCAACCGTTGTTCCATGACTTCGGAGTCATTCCCTCGTGCGGAATCGACAGAAATGCGGATTGCCATTCAGCGTCGTCGCCGATCTCAGCGACGCGGCCAAGCCAGCTTGCGTCGCTCGCCGGCCGCGAGCGTGCACTCGAGGAATTCACCATCCTCGAGTTCGATGCGCAGCACTCCTGCGGGCGCCTGCGAAAATTCCGCAACGCCTGTGACGTCGATGCGGGCGTGCACGGCGAATCTCGCAGCGCCCGGCCCTGATTGAATCGCGCTGACGATCTGGCCCGCGCGGTCCGCGCCGATGTCGACCTCGAGGATGGACGCCGGCCAGTCGCGCTCGACGCTCAATCTGCCGCTCCAGCGAGCGAGAGGTTCGCTGTATTCGAATTCGTTGCCAGTCCGCGGCGACCAGCGCGCGGCGAGCACCCAGTCCCCCTCGCGGGGCAGCTCGAGTTCGAAGTTCCCGTCGGGGTCGAGCACCCCGCTCGCGCTTTGGGCTCCCAGCCGCGCCTCGACGCCCCAAGGGCCCGCGGAGAGCCCGTCGAAGCGGAGCGCGCCCCCCAGTCGCGTGCGGCGCGTTTCGTCGAGCGTGAGATCGAAGCGGGATTCGCGACCGTCGACGACAGTCACGTCCCAGCGCGGACTCGCCGCACCGCCGAGGATCAGCGGCATGGGCTCGAACCCCAGCGCTTCGCGTGCGACCCGCCGCACCTGCCACGGACCCGGCTCGAGCGCGCGGAACTCGAACCTTCCCCCGGCGTCCACGCGGCACGTCGCGACCAGCCCGTCGCCGCGCGAGACGCCGACCAGAGTGCCGGCCGCCGACTTCCCATCGGCGCGCAGGACGATGCCGACGAGCGAACCTCCGACGGGAAGGTCGCACGTGAGCTCGAGTTCCTTCCCCGCAGCCAATTCGTAGGGCCCGAGAGTCAGCGCAGCACGCTGCGGTGCCGACACGCGCACGAAGAAGGCCCGCCCGGGAGGCACGGCCAGCTCGAAGCTGCCGTCGGCACTGGCTCGCACTTCGCGACGCGCCGCCTCCGCCGCGACGCGCGCCTGGAACGGCTCGAAGCCCGGCTCGCGAACCGTCACCGATCCACGCGCGGGATCCGCCGCGAGCATGAACTCGACCCGCGCCTCGCCCGCGCCCACGCCGTCGATGCGCACGTTCCCGCGCACGAGCGGCGCCGGCCCCGGCCGGGCGACGACTTGCACGGGCCCGTCTTGCGCGCTGAACGGCCCGAGCCGCTCCGGCAGGCAACCGGGCGCGTGCACCACGACCTCGAAGTCGCACCACGGCGCGAGGAGCCGCCCCGCGTTCCACCGCTTCGTCTCGCGCTCCAGAAGCTCCGCGCGCCCGCTGTCGATGAGCTCGATCTTCGCGGCGGCGATCGGACGAGCCTCGGCGTCGAGGGTGAGCACCTCCAAAGGCCGCCACTGCGCGAGCCGCAGCTCGACGCCTTGGTCCCCAGCGGCGAACGTGCCGATGGAAACCGGGCGGAAGCGCTCGAGCGGATCGGCGGCGCCCACGTGGTACCGCGACTTCGGCTCGACCCAGATGCGGAAGCGCCCGTCGGCATCGGCCGTCGTGCGACGCGCCTTCGAGTGGCCGCGGAACAGCGGCTGGCGCAGCGACTGGCGCGCGCACTCGACCAGCGCACCGGCCACCGGCTGCCCGTGCGGGTCCAGCACGCGACCTTCGACGCACCCGCGCGCATCGAGCGGCTGCAGGACGAGCGTTCCGGCTTCGACGGTCCGCCCGGCGCGCACCGCGAGCTCGTCGGCCCAGTGCACCTCGTGCTCGGCGGCCCCGAACCACAGGCGCACGTAACCCGCGCGCAGGCCCTCGATGCGAAACGCTCCGTGTTCGTCGACGGCGGCGGAAGGTGCGTCATCGGGGAGCAACGAGCCCATGTAGCGCGCTTCTTCGACGGGATGCGGCTCGAGACCGTCCCAGCGCGAGCCGAGCACCTCGACGCGCACCCACGCGGACTCCAGCGACGCGTGATCCGCCGCGATCCCGCGCGCGCGAGCTGTACCTCACCGAACTCGAGCACCCCATCGTTCGGCGCCACGAAATCGAGCCGTTCGCTCACGAAGCCGGCGGCTCGAATTTCGAGCGCCAGATGCTCCGTGCGTGGAATCTCGGGCGCGAGCCGCAGCGCCAACTGACCTTCGGCGGACGTGCGAGCCTCGCTCGGGCCGACACTCGCACGCGCGCCCTCGACGGGCCAGCCCTTTTCGTCGACGATTCGCGCGCGCAGGCTCCGCCCCACGGCTTCCTGGACGATCACTTCGGCTTCTTCGAGCGGCGACCGCGCCTCCCCGACCGCAACGCTCGGTGGCACTTCGCTCGCGAGCGCGCCCGGCTGCGCCACTTCCGTGACCTCTCCTTCGTTGCCGCCGCGTCGGACGAACACCGCGACCGCGATCCCCAGCGTGAGCACGGCGAGCAGCATGCCCAGCACTCCCATCGAACCGACGGCGACCGCCGGCTCGGGTTCCTTCACCCAGCCCGCGAGCGCCGACAGCCAGACCGTGCGATCGCCACCGTGGCGTCGGTCGAGCCGCTCGCGCAGCTGCTCGAGCCCGCGCTTCAAGCGCCAGCGGATCGTGCCTTCCGGCGAACCCGTGCGCTTGGCGATCTCGACCGAAGTCAGGCCAGCGTAGTAGTGGAGCACGACCGTCTCGCGGAACGGCTCCTCGAGCGAGAGCACTTCGCTCGCGAGCGTTCGCTGCAGCTCGACGCGTTCGTAGGCGGCTTCGGTCGACGTGTCCGACTCGGCGCGCGCCACCTGCTCCTCGCGCCGGGACCGCGCGCCCTCGGACCGCCGCCGCATGCGAACAAAATTCTCGACCACGACCCGCAGCCAGGGCCGCAACGGCCGGTCGGCTTTCGGCGGCCGCTCGAGCGCCGCCACGAGCGTCTGCTGCGCGACGTCCTCGGCCGCATCCGGGTCGCTCAGGAGCGCACGCGCGAGCCGCCGGACCCAGTCCGACTCCGCCAGCAGCTCCTCGACCGCGACCGCCCGTGCCTCACCCATGCCCTCCATGATGCCGCCCCCTCCCCCAGCGTTGGCGGATTCGCGCCAATCGGCCAATGCGGCAGCCTGCGCCATTTTTCTGGCCGGCTTTACTTGCGACGCCGGATTCACGATCTACATTTCGTATATGGCGACAAGCTCCCAACACGACCCGATCGTCTCGCTCCCCCACTCCGACACCCCCCACGCCACGCTGGAGCGCATTCCCGTGGCCTTCGCCGCCGGTGACGGGATCGGCCCCGAGATCGCCGAGGCGGTCCGGCGCATCCTAGAGGCGGCCCAGGTGCCGCTCGAGCTCGAGCCCGTCACGCTGGGGGAACGCGCCTACCTGGGCGGCGTCTCCACGGGTGTCCCCGACGACGCGTGGGCCGCGATCCGCCGCTCGCGCGCGCTGCTCAAGGGACCGATCACGACGCCCCAGGGCGGTGGCTACAAGTCGGTCAACGTCACGCTGCGCAAGACGCTGGGACTGTTCGCCAACGTGCGGCCGTGCGAGAGCTTCGCCTGCCTGCCCGCGAGCGCGCAGGGCATCGACCTGGTCGTCGTGCGCGAGAACGAGGAGGATCTCTACGCGGGCATCGAGCACCGCCAGACGCCCGAGACCTACCAGTGCCTCAAGCTGGTGACGCGCGCGGGCTGCGAGCGCATCGTGCGCTACGCCTTCGCCTTCGCGCGCGCGAACGGCCGGTCCAAGGTCACCTGCATGACCAAGGACAACATCATGAAGCTCACCGACGGGCTGTTCCACCGCGTGTTCGACGAGGTGGCGCGCGAGTACCCCGAGCTCGGCACCGAGCACCAGATCATCGACATCGGCGCCGCGCGGCTCGCGACGCGCCCGCAGGCCTACGACGTCATCGTCACGCTCAACCTCTACGGCGACATCCTGTCGGACATCGCGGCCGAGGTGTCGGGCTCGGTCGGGCTGGGCGGCTCGGCCAACATCGGGCGTCGCTTCGCCATGTTCGAGGCCGTGCACGGCTCGGCGCCGGACATCGCCGGTCGCGACATCGCGAACCCCTCGGGCCTGCTGCAGTCGGCCGTGGCGCTGCTCGTGCACGTCGGGCTGGGTTCGCACGCGGCCACGCTGCGCAACGCCTGGCTGCGCACGCTGGAGCAGGGCATCCACACCGCCGACCTGCGTCCCGGCCGTCCCGTCGGCACGCTGGCCTTCGCCGACGCGGTGATCGCCAACCTCGGCGCGCTCCCCGAGCGGCTGAAGGTGGCCAGTTTCCCCGAGAATTCCCGGCCGATCGAGGTCGAGGTGTCGCAGCCGGCGCCGCAGCTGCGCGAGCGCAGCGGCATCGACGTGTTCGTGCACCACACCGGCTCGGTCGACACGCTCGCGGCGCAGCTGCTCGCGGCCGCCGGCCCCGCGCTGCAGCTGACCATGATCACCAACCGCGGCGTGAAGGTCTGGCCCGCGGGCCACGCCGACACGCTGTGCACCGACCACTGGCGCTGCCGCTTCGTCGCGCGCGACAAGGGCGCGGTCGAGTTCGCCGCGCTGCACGCGCTCGTGGGCCGCATCGCGGAACAGGGCGGCGACGTCATCAAGACCGAGGGGCTGTTCCAGTACGACGGGCAGCCGGGCTTCAGCGCGGGGCAGGGCGCATGAACACGCAGCTGCGAGGCTCGCTCGACCGCTACCGGCATCTCGAGCAGCTCGAGGCCGAGTCGATCCACGTCTTCCGCGAGGTCGCGGCGACGGCCGCCAACCCGGTGATGCTGTTCTCGATCGGCAAGGACTCCGGGGTGATGCTGGAGCTCGCGCGGCGCGCGTTCCATCCGGCGCCGATCCCGTTCCCGTTGCTGCACATCGACTGCCGCTGGGACTTCCGCGACATGTACTTGCTGCGGGACGAGCTCACCGAGCGCTACGGGCTGCGCATGCTCGTGCACGCGAGCGCCGCCGCCGACGACCCGGCGGTCAACCCGTTCGACCTGCCGAGCTCGGAGTTCACGCGCCTGACGCTGACCGAGTCGCTCAAGGAGGCGCTCACGCGCCACGGCTTCGACACCGCGTTTGGCGGCGGGCGCCGCGACGAGGAGAAGAGCCGCGCCAAGGAGCGCGTGTTCAGCTTCCGCGACCGCTTCCACCAGTGGGATCCCAAGAACCAGCGGCCCGAGCTGTGGAACCTCTACAACGGGCGCGTGCACAAGGGCGAGTCGATCCGCGTGTTCCCGCTCTCGAACTGGACCGAGCTCGACGTGTGGCTGTACAGCGAGCTGCGCCAGATCCCGATGGTTCCGCTGTATTTCGCGGCCGAACGGCCGGTGGTGATGCGCGACGGCCAGTGCATCCTCGTCGACGACGAGCGCATGCGCCTGCTGCCGGGCGAGACGGTGCAGACGCGCTCGGTCCGCTTCCGCACGCTCGGCGCCTATCCGCTGACGACGGGCCACGAGTCGAAGGCGAAGAGCGTGCGCGAGGTGCTCGCCGAGCTGCAGAACTCCCGCACGTCGGAACGTTCGGGCCGCGTGATCGACCGCGACGAGGACGCCGCGATGGAGCGCAAGAAGCGCGAAGGCTACTTCTGAGCGAACCCGGTCACTGCCCCAGGCGGATCAGGTCCGCGACCTTGCGGTGAGCCTCGATCGGATGGCGCAACGCGAGCTCGGAGTGGATGCGGTAGTGATTGCGGCGTCCCTCGCGCTGCGTCTCGAGGTACCCCGCCTCGGTGAGCTCGCCGACGATGCGCTGCACGGCGCGCTCGGTGATTCCCACCTTCGTCGCGAGGTCGCGCATGCGCAGGTCGGGCTCCGATGCGAGCACGATCAGGACGTGCGCGTGGTTGGAGAGGAACGTCCAGCCGGAGATTGCCTGGGGGGCACGCGCGGCGCGGGATGCAGCACGGGGGGGGCGGGGCATGCGCAGAATGGTAACGAAGCGCTCGGCCACACGAACGGGGGGGCTCGGCGCCGCGCAGGGGAAGAAGGGCCAAATGGTCCGGGGAGCTCGTGCGAACGCCGACTGTGGCCGGCGGCACGGGGCGCGGTGCTGCCCGCGCGGCCGGTGCCGCTCGCGCACCGTGAACGGGCTACCCGCGATCCGCTGGACCCGCTCCGGGCGCTCGAACTCCGACGAGCGCAGCCGAATGTGTCGGAACTTTCTTCACGCTCCCCGGTGGTCCTGCTCTCGGCCGCAGCCGCACAAGTTTCCTCGGGCGACGAGCCCCGCTCGGATCGGTGCCTCCGCGTGCTACCCTGCCCCGCTGGAAACCGCCCTGCGGTGACCTGAGGAGCCCCAGGGTTCGCCGCTCCCCCCGGCGCGCCCGACTCCGCCCGCTCGCCCTCCCTTGCCGATGAACGTCGCCTTCGAGCGGCCTCCGCTCCTGACTCCAGCCCATGGCGCCTCCCAAGAACGCAGCGGTCCTCGTCGGGGACCTCGACCGCCTGCCTGTCGACTTCGACCTGAGCCTCTGGCACCGTCGTCCGCCCGCGAACCACGCGCTGCGGCGGCTGTCGATCCGCGGTGACGAGAGCGCCGAGGCGATCCTGCGCGAGCTGTTCGAGCTCGAGGCGACGGCGGTGGTGTTCCTCGGACTGCTCGTGCCCGAGGCGCTCATGGCCGCGCGCTTCGCCGGCCTGCGGGTCGTGCTCGTGCTCGACGAGGCGGAGCTCGGCGCCTGGCGGCTCGGCGACTGGCGCGACGCGCGCGTTGCGGCGCCGTTCCACGCACACCTCGTGGTCGGGATCGGCACCGAGCGCCCGTTCCGCTGCGCCACGCAGGACGGCCCGGAGTGGGCCACGGCCTACACCGCGAGCAAGCTCGCGGACGTCGACCTGCGCCACGTGCTGCAGCTCGCCGAGCGGCAGCCCGACACGACGCCGCAGCCGCCGCAGAACGGCTCGACCTACTGGCATGTCGTGAGCGAGCTCAAGCTTTGGCGCGCGCTTTCGAAAGGCCAGATCGGCGTCGAGACGCAGGCCGTGCGCGCGCGCTGCCTCGACAAGTGCCGCCGCACGCCGGGTGGGATCGAGTTCGAGTCCACGCGCGTCGCACCGGGGCTCGCGCACCGGCGCCGCAAGCCGCGCGTGCTGTTCGTGTCGCACGAGCTTTCCAAGACCGGCGCCCCCACGGCGATGCTGTGGGCGCTGCGCGGCATGGAGGTGCTCGGCACCTCGTTCGAGCCGTGGGTGCTCGGCATCGGTGACGGTCCGATGGAGGAGCACTTCAAGGGCCAGGTCGGGGCGGAGCACTTCCGCATCGCGCATTTCCAGGACACGTGGCCGAACTACCGCGAGATCCTCGAGACGATCGACGAGATCGACCCTGACGTCGTGTTCTTGAACGCCTCGCCGGTGTACGCCTACGCGCCGCTCCTGCGCTGGAAGGGCATCCCGGTCGTGTGGTGGTTCCACGACGGCATCAACGTCGCCAAGCGCGACGGCCACCTGTTCACGCAGCGTGCGCTCGAGGCGATGCACCGCTACGCGCTGCACTCCGCCGACCGCGTGCTGACGGCCTCGAACGACACGGTGCGGCAGATCGAGCTGTTCTGCCCCGCGATCGAGGGCAAGGTCGGCATGGTGCCCTACGGCTTCGACGTCGACGCGATCCTCGGCGAGGGCGTGAAGCTGCGCGACCAGCGTGCGGAGCTGCGCGCCGAGTTCGGCGTGCCCGAGGACGGGACGCTGTTCGCCTGCGTCGGCAGCCTCGAGCGCCGCAAGAACCAGAAGCGCCTCGCGGAGGCGTTCCAGTCGATGCTGCGCTCGCTCCCGTCCGAGGAGCGCGGCAAGCACCACCTCGCGCTCGTCGGCCGCCTCGACCCCGACAACCTGGGCCCGCAGAGCTTCCACATGGAGATCGTCGCGGCGATCGACCCGGAATTCGCGGGCCAGATCCACCTCACGGGCCCGCGTCCCTCGGGCTTCCCGGTGATGGTCGCGGCCGACGCGCAGGTGCTCGTGTCGACCAACGAGTGCTCGCCGCTCGTCAACATCGAGTCGATGCTGCTCGACACGTTCGTGATCTCCTCGCGCGTGCACGGCATCCCCGAGGTCGTGCTCGACGGCGTGCGCGGCAAGCTGGTCGAGCCCGAGGACGTGTCGGACATCGAGCGCGCGCTGCGCTGGTTCGTCGACGCGCGCCGCAATTCACCCGAGAAACTGGCGGAAATCCGCCAGCGCGCGAAGGCCTATGCCATCGCGAGCCACGGCTTCGTGCGCACGGGCGAGATCGTCCGCGACGAGGTGCAGCGCATGCTCGACGCGCGCGCCGGCGAGGAGCTGCATCTGGTCGGGGAGACCGCCAACCAGTTCCTCGAACGCGAGCTGGCGCTGCGCTGGTCGCACATGAAGCACGACGCGCCGCACGCCTGCTATCCGCTGCGCGAGATCTGCCACTACGCCAACAACGAGAACGTCACGCTGCCGTGACGGCAGCGCGGCGGCGGCATACGACTCAGGGACCGTGAGGCAATTCGCAGGCTCACCGTCCGGCGCCGCCAGGCG
>JAPLOE010000140.1 GCA_026692705.1 Planctomycetota bacterium
CTGCGGCGGCTGCGGCATGAGCATCGCGTTCCACATGCTCGAACGCGCGCTCGACGGCCATCGCATCCAGCTCGTGATTCCCGCCTGCTGCGCGATCGTGACGCCGGGCCAGTATCCGCGTTCGGCCTACGGCGTGCCCGTCGTCGCCGCGACGTTCGCTTCGGCGGCGGCGGTCGCGACGGGTCTGGCGAGCGTGGCCGCGATGAACGGCGAGCCGACGCGCGTGCTGTGCTGGGCCGGAGACGGCGGCACGTTCGACATCGGCATGGCGACGCTGTCGGCGGCGGCGGAGCGCAACGAAGACGTGCTCTACGTCTGCTACGACAACGAGATCTACGGCAACACCGGCGGCCAGCGCTCGAGCGCGACGCCGCAAGGTGCGGTGACCACGACGACGCCCCGCGGCAAGACGCTGCGCAAGAAGGACATCCTCGCGATCCTCGCGGCGCACCGCATTCCGTACGCGGCCTCGGTGTCGCTCGCGCATCCCGACGACGCGGTGCGCAAGTTCCGGCGCGCGCTCGACGAGCGCGGCTTCCGTTTCCTGCACGTGCTCGCGCCCTGCCCGACCGGCTGGAAGTCGGAACCGGCGGACGGCATCGAGCTGGTGCGGCTGGCGGTGCGCGCGGGGCTGTTCCCGGTGATCGAGATCGCCGGCGGGCGCCACACGCGGATCAACGTCGAGCCCGAGCTCTCGCTCGCGCCCCTGCGGCGTTACCTCGAGCTGCAGAACCGTTTCCGCGCGGACACGGTCGACGTCGAGGCCTGGAATGCAGCCCTCCGCGAGGACTGGGACGACCTGCGCCTGCGCGCGCAGGCCACGCTCCCGGTCGCGGCGGGTGCCACGGAGGAACGGTCATGGTGAAGCCGGCGAAACAGGACATGGCACCGATGCGCTTGACGGAGCTCTTCTGCGAGCGCCTGCAGCACAAGCGGACGCCGGAGGAACACCTCGCCTGCCCCTACTGCTCCGGCGGCGAGCGCGAGGTCGCGAGCGGGCGGCGCGAGCTGTTCTGCGAGTTCGTGCGCGGCCGTGACGCGACGCACTTCGGGTTCCCCGACGATGGGGAACGCCACCTGCACGGCTGAGCCGCGAGGAAGCGCTCGCCAGCCCTGCGGCGGAGCTTTGTGGATCGCGGAGGGAACCGCGGCGGCGGCGACTTCGTCGGAACGAGCGCTTGAGGCGCGGGGCGCCTGGACGGGCGGACGGGCACGCCAGCCGGGGTGGGCGCGGGCGTCCCGGGCCGGGACCGCGCCCGGAATCGACCCGTAAGTTCTGACGTAAGGCCTTGAGAGCCAAGGATTTAGCTCCTAGCTTCCGGCCTCGACCTCAACCGCGAACATTTCCGCGGCCGAAGGGGTCGAGCACGGGTTTCTGGGGGTGGGTGGAGATCCGCGCTGGCGCAGCGCATGTGCGTCGATCGTGCCCGCCCGGTACGCCCAGAGACGTAAGCACGCGGTGCGTAGCCGCGCCTAGACTGCACCGCATGGAAGCTCCGCTCTCCTCCACCGTCCGCGCCGCGCAGGCGTCGGGTTTTGCTCGTCTTCTCGAGGTCGGAAAGCGTCGGGAGAGCCGCCTTGCGGCCGCGGCGGCGGGCCTGCTGCTCGCGGCCTGCGGGCCGGCGGGCAACGGGCCTTCCGAGATGAGCGCGCCGCTCACGTACAAGCCCGAGGGGCGCGCGGTGCGCTGGGACGCGTCGCCGGCGCAGCGCTTCGGCATCTCGGCGAGCGACTTCGCGGGCGCCAAGACCAACGCGGCGAGCCCCGAGGACGGCGGCCTGCACTGGACCATGCCGGCGGGTTGGAAGGAGCTCCCCGCCGCGCAGTTCCGCAACCCCAACTTCCAGGTCGGGTCGAACCCGGACGCGCAGTGCTACCTTACGGTGCTCGGCGGTGCCGGCGGCGGCCTCGCGGGCAACGTCAATCGCTGGCGCCAGCAGGTGTCGCTGCCGGCGCTCGATGAGGCGAGCATCGCCGCGTTGCCGAAGGTCGAGTGGTTCGGACAGGCCGCGACCTACTGCGACTTCACGGGCGAGTTCACCGGCATGAACGGTGACCAGCAGCCCACGAGCCGGCGACTGGTCGGCCTGATCCTGATCGGGCAGGAGGAATCGCTGTTCCTCAAGATGCTCGGGCCCGCGCAGGAACTCGAAGGTCAGGTCGAGAACTTCAAGGCGCTCGCCATGTCGTTCCACGGCGGCGAAGGCCACACGCACGAAGGCGAGACGAGCGGCTCCGGCGCGAAGACCGCGCCGCCGATCGACCCGTCGCAGGGCCTGCCGGCCGACCACCCGCCGATGCCCGGCCAGCAGAAGCCCCAGACCACGACCAAGCCCACGACTGGCGAGATGCCCGCGGGTCATCCGCCGGTCGGCCCGGCCGGTGGCGCCGTCGCGCAGGGTGCGGATCCGATGCGCAGCGAGATGCTCGCGTGGACGCCGCCGGCGGGCTGGAAGCGCGGCGAGCCGAAGGCGATGCGCGAGACGACCTACTTCGCCGAAGGCGCGGAGTGCTGGGTGACGCTGCTGCCCGGTGACGGCGGTGGCCTGCTCGCGAACCTCAACCGCTGGTGCACACAGATGGGCGCGCAGCAGCTGACCGATGGCGATCTCGCGAAGCTCGAGCGCGTGCCGATGCACGGCTCCGAGGGCGTGATCGTGCGCTTGACGCGCGGGGCGAGCGCGACCGCGGCCGCGGGTGCGGATGCGCTGCTCGGCGCCGTCTGCATCCTCGATGGCCGCTCGCTGTTCGTGAAGATGACCGGCCCGGCCACGGCCGTCGACGCCCAGAAGTCCGCGTTCACCGAGTTCTGCCGCTCCCTCCGCCCGGTGCAATGACCATGCGATTCATCGAGAAATTCGTCGACGGGCTGTCGTCCATCTGGCTGAGCTGCACGCTGCTGACGCTGCTCGGCTTGCTCACCTGGCTCGGCACGCTGGAGCAGGTCAACACCGGCCTGTTCGAGGTGCAGCGCAAGTACTTCGACAGCATCTTCCTGATCCACAAGGCCGGCCCGATCGCGATCCCGCTGCCCGGCGCCGCGCTCGTGATGGGCGTGCTGTTCGTCAACCTGCTCCTCGGCGGCATCCTGCGCTTGCGCAAGGACTCGTCGACCTGGGGCATCCTCGTCACGCACGTCGGCATCCTGATGCTGATCGTCGCGGGCTACGTGAAGTTCGCCTTCGCCGAGGACGGCCACGTCACCCTGTACGAGGGCGAGCGCTCGAACACGTTCGAGAGCTACCACCACTGGGAGATCGCGGCCAGCGAGGCGCTGCCCTCGGGTGAGCTGCGCGAGATCGTGTCGAAGCAGGAATTCTTCGAGAACGCGGTCCCCGGAGCCGAGGCGCGCCTGCGCTCGACCGACCTGCCGTTCGAGATCGAGGTCACGCACTTCCTCGCCAATTGCCGCGTGCTGCCGAAGGGCCCGATGGTGAGCGCGAGCGTGCCGGTGATCGAGGGCTACTTCCTCGACGAGCAGCCCAAGGAAGCGCAGAACGAGGGCAACATCGCCGGCGCCTACGTCGCGCTGGTCGACCGCGCGAACGGCGCCCGCAAGGAAGCGATCCTGTGGGGCGCGTCGCGCGACCCGTGGACGGTCGAGTTCGGCGGCCGCAAGTTCGGGATCGAGCTGCGCCGCGAGCAGTGGGTCATGCCGTTCTCGGTGGCGCTCGAGGACTTCGAGAAGGAAGACCACCCGCGCATGATGATGCCCAAGTCGTTCTCGAGCGAAGTGGTCGTCACCGAAGGCGGCGCGGACCGCAAGGTCAAGATCTCGATGAACGAGCCGCTGCGCCAGAAGGGCCTCGTGCTCTATCAGGCCTCCTGGGGCCCGTCGAACGCGCGTCCCGGCGATCCGCTGTTCTCGACGCTCGCGGTCGTGCGCAATCCCGCCGACCAGTATCCGCTGTACTCGTGCCTCGTGATCGCGCTCGGCCTCGTGATGCACTTCGGGCGCAAGCTGTTCAAGCACATCCGCGCGGAGTCGCTCCGCAACGCTTCCGCCGCCACCTCGGCCCAGAAGGCGTCATGAAGAACCTGATCCGCAACATCGTTCTTGTCCTCTCCCTCGCGTTCGTCGCGCCGTTCGCCAAGGCCCAGCAGGAGGCGGGACACGACCACGCGGCCCACCAGCAGGCCATGCCGCGGCGCGGCGCCCCGTACTCGGCGCGCACGCTGGAGCTCGCCGCGAGCCTGCCGGTGCAGCATCGGCGTGCCGGTGTTCGAGAAGAAGAAGCGCGACCGCTACTCGATGGCCGAGCTGCGGCCGTGCGTCGAGAAGCTGTTCGAGCTCGCGCGCCAGTACGGACGCATCGAGGAGAAGGACCGCAAGCCCGTCGAGCAGCAGGTGTTCGCGCTGGCGATCAACGTCAACGACTACCTGCAGCTCGAGAACCACTTCGCGCACGCGCGCTTCGACTTCGACACCAGCGGCACGCCCGAGCTGCGCCGCATCTTCGGCGCCGACTCGGCGCCGGCGAGCCAGGTGATCGCGAAGGTGCCCGAGGTGATGGGCCTGCGCGAGCTGCTCTCGCGCAACCCCGAGCGCGCCGAGGAACTCAAGACGGCGACGATGCTGCTGCAGGAAGTCAGCGAGCTCGTCGGCGGCACCGAGAGCCTCGCGCTGATCCCGTCGCTGGGCAGCGTCGAGAAGGAAGCGGCCTGGCACTCGCCGGTCGACCTGCTGCAGCGCGCGTTCGAGCAGGAGAAGCTCGAGGCGCCCTACGTCGAAATGCTCGGCCGTTTCGAGCGCGTCGCGCGCGCGGCGGGCGACCCGGCGGCCTTCGAGGCCAGCATGGCGAGCCTGCACGAGAGCGTCATCGCGCAGGCGAGCACGCGCGGCGAGTACGAGAAGATCCCGCTCGAGATCAGCTACTACAAGGCCAACCTGATCCAGAACTCGCTGGTGGTCTTCATCCTCGGCTTCCTCCTGGTCGCCGGCCTGTGGCTCTTCCCGCGCGTCAAGGCGCTGTACTGGGGCGCGAACCTGTCGGTGTTCGCCGCGATGGCGCTGCTCACGGGCGCGATCGTCATGCGCTGCATGATCCGCGAGCGCCCGCCGGTCAGCACGCTGTACGAGACGATCCTGTTCGTCACCGCGACGGGCACGCTGTTCGCGCTGGTCGCCGAGTGGATCGGTCGCCACCGCCTCGCGCTGTCGGCCGCCGCGATCCTCGGCGTCATCGGCCTGTTCATCGCCAACGGCTACGAGACGCTCGACAAGAAGGACACGATGCCGCAGCTCGTGGCCGTGCTCGACACCAACTTCTGGCTGGCGACGCACGTGACCGCGATCACGATCGGCTACTCGGCGGGCATGCTGGCCGCGCTGGTGTCGAGCGTGTACCTGATCGCGCGCGTGCTCGGCATCAAGCGCCAGGACAAGGAGTTCTCGAAGAACCTCACGCGCATGACCTACGGGACGCTGGCCTTCGGCCTGATCTTCTCGGTGGTCGGCACGATCCTCGGCGGCATCTGGGCCAACGAGAGCTGGGGCCGCTTCTGGGGCTGGGACCCGAAGGAAAACGGCGCGCTGCTGATCTGCCTCGCGCAGATCCTGATGCTGCACCTGCGCATGGGCGGTTACGTGCGCGAGTTCGGCCTCCACATGTTCGCCGCCTTCGGTGGCACGGTGGTCGCGTTCTCGTGGTTCGGCGTCAACCTGCTCGGTGTCGGCCTGCACAGCTACGGCTTCACGAGCGGCATCCACACGGCGCTGTGGACCTACTACGGCATCGAGTGGGGCCTGATGGCCGTCGCGTTCGTGCACTACGTGATCGTGCGCTCGCGCGAAGCCGCGGTGCGCGAGGCCCTCGCAGCCGCGGGCAAGACACCCGGAGCCTCGCAACAAGGAACATGAGCTCGCACCACTAGCCCCCTCCGACGGAGCCGCCATGAAACACCAACTGGCCAAGTCCCCCAAGCTCCCCGGAATCAGGCTGGTGCTCCTGTGTCTGACGCTTACGGCATGTGCCACGAGCCCCGCGGAGGACGCGGTGTTCGTGCACGAGAACTTCGACCTCGCGAACTACACGCGCGTGGCGGTGCTGCCGCTGGAGAACCTGACCGGTGACCGCTTCGCGGCCGAGCGCGTGCGCGAGCTGCTCTCGGTCGAGCTCGCCGCGCAGGGTCCGTTCGACGTGGTCGAGCCCGGCGAGGTCAACCGCGTGCTGCGCCAGCAGGGACTGGCCGACGCGGTCGCGATCGGTCCGGCGGAGACGGCGGCGCTGGGCACCGCGCTCAACGCGCAGGCCCTGTTCGTCGGCACGGTGATGGACTTCGAGGAGCGGCGCACGGGCTCGGTGAGCCTGCCCGAGGTCGCGCTCTCGCTGCGCATGCTGGATGCCGAGACCGGCATCCAGGTCTGGGCGGTTACGGGTGCACGCTCGTCCGCGAAATGGTCGACGCGCCTGTTCGGCGTCGGCGAGGAAACCCAGACGGACGCGGTGCTCCGCGTCGTGCGAAAGGCACTGCGCACTCTCGAGTGAGCCTGCGATGGATGCCCGGACGATCTGCGCACTGCTGCTCATCTCGAGCGGCGCGGGCCGCGCCCCAGACATGGCGCGTCCGAGAACCCCGCCGGAACGGGGTTCCGCGCGGTATGCGCTGCTTCCGCTGCGCAACCTGAGCGACGACGCCGAAGCCTCCGATGCGCTGTTCGCGCGCATGCGCGGCGAGCTCGAGCGGCGCGGCGCGAGCTTCGTGCCGCAGGCCGACCTCGAGCGCCAGCTGCGCAGCCGGCGCATTCGCTACACCGACTCGCTCTCCGCTGCCGACCTGCGCGCGCTGTCGGACGCGACGGGCGCGGACTTCGTGCTCGCGGGCACGCTGATCGACTACGCGCCGGGCCTCGAGCCCCGCGTCGCGCTCGCGCTGCGCGCGCTCGACACTCGCAGCGGCTCGCGCGCGGGCTCGAGCATCGTCACGCTGCGTGGCGCGGACTTCGAGGGCCTGCTGGGGCTCGGTCGCATCGAGAACGAGAGCGAGCTCTCCGCGCTCGCCGTCGAGTGCCTGCTCTCGAGCTTCGATGAGGGCGCGCTGCCGCACGCCATCGCCCCGCAGCCGCAACTGCGCGAGCGCCGCCCGCCGCCCGACGGCGGCTCGGAGATGCTCGGGGCGGCCTGGTACTCCTCCAGCGGCGTCGAGATCGTCGAACCGGGCGAGCTGCGGGCCGCGCTCGTCAGCCTGCGCGTGCGCTCGATGGAGTTCGTCGACCGCGCGCTGCTCGCCGAGCTCGGCCGCCGCGTCGGCACGCGCTGGTTCGCGCTCGGCACCGTCGAGCGTTTCGGCGAGGAAGCGCCCGTCGGCAACCAGCTCTTCCCCGAGGTCGAGGCCACCGTCGAGCTCTTCGACGTCGAGAACGCCCGTGTCGTCGCATCCGCTGGCGCCCGCCGCCGCGGCGACCGCTACCAGGGACTGCTCGGTCTCGGAGCCGTCAACAATCCGCTCGAACTCGCTCACCGCGTGGCGCGCGAACTCGTCGCCGCGCTCGGAGGTTAGTCCGTCATGCAAGCCAACCTGCTCTCCACCGCGTGCCTGTCGCTGCTCGCCTTCGCCTCGAACGCTCTCGCGCAGTCGACCCCGCCGCAGGCCCCGCCTGCGCAGGAGCCGCCCGCCGCGACCGTGCCGGCGCCGCCGCAGCGCAATCCCGACGAGATCGTGATCGCACGCGTCGAAGGGCGCGAACTCACGCTCGGCCACGCGATCGAGACGTTCCTCAACGCGCACTCGGGTCACGGCGTGCTCGTGCGCGGCGACCCGGCGGTGCGCGAGCTCGCGGGGCGCCTCGTCGAGCGCGAGCTGTTCCTGCTCGAGGCCGAGGCGCTTGGGCTGAACGAGGACGAGCGCGTGAAGAGCGTGGTGCAGGCCTATCTCGACGAGCTCGCCGGCGACGAATACTGGAACCGCGAGGTCAGGGGCAAGGCCGTGGTTTCCGACGAGGAAGTCGAGGCCTTCTACTCGAAGACCGACGTCGCGCTGCGGTTGACGCTGATCGTCGTGCCCACGCGCGAGGCGGCCGAAGCGCTGCGCACGCGCATCGCGGCGGGCGAGGACATGGCCGCGCTCGCGCGCACCGAATCGATCCACGAGTCGCGCACGTTCGACGGTGCGCTCCCCTACGTGCGCCGCGGCGAGCTCGAGCGGCAGGTCGAGGACGCCGCCTTCGCGCTCGAGAAGCCGGGCGAGCTCTCGGTCGTCGTCCCCAGTGGCCGCAACTTCGCCTTCGTGCGCCTCGAGGAACGTTCGGCCAATCCCGAGCGCCCCGACCGCGCGATCGCGATCCCGCAGATCCGCGGCATCCTCGAGGAACGCCTGAGCAAGCGCCTGGGCAAGGAGGTCGAGGAGGCGACGCAGCTCGCCGCGCAGGCGTGGATCGACGAGGAGCGCCTGACGCGCGAGCTCTTGCTCGACGGCCCCGACCCGACGGTGATCGTCGCGCGCGCGGCGGACGACACGCTCTCGCTGGGCGACGTGCGCGCTGCGCTCGAGCTCGAGGCCGTTCGCGCCGCTCCGCCGGAACAGACCAAGGACGTCGCGCGCGAGGTCGCGCGCCACTGGGTGCGCGCCGAGTCGATCAAGCTCGCCTCGCGCAAGGCCGGCCTGCACGAGGACCCGGCGATCCTGCGCAAGCTCTCGTCGTTCCGCCGCGACGTGCTGATGAAGATCCTGTGCGACGAATACGTGTGGAAGGATCTCGAGCCCAAGGAGGACGAGGTCCGCGCCTACTACGAGAGCAACAAGGAGACGGAGTTCACCGTCCCGCCCGAGATTCGGCTGGCCTACATCGTCGTCGCGACCAATGACGAAGCGCTCGGGGTGCTCGACCGCATCGCCAGCGGCGAGAACTTCGAGCAGATCGCGCGTGAGGTCTCGCGCGACTCGGCCTCGTCCGTGCACGGCGGCCGCATCGGCTGGATCAAGCGCGGCGAGCTGCTGCCCGTGGTCGAGGAGCGCGCGCTGGCGCTGCAGACCGGCGCGATCGCGGGACCGATCGAGACCGACGTCGGCTTCTTCGTCGTCAAGGCGCTCGAGCGCAAGGAAGCGCGCGTGGTGAGTTATGCAGTCGCACGGGACACGGCCGAGCGCTCGCTGCTCAAGGCGCGCCAGAACGAGGCCTACGGAACGTGGGCCAAGGCACTGCGTGAGCGCGCGAGCGTCGAGCTCCTCGAGCCCGGCGTGGCTGAAGCGGTCGTCTGGCTCGACCAGGAGACGGCGCGGCGCGAGGCCGAGAAGGCCTCGCGTCCCAAGCCGACGGGCGAGGCTCCGCGTGGCCACAGCGCGACTCCGGCGATCGAAGGCGTCAAGAACAAGCCCAAGGAGAGCAAGCCGTGAAGCTCGCGCTGCCCTTCTCGCGCGGCACGCTGGCCGCGCTCGCCACCACGCTGCTCGTCGCCGGCCTCGTGGGTCTCGGCTGCGAGTCCGCGTCGACGGCTCCGCGCAACCGGCGCACGCGCACGACGACGTCGAGCGCGCCGGAGAAGCCCGAACCTGCGCCCGCACCGGGGGCCGCGGCGAGCGCGACGACGACCACGGAAGCTCCCAAGAGCAATCCGATTGCATCGGCACCGAAGAAGCCGGCGCCTGCGGCACCCAAGGGCTCCGGTCGCACGTGCGTCGATTGCCACGGCGACTTCATGAAGAAGCTCGAGGGCCGCAAGGCGCACTTCGACAACTTCGCGGAGAGCTGCGACTCGTGCCACGATCGCCACGGCCTCGTCGGCGTGCTCAAGCTCAAGCAGCCGGAGCCGCAGCTGTGCCTCTCGTGCCACAAGGACTCCCCGGCGTTCACCAAGGGCGAGCACGCGCACGGCGGCGCCGAAGGGCTCGCCTGCAGCAAGTGCCACGATCCGCACGCGGGCCAGGCCGAGCACCTGCTCATCGCCAGCGGTTCCGCTCTCTGCACGACCTGCCACGACGCGAAGTCCTTCGAGGGCGAGCACGTCCACGCGCCGGTCGCCGAGGGTTGCACCGCCTGCCACGACCCGCACCGCAACGCGACGAAGGATGGGCTGAAGGTTCCGCAGCAGGAGCTGTGCGCAAAGTGCCATGACGCCAAGGCGAAACCGTTCATCGAGGCGCACGGCGATCACGATGTCGCGACGTCGAACTGCGGCTCGTGCCACGCTCCGCACCGCGGCGAGACCAAGGGCCTGATCCGCAAGAACGTGCATGCGCCGCTCGCCGAGGGCGATTGCTCCGCGTGCCACGCCGATCCGGACGCCGGCGCGTCGCCCAAGGGCGGTCCGGCACTGATGGTCCCGGCCGAGAAGCTTTGCCGCGTGTGCCACGCCGACAAGTGCGACAACTTCGGCGCGCGTGAAGGCGCTCACCCGCCCGTCAAGGAAGGCAAGTGCATCGCGTGCCACCAGCCGCATGCGTCCGACCAGCCGAAGCTGCTCGCGGAGGAGCCGTCGGCCACCTGCAAGGCGTGCCACGACGTCCAGGAGTCGCTCAAGGGCCGATCGCAGCAGGCGCACACCGCGCACCTGCCGGTGCTCGACGGCAAGTGCCTCGACTGCCACGACGTCCACGGCGGCGAGGACAAGCGCATGCTCAAGCTGCCCGAGGGCGAGCTGTGCCTCACGTGCCACACGGGCATGGCGCAAGCGCTCGACCAGCCGGTCGTGCACGCGCCGCTCGAGATGTGCTCGACCTGCCACGCGGGCCACGGCTCGGATACGCCGGGCCTTTTGCGCGCGACGGCCGTCGACACGTGCCTGAAGTGCCACAAGGAACTCGGCGAGCGCCTGAAGAACGACAAGCTGCACCAGCCGGTCGCGCTCGGGCGTTGCCTCGAGTGCCACGATCCGCATGCGTCGACGAACAAGGGCCTGCTGCACTCGGAGGCCGCGTCGCTCTGCACGTCCTGCCACCAGGACGCCGCCACTCCGAAGGAAGGCGGGAGCCAGCATCCGCCGGCCGTGAAGGGGGAATGCCTCACCTGCCACGACGCGCACTCGTCGCGCCACGACGGGCTGATGAAGCAGGAGCCCAAGGAGCTGTGCGCGAGCTGCCACGGCATGACGAAGCAGGCCATCGACGGCGCGGCGCACCGCCACGCGCCTGCGGCGGCCGGCGCGTGCCTCGCCTGCCACTCGCCGCACGTTTCCGCGCAGCCCAAGCTGCTCAACCAGCCGGCCAAGGACACGTGCCGCGCCTGCCACGCCGAGGTCTACACCGAGTCGCTGCTCCCCGGCCACACGTCGCACAAGCCCGTGCGCGACGGCGAGTGCACGGCCTGCCACCTGCCGCACGGCTCGGCGAATCCGGGCCTCACGAAGCTGCCGTCGCCGCAGCTGTGCCTGGAGTGCCACGACGTCACGAAGCCCGAGCTCGCGGCGCGCCACCTCGGCCAGCTCGTCGCGACCAGCGACTGCACGAACTGCCACGCGCCGCACGCGGCCGAGGGCAAGGGCCTGTTCTGGCCGACCCGCCACGCGCCGTTCTCGGAACAGAAGTGCGAGGAATGCCATGGTGCGAAGAAGTAGCTTCCGTTCGGTCGCAGCGGCGTTCGCGCTGCTCGCCCTGCCCGTGCTCGCACGGGCTGGAGTGGACGAGGAACTTGCGGCCTTCGCGCAGGAACACGGCGTCGGCGGCACGACGAAGGTCGACTGCATGCGCTGCCACGAGACGCTGCGGCCGATCCTGCAGAAGCCGGTGCCGCACAAGCCCGTCGCGGAAGGCGAGTGCGCGAGCTGCCACTCGCCGCATGCGGCGCGCTTCGAGAAGCTGCTCAACAAGCGCGAACGCGCCCTGTGCGCGACGTGCCACGAGGAGCAGATCACGGGCTTCATGGCGGGCCACGTGCACACGCCGATCCTGCAGGGCAAGTGCTCGGGCTGCCACGAGGTGCACGGCTCGCAGAACGAGTCGCTGCTCGCCGCGGAAGGCAACGACCTGTGCCTGACGTGCCACGAGGCGAAGAAGGCGCAGACGACGCTCCCGACGCAGCACGATCCCTTCGCCAATGGCGCGTGCCTCGACTGCCACGCGGCGCACAACTCGCCGTTCCCCGACCAGCTCAACGCTCCCGCGCAGAAGCTGTGCGTGGTCTGCCACAACCCTGAGGACGCGGAGATCGTCTCGGCGCACACGGACATCCCGATCAAGGGCACGAACTGCCTCAGTTGCCACGAGCCGCACGCGACGGCGAGCAAGGGCCTGCTGCGCGCGGTGGCGCATTCGCCGTTCGCCGACGGAAGCTGCGAGATGTGCCACGCGACCGAGAGCGAGACCCCGCAGGTCGTGCGGGCCACGGGCGCGCGCCTGTGCGGCACGTGCCACAAGGACGTGCCGAAGTCCGAGCACAAGCTCGTCCACAAGCCCGTCGCCGACGGTCAGTGCTCGGCCTGCCACGCTCCGCACGCGTCGGACCTCAAGGGCCTGCTGCAGAAGGAGCCGCGCGAGCTGTGCGTCGGCTGCCACGACAAGATCGTCGAGCGCGCGGCGAAGTCGAAGTCGGCGCACCCGACGAAGCCGGAGAACAAGGGCTGCGTCGGCTGCCACTCGCCGCACTCGTCGAGCGAGCCGGCGTTGCTCGCGGCCGGCGAGATCCGCACCTGCATCCAGTGCCACGAGACGGCCAAGCACGGGCACCCGCTCGGCGACGACCGGCTCGACCCGCGCACGGGCAAGGCGATCACCTGCGTGACCTGCCACGACCCGCACGGCACCGAGTTCTCCTACCAGCTGCGCGGAGACCAGACGCGCGGCCTGTGCATCGAGTGCCACAGCACGGACCACGAGACGAAGAAGGCGCAGAACCGTGGCAAGTAGCCTGCTGGTTCCGCTCGCGCTCGCGTGCGCGCTCCTGCAAGGGAGCCCGCCGCGCCGTGCCGCGGCGCCGCCGAGCTATCCGTACGAGATCGAGCCGCAGGACGCGCTCTGGGGGCACTTGAGCGAGGGGCTGTTCCGCGAGCCGATGGCCGTGTGCTTCGAGCCGTCCGCGCGCGAGCTGTACGTCGCCGACTCGAAGAACGGCCGCATCGGCATCTTCGACGAGCACGGCACTCCGCTCTTCACCTTTGGCGGTTCGGCGCTGCTGCTCGAGCCCAAGTCGATCGAGGTCGACCCGGACGGGACGATCTACGCGCTCGACTCGGCCTCGGCGGAGCTGCGGCGCTTCAGTTACCGCGGCGAGTTCGAGACCACGCTCTCGTTCGAGCGGCCGGGCAAGGACGGCGAACCCCCGCTGCACGTCGCCATCGCGACGTTCGCGCACCGCTCCGGCGGCAACTGGGTCGTGCTTGACCGCGATCGAGCGGAGGTGCTGCTCTACGACAGCGAGCGCAAGTTCGTGCGCGCGCTGCCACCGCCTCCGGGGCTCGAGCGCCTTCCGTCGCCGTCGGACGTCGCGCTCTCGCCGGAAGGCCTGATCGCCGTCTGCGACCAGCGCGCGGACCCTGCGCTGCACGTGTACGACTCCGAGGGCCGGCTGGTCGCCTCGTTTGGCGGCCGCGACGTCGCGCTGAGCGACTTCACCGCACCGGTCGCCATCACGTTCGACGACGAGGGCTTCCTCTACGCCGTCGACATGCTCCGGCACGACATCAAGGTCTACACGACCGCAGGCGTGTTCCTGCAGCACTTCGGCGGCTGGTTCTCGCCCGAGACGCGCGGCCGCGCGCCGGGGGAGATGCTCTACCCCGTCGACGTCTGCGTCGCGCCCGCCGGTGGACCGATCTACGTGGCCGAGCGTTTCGGCCAGCGCGTGCAGGTGTTCGAACGCAAGCCCCGCTCGACACCGCCGCCGGTGCGCGCGCGTCGACGTCTTCCTGCGCTGCACGGATCCGAGCGCGCGCGACGTGGGCTTCACGCTCGCGGCGCTCGAGCTTCGCTCCGCCGATGGCGAGACCCACGCGCTCGAGATCGAACGCAACGATGTGCGCTCGGTCGAGCTCGCGCGCCGTGCGCGCCTGGGTGGTTCGATCACGCCGCCCGCGGAGTATCGGACGCTCGTCGTGCGCCTCGGTGCGGCGTGGTTGCTGCGCAATGGCGAGCGCATCCCGCTCGAGCTCGATCCCGCTGCGGCCGCCGACGGTTTCGAGGTGCCGCTGACGCTCGCGCTCCGCCGGCGCGATGCGGCGTCCCTGTTCCTCGAATGGCGCGTGGGCGACTCTTTCCCCGGCGGCGCCGGTTTCGCGCCGGCCCTCTCGCTCTCGACCGAGGCCCCGCAGACCGCGCTCGGCCTCCTGTACGTCACCGACGCCGGCACCGGTTCCGTGCTCGCGCTCGAGCGCGCCTCGGGGCAGATCGTCGGCACCTACAAGACCGGATCGCGGCCCGCGGCCTTCGTGATGACGCGCGACCGGCGGCGCCTGTGGGTCGCGAACGAGGGCGACGGCTCGCTGTCGGAGATCGACGTGCGTCAGGGCAGCTCGCAGTCGGTGGTCGGCATCGCGTTCTCGGCCGGCACTTGCGACATCGTCTCCGCGGACCGCGACCGCTGGCTCGCCGCGGCCAATCGCGACCTCGACAGCGTCACGCTGCTCACCTCGAGCGGCGCCGTGATGTCGCAGGTCGGCGTCGGCCGCTCGCCGGTGCGCGTCACGTCGGCACCAGGCCTGCAGCGCGTGTTCGTGGCGAACCAGGGCTCCGACAGCGTGAGCGTGATCGACCTCGCGTCGCGCACGGTGTCCGCCACGATCGAGGTCGAGTCGCGGCCCGCGGATGTCGAGGTCGATCCCGACGGCCTGCGACTGTTCGTCGCGCACTCGAACTCGCCCAACCTGCTCGTGCTCGACGCGCAGACGCTCGCCACGACGAACTCGATCTTCGTCGGCTCGACGGCGACGGACGTGCTGAGCGACCGCTCGGTGCCGCGCGTGTACATCGCGCGCTCGCGGCCGGCGGAGCTCGTGGTCGTCGACCTGCGCATGAACGCGGTCATCCGGCGCATTCCGCTGTCGGGCACCGTGTCGCAGATGGCCCAGTCGCGCACCGGCTCGCGCGTGTACGCGGCCGCGCCCGAGCTCGGCGCCGTGCTCGTGATCGACGTGATCCTCGGCAAGGAGGAGGCGACGCTGCGCTGCGGCGAGCGCCCGACGGATGTGGTCATCGCGGACTGAACGCCCCCCACGCGGCGCCAGCCGTGCCGCACCCGCGCTCGTGCGCCTCGTGCGCGCGAGCCCGTGGGTCGTCGCCGGTGCGGCGCTCTCGGGTTGCGTCAGCGGCCCGGTGCGCACCGTGCGCAGCAACGTCGAGCACGTCGACTCCGGCCCGCTCAAGTCGCTCAACCAGACCAACCTGCTGGAGCTCGCGGCGCAGGACCACATCGGTCCGGACCTGCAGTACCGCTTCTCCGACACTGCGACGTTCCAGACGCAGCGCATCGACGCCGGCGCCTCGACGAACCACGACGAGGTCTCGCTGCACCGGCCCGCACTCGAGCTCGCGCTGACGCAGGGCCCGCTGCTGTGGACGCAGGTCTACCGCATGCAGCAGGACCGCACGCTGGTCGACACCGGCACGGACAACGAGCTCGTCCGCAAGGACATCCTGCAGCGCCTCGACTGGACGCCCGACGACCTGCCGCAGGTGACGGCGTGGTTCAACTTCCGCACGGTCGAGGACGAGTTCTTCGTCAATCAGCGCGCGGTCGAGTCGCGCCTGCAGGTGCAGCAGACGCTCGGGCCCTGGTCGTACTCCTACAACCTGCGCGACGAGCGACTGATCGACGACCAGCGCGACGCGGAAAGCACGCGCCTCGAGCACATCGTGCGCGGCACGTACGACGAGCGCTTCCTGCAGGACCGGCTCTCGACGACGGTCAGCGTGTTCGCGACCGAGCGCGACTTCTCGACCGAGGTTCCGCTGGGCACCTCGCCGACGGTGCAGGTGACGACGCCGCAGGGCCTGTCGACGATCGACCTGACGCCGCAGGTCTCGACGCTCGTGGCGAGCCCCGCGCTCGTCGATGGCGACCCCAACACTCCGGCCGGCATCGACATCGGCGGCATCGCCGGCGGCGGCCAGTTGTTCTGGAATCTGGGCGTCGAGCTGCCTCCGGGCGGCTCGATCGACGTGATGGAGCTGCAGATCGCCGCTGCCGTCCCGCAGAACCTCTCGAGCCAGTTCTCGTTCTCGGTGTGGGCCTCCGACGACAACGCGTTCTGGACGCTCGTCCAGGGCTCGGCGCCGTACGTGTACGACCCGGTGCAGCTGCACTTCCGGCTCTCGATCCCGCGCCTCTCCAACCGCTACGTCAAGCTCGTCAACACGGCCTCGCCGGCCGCGG
>JAPLOE010000141.1 GCA_026692705.1 Planctomycetota bacterium
GACCTCGCGCGTGTCGACGAGCTTCACCTTCCAGTCGCCCTTGGCGTTCGCCACTAGCTGCGCGTCGTCGACGTGCGTGTTCTCCGAAGGCGTGTCCCAGGACCAACGCAGGCCGCCGAAGCCGTCGCCGAAGGGGTTGAAGGCCGCGATGCCGACGGTCCATTCCGTCTCGCCGGCGCCAGCGAGGAAACCGGTGAAGTCGAGGTCGATCGTGAGCGGCTCGAGCGCTTCCGCGGCGCACTCGCCGCTCTCGAGCACGCGCCGTTCCTCGGGCTTCGCACGCTCGTCGAACAGCACCGTGCAGCCTGCTAGCGGGCTCGTGGCCTTGCGCACGGTCTCGAAGGCCTGACCGTTCATCTTCATCACGCTCGTTTCCGTGCCCGAGAGCCCGTCGAACGCGCGGCGCAGGCGCACCGGCGCGCCGTCCGCGCTGGCGAGCCACTCGTCACTCCATTCGAGCTTGCGCACGTTCTTGCCGTCGAGCTCGAGCTTCGGAAGGTACTGCTGCGGGACCGGGCTCCCGGCCATCGTCGCGGTCCACTCGTCGAGGTGCGTCGAGCTGGTCCATTCGAGCGATTTTGCGGCCTTCGCCCCGGCGGACGGCGCGAAACGGGGGACGGAGACGAGCGTGAGGGCGGCGAGCGGGACGAGCAGCGTGCGGAGCATGGCGATTCCTTGGAACTGGGTAGCAGGTCCAGCGTTGGGGACCCGGCGCACGCGGATCCTTCGCGAAAAATCCGCGCGAGGCTCTCCCTGAGCACGCTTGCCGCCGTCGGCCGCGCTCCGGCATCCTGCGGGGCATGCTCCGTCTGCCCGTCTTCGCCGCCTGCCTCGGCCTTCTCGTGTCGCTGGGTTCCTGCGCGTCCGTCTCGAACGAAAAGCGGCCGCCGAACGTCGTGCTCATCGTCGCGGACGACCTCGGTTGGGGCGAGCTCGGCTGCTACGGCCAGCGCAAGATCCGCACGCCGCGCATCGACGCGCTCGCGAGCCAAGGCGCGCGCTTCACGCAGTTCTACGCTGGCGCGCCGGTGTGCGCGCCGTCGCGTTGCACACTGCTCACGGGCAAGCACAACGGCCACGGCTTCGTGCGCGACAACCACGAGGTGCAGCCCGAGGGCCAGCTCTCGCTGCCGGCGAGCGAGGTGACGATCGCGGAGGCCCTGCGCGCGAGCGGCTACGCCACCGGCTGTTTCGGCAAGTGGGGGCTCTCGACGCCCGAGTCCGAGGGCCATCCCAACGCGCAGGGTTTCGACCAGTTCTTCGGCTACATCTGCCAGCGCCAGGCGCACGACTACTATCCCGATCACCTGTGGCGCAATGCAGAGCGCGTCGAGCTCGATGGCACGCAGTACTCGCACGATCTCGTCGCCGAGGCCGCGCTCGATTTCGTGCGGCGCAACAAGGAGCAGCCGTTCTTCCTCTACGTGCCGTTCACGATCCCGCACCTCGCCCTGCAGGTGCCGGACGACTCGCTCGCGGAGTACGTGGGCGAGTGGGAGGACCCGCCGTACGACGGCAAGAAGGGTTACCGCGCGCACGCGACGCCGCGCGCGGCCTACGCGGCGATGGTGACGCGCATGGACCGAGACGTCGGGCGCATCGTCGACCTGCTCGAGCAGCTCGACCTCGACGAGAACACGGTCGTGCTCTTCACGAGCGACAACGGGCCGACCTATGACCGCATCGGCGGTTCCGACTCGAAGTTCTTCGAGAGCGCGGGAGACCTGCGTGGCCTCAAGGGCAGCGTGTACGAGGGCGGACTGCGCGTGCCGCTCGTCGTGCGCTGGCCGGGTGTGGTGGAGCCGGGCACGATCTGCGGGAATCCCGCGGCTTTCTGGGACCTTTTCCCGACGCTGTGCGACGTGAGCGGCGCCGCGCGACCCGCCGGACTCGATGGCGAGAGCCTCGTGCCGCTGTTCGTTCCCACGAAGAGCCTGCAGGCCGAGCCGGTCCACGAACGAACGAAGCCGCTCTATTGGGAACTCGCCGGCTACGGCGGCCAGCAGGCCGCGCGCAAGGGCGACTGGAAGGCCGTGCGCCGCGAGATGAAGCAGGGCAACGAGCGCATCGAGCTCTACGACCTGCGCAACGACCCCGGCGAGACGCGCGACGTCGCGCTCGCGCATCCCGGCCTCGTCGATGAGTTCCGTTCGCTGTTCGAGACCGAACGCACCGAGTCGAAGCTCTTCCCGCTGCGCAAGCTCTGACCGCGCGCGGCGTTCAGCGGCTGGCGAAGATCGCGTAGTCGCGCGGGCCGTCGCCGCGGGCGATGGCGCGGTCCATGGCTTGCGCGATCGAAGGCAGGAGCATCGTCGGGACGGAACCGGCGGCCTCGAGCATCAGGCGCGCGTCCTTGCGCGCCATCGTGAGCTCGAAGTTGACCGGACCGGTCGGCGAGGTCGCGACGCGCTTGGCGACGAGCGCGGGGCTCGGCACGAAGTGCTCGAAGAGCTGCAGCATCGTGTCGCGGTCGACGCCGTTGCCCGCGCCGATCGCGAACACGTCGGCCGCGGCGCCGGAAAGCGCGAAAAACAGCGAGTTTCCGGCCAGCTTGAAGACCGCGGCGAGTTCGTCGCGCTCGCCGACGTTCACGAGCGTGCCCGTGAGCGCAGCGAGATGGCTCGAGACGGCCTCGGTCTCGGACTTGGGGCCCGAAACGAGCATCGTGCCGGTCGACGCGCGCGCGTTCGCCGGGCCCATGAACACGGGTGCGGAGACGTAACGCACGCCTTCGGCTCGCAACGCCTTCGCACGCGCGGCCACACGCGCCGGGAGATTCGTCGAGTGGTCGAGGATCGGCACGCCGGCGCCGAGCGCGGGGCGCAGCGCGGCGATCACGGCGTCGACCGCGGAATCCTCGGCGAGCACGAGGTGCACGTGCGTCGCTCCGCGCACTGCGGCGGCCGGATCGGCCGCGACGACCGCGCCCCTCTCGCGCAGCGGCAACGCCTTGGCGGCCGTGCGGTTCCACACGCGCACCTTGTGGCCCTTGGCGAGCAGATTCTCCGCGAAACCGGCTCCGAGGAGCCCCGTACCGAGCACTGCGACGTCGTTCATGGCCGCAGTGTAGCGGCGTGCGCCCGTCAGGAGAGTGCGGGCGTCGAAGGCTCGAGAAGCTGCGGGAGCCAGAGCGGGTCGGAGCGTGGCAGCTCGCGCAATTCCGTGGGCTCGCGGCGCTGCTTTCGCAGCTGCGGAATCGCCTCGGGGAGCGCGTACTGCTCGCCAGTGAAGCGCTCGACGAAGCGGCCGCCACGAACTTCGCCGCGCAGCTCCATCAGGCGCAGCGCGCGGATCAGGTCGCGCCAAGGCAGCGGAGCGCGCTCGCGTTCGAGCAGGGCGCGGAACAGAACTCCGTAGCGTGCGAGCAGGGCACGAGCGAGCATTTCCGGCGTCGTGGTGGGCCGCGCGGAGCGGTCGAGCAGCGCCCAGCGGCCGGTGGAGATCGCGAAGTCGTTGCGGCGCGACGGTGGGCGCATCAGGTGGCGCAACGCGCCGAAGTTGTCGCTGCTCGCGAGGCCGAACGCGACGAGTTCGGCGAGCCCGCGGTCGACGTCGACGGCGAGCTGGCCGGTCGCCCGCGGCAATTCGTCGGCGAAGCTCGCGCCACGCTTCGCGAGCGCGTCGTGCACGGCGCGTGCGGGCCAGGAGAGCTCCGGCGTGGCCTCGCCGCGCTCGAATCCGAGCCACAGGTCCGCCTGTTCGCGCGGGAACAACGCGAGCGGCGTCGCGCGCAAGGCTGTGCGCCCCGCGCCCCACAGTCGGCCCCAGGTGATGCGGCCGGACAGCCCGAGCTGGTCGAGCCATTCGCGACGGAAATCGCTCACGCGCGAAGGCAGGATCTCGCGCTCCCAGGCCGTCGGCGTCGCCTCGAAGCCCGCGAGCTGGCGCAGCACGCGCTCGAGGCCGCCGGGGCCGTCGAGCGGTTCGGTGACGTGCTGCCAGCGCTGCAGGAATTGCGCGAAAACGTGGGCGGAAACGGGCTCGATCTCGCGGCGCAGCGCGTCGAGCGTGGAGTTGCGGATGCGCGCGAGCAGGCGGCGCTCGCACCAGGCCGGGCGGCCGTCGACGACCGTGCGGAGCACGACGCCTTCGCGTTCGAGCTCGTGCAGCAGCGGCTCTTCGTCGAACACCGGGCCGAGCGCCTCGAGGCGGCCGCGCAGCATCGATTTCGGATCGCGAGTCGAGTCGACGGCGAGCCAGCGTTCACCCTCGTGCACGACACGGCCCGCGAGCTCGAGCTCGGAAAGCCACGCCTGCCACGGGCCCGCTTCGGCGTCGGTGACCCAGCCCATCCACGAGAGCGCCTCGTGCACCTCTTCCGCGTTGCGCGGGTCGGGCCAGGCCTCGGAGCGCACGCGCTCGATCGCGGCCGGGTCGAGAGCGCCGAGCGAGCTCGCATCGCTCTCGCGCAAGGCGCGACGGTTCGCGACGGCCTGCGTGCGACGTTCTTCGAGCGGCGCGTCGTCGAGGAAAGCGTAGGGCCGCGAGCTCATCACGGCGCGCGCGAGCGGCGAAGGCTCGGAAACGTCGAGCGCGATGCGTTCGATGCTCCCGTCGCGCAGTCCGCGCAGCACTTCGAGCATCCCATCGACATCCATCGCCTCGTGCAGGCAGTCGTGGATCGTCTGGCGCACGAGCACGTGGTCCTCGGGGATCGGCAGGTCACCCGGCGGGAGGTTCTCGCCGCAGGCGAGCACTTCGGGGAACGCGCTCGCGAGCAGGTCGTCGGAACGCATGCGCAGGATCGGTGCGGGCACGCGCTTGCCGGACTGGAAACGCTCGACGAGCAGCGAACGCTGCACGTTCCAGCGCCAGCGGGCCTCGAACAGCGGCGACGCGAGCACGGCCTGCGCGAGCACATCGCGTGCGGTGCGTGGATGCAGGTAGTCGAACACTTCCTCGAGCGGGAAGCTGTGCATCGGCCCGAGCGAAAGCAGGATCGCGTCCTCGCTCGCCGCGGCCTGCAGTTCGAAGCCGAAATGCCGGCAGAAACGCTTGCGCAGCGCGAGGCCGAGCGCGCGGTTGATGCGCGCGCCGAAGGGCGAGTGCAGCACGAGCTGCATGCCGCCGCTCTCGTCGAAGAAGCGCTCCAGCACGAGGCGTTTCGTCGTCGGCAGCACGCCGAGGGCCTTGCGGCATTCGTCGAGGTACTCATCGAGCGCACGTGCGGCTTCCGGCCCGAGCCCCGTCGCGGGGCCACGCTCGCCGGAATCGATCTCGCGCACCGCGCAGACTTCCTCGGACAGCTCGCGCGTGCGCGCGGGAGCCTCGCCGAACCAGAACGGCAGCGACGGCGGCGTTCCGAAGGCGTCGGCGACGCGCAGCACGCCGCGTTCGATGCGCAGGATGCGCCACGAGCGGTTGCCGAGCTGGAAGACATCGCCGATCACCGAGTCGATGCCGAAGTCCTCGTCGACGGTGCCGATGAACGTGCCTTCGGGTTCGACGTGGACCTTGTAGTTGCCGATGTCCGGAATCGCGCCGCCGCAGGTGATCGCGGCGAGTCGCGCACGCCGCGTCCCGCGGACGCGGCCGCCAATTCGATCGCGGTGCAGCAGCGCCGCGCGGCCCTTCGAGTGCAGCTCGAGCAGCGCCTCGAAGTCGGCGCGGGTCGTCTCGCGGTAGGGCGAGGCGCGCGTGAGGCGCTCGAACAGCTCCGTCTCGCTCCACGAGCTCGCCGCGCACTCCGCGACGATCTGTTGCGCGAGAATGTCGAGCGGGGCCTGCGGCTGCGGGGTGCGGTCGAGCACGCCGCGGCGCACCGCGCGCAGCAACGCCGCCGCTTCCTCGAGCTCTTCGCGCGTCATCGGGAACAGCACGCCCTTCGGCGTGCGCCCGACGCCGTGACCGGAGCGCCCTACGCGCTGCAGGAACGCCGCGATCGAGCGTGTCGTTCCCAATTGCACGACGAGATCGACGTCGCCGATGTCGATGCCGAGCTCGAGCGAGGCCGTCGCGACGAGCAAGCGCAGTTCGCCGCGCTTCAGGCGCTCTTCCGCGCTCAGACGCCGCTCGCGCGACAGGCTCGAATGGTGGCAGCCGACCTTGTCCTCGCCGAGCAGCTTGGAGAGCTCCGCCGACGAGCGCTCCGCGAGCTTGCGCGTGCCGACGAACACGAGCGTGGTGCGATGCTCGCCAGCGAGCTCGGCCACGCGCCGGTAGATCTCGCCCCAAGTCTCACCCGAGCACACAGTTTCGAGCGGGCTGGGCGGAATCTCGACGCGCACGTCGATCGCGCGCAGGTGCCCTTCGTCGATCACCGTCGTCTCGCGCCCGCGGCCGCCGAGGAAACGCGCGACATCTTCGACCGGTTTCTGCGTGGCCGAGAGCCCGATGCGTTGCACTTCGCCCGCGAGCGCGCAGAGGCGCTCCAGCGAGAGCGCGAGGTGCGAGCCGCGCTTGTCGCCGAGCGTCGCGTGGATCTCGTCGACGATCGCCGTGCGCACGTGCCGCAGCATTTCGCGGCCTTTTTCGCTGCACAGCAGGATGTAGAAGCTCTCTGGCGTCGTGACGAGGATGTGCGGCGGCCGCGCGACCATCGCCGCGCGCTCCTTCTGCGGCGTGTCGCCGGTGCGGACGAGCACCCGCAGCTCCGGCAGCGACGGATCGAGCTCGCGCAGGCGCGCGAGCGGCGCCGCGAGATTCTTCTGCACGTCGTTGACGAGCGCGCGCAGCGGCGACACGTACAGGATCGTCGTGTGCTCCTCGAGAGCCGGTCCTTGCCGCAACAGCCCGTCGATCGCGGCCAGAAATGCAGCGAGCGTCTTGCCCGAGCCCGTCGGCGCCGCGATGAGCACGTGCTCGCCCCGCGCGATCGCCGGCCAGCCGCGAGCCTGCGGCGGCGTCGGCGCGCCCACTTCGGTCTCGAACCAGCGTCGGACCGTCGGATGGAAGCTCTCGAGCGCCATGCAGGCGTGATTCTACGGGCTGCTCCTCGCTAGGATCTGCGCCCCGATGTTCCTCGCCCTGATTTGCGCCGCCCTGATGAACGAGTCGACCGAACTGCGCCTCGCCCCGCTTTTCCAGGATTCGATGGTGCTGCAGCGCGAGACCCTTGCGCCGGTGTGGGGGAGCGCTGCGCCGGGCGCCAAGGTCCGCATCCGCGGCTCCTGGAGCGAGAGCGTCGTCGAGACCGTCGCCGATGGCCGCGGGGCGTGGCTCGCGCGCGTCGAGACGCCCAAGGCGGGCGGCCCATTCACGCTCGAAGTCGACGCGGGCACGAAGGTCGTGCTGAGCGACGTGCTCGTCGGCGAAGTGTGGCTCTGCTCCGGGCAGTCGAACATGGAGTGGAAGCTGCGGCCCGGCGAGCTCGGCGGGATCATGAACGCTGCGGAGGAGATCGCGAAGGCGAGCTTTCCCCGCATCCGGCACTTCGACGTCGAGAATCGGCCCGCGCTCGAGCCGCGCCGTGACGCGAACGGCCGCTGGGCCGTGTGCAGCCCCGAAACCGCCGGAGAATTCAGCGCCGTCGCCTACTTCTTCGCGCGCGAGCTCGTCCGTGAACTCGACGTGCCGATCGGAATCGTCAACGCGTCGTGGAGTGGCACGCGCATCGAAGCGTGGCTCGATGGAGCGACGGCGCGGCGCTTTCCGGAGCTCGCGAACGACGTGCAGCAGCTCGACGGCCTGCGCGCGGCCTCGAATCCCGTGGCGAACGATCCGCAGGTCGCCAGCGTGCTCTTCAACGGCATGGTCGAGCCACTTGCGCCCTTCGCGCTGCGTGGTTTCCTCTGGTACCAGGGCGAGTCGAACCGCGACAACTTCGCCACCTACGCGCGCATGCAGCCGGCGATGGTCGACAACCTGCGCGCGCGCTTCGAAGGGCCGGAAAACCAGCCGTTCCTGTTCGTGCAGATCGCGCCGTTCACGTACGAAGGCGACGTGGGCCAGACTGGCGCGATCCGCGACGTGCAGCGGCGTTGCCTCGCGCAGCCGCACACCGGAATGGCCGTGACGATGGACATCGGCGATCCCGCCGACATCCATCCCGCCAACAAGCAGGAAGTTGGCCGGCGCCTCGCGTTGTGGGCGCTCGCGAAGACCTACGGGCGCGAAAAGCTCGTGTTTTCCGGCCCGCTCTACCGCGAGCACTCGCTCGAGGGCGCGCAAGTGCGCGTGCGCTTCGATTCGATCGGCGAAGGCCTGATCGAAGGCGGAGACCACATCACCGGCTTCGAGATCGCGGGCGAGGATCGCAAGTTCGTGCGGGCGCAGGCTCGCATCGATGGCGACAGCGTCCTCGTGTGGGCGCAGGCCGTGCCCAAGCCCGTGGCGGTGCGTTACGGCTTCGCGGCCGCGTCGCAGCCGATCCTGTTCAACAAGAGCTGGCTCCCGGCTGCGGCATTCCGCACCGACGACTGGCCGCTTCCGTGAGTGCGCCGATGCATGACTTCGAGGACGAAGAGGACCCGACGGCGCTGATGCCGACGGGTGAGGACTGGGACCGGCTGGCGGAGCTGCGCGAGCTGTTCCTCTCGGCGGAAGGTGGCCTCCAGACGGTCGCGTACTGGAAATCGCGCCGCGATTTCGAGCTGTACGACGCGACCTTCGCGGAGCGCATCGGCTGGAAGTGGGACGCGGTGCTGGCCGAGCTCGCGCTGCGCGGGCGAATGCCGACCGCGACGAACGTCGTCGATTTCGGCTGCGGCACCGGCATCGCGACGCGGCGTTTCGTCGCGGCCGTTCCCGGCGTGAAGCACGTCTACTTGAGCGACCGCTCGAAGCAGGCCACCTGGTTCGCGCGGGATGCGCTCGCGCTGCAGGCGCCGAAGGTCGAGCTGACGCTGCACTTGCCGCGCGCGGAGGATCCGATCGACGTGCTGCTCGCGAGCCACGTGCTTGGGGAGCTCGACGCCGAAGGCCGGGCCGAGCTCACGGCCCTCGCACGGCGCGCGCAGTTCGTGCTGCTCGTCGAGCCGGGTTCGCACATCCTGTCGCGCACGCTCGGCGGCCTGCGCGAGGAGCTGCTCGACGCCTTCGACGTGCTCGCGCCCTGCACGCACGCCGCCACCTGCGGCCTGTTCGCCGCCGGTCACGACGACGACTGGTGCCACTTCTTCGCGCGGCCCGCTCCGGAAGCCTTCACGAGCTCCTTCTGGCGCCATTTCTCGAACCGACTGGGCATCGACCTGCGCTCGCTGCCGTACTCGTTCCTCGCGCTGCGTCGCAAGGGCGAGCCGGCCGAGCCGGTCGAGCCGCGTGGCGTGCGCGTGCTCGGCCGCCCGCGCTTGCTGAAGGGCCGCGCGCTGCTGGATTGCTGCGACGCGACGGGCGTGCACGAACGCACGCTGTTCGAGCGCGACGCGAAGAAACTCTTCAAGCGCCTCGACCGTTCCGGCGAGATCCTCGTCGCCGACGCGCGCATCGAGGGCGAGCGCCTCCACGACTTCAGGCCCTTGGGCAGCGAGTGAACGCCGAGCTGCTGCGCCGCACGTTCGAAGTGCTCGCGGTCTGTTTCGCCGCGCTGTCGGGCATCGTCGACGCGCGCCGCAAGAACACCGACCTCGTCGGCGCCTTCGTCGTCGGCCTGCTGACGGCCTTCGGTGGCGGCACGCTGCGCGACGTGCTGCTCGAGCGCCGCCCGCTGTTCTGGGTCGAACGCGCCGAGTACCCGCTGGTCGTGCTCGCGCTCGCGATCGTCTACTACTACGCGCCGAAAGCGCTGCGTCCGCTGCGCGAGCGCCCGATCCAGCGCCTCGCGGAAGTGCTCGACGCCGTCGCGCTCGGCCTGTTCGGCGCGCTGGGCACGCAGGTCGCGATCGACTTCGCCGTGCCGCCCTTCGTGGCCGTGCTGTTCGGCGTGATGACCGGCACGTTCGGCGGCGTGCTGCGCGACGTCGTGATCAACGAAGTGCCGATGCTCTTCCGTCCCGTCGGCCACCTGTACGCGACGGCCGCATTCCTCGGCGGGCTCGTGCACATCGGCGCCCTGCACTTCGGGGCGAGCGTGGCGACCGCGAGCGGACTCTCCGCCGCGACGACGATCTTCGTGCGCCTCGCCTCGCTGCGTTTCGACGTCAAGCTGCCGCCCGCCTCGCCCGTCGACGAGTGAGCGCGCCTAGAAGCGCTTGAATTCGAGCAGGTTCTCGCCGCGCGAGTACGCGAGGCCGGTCGCGCCGACGGTGGGGGGCTCGTACATCGTGCCGCGGCCCACCATGCGGAACTCACCCTCGCTGCCGTCGGCGAAACGCAGCTGGAAGAAGTAGGTCGTCGTCCCGACCTTGTCCTGCAGCCCGGTGCGGCTGCGGCGGTCGAGCACGCGCGCGGGGCGGCGCAGCATCGGCGCGTTCTGCGAGTTGCCGCGGATCGTGACGGCGCCGGCGAGCAGGAAGATCGCGAAGGCCACGAAGAAGACCGCCGCGAGCACGGGCCAGCGCCCGATGTAGCCGCCGCCGTCCATGAAGCCCGCACCGACGCACAGCGCCGTCGCGATGGCTACGTTGAGCCAGCCCCAGGCGTTGAGACGCCGCGCCTTGGCCTCGACCTCGGGCTCGATCGGCGACCACTCGAGCGCGGCCGGGTAGCTCGCGTGCGCCTGCAGCTTCGCGAACAGGCGCTGCGTCTCGTCGTCGGGCGGCGCCGCGGCGGAGCCCATGCGCAGCGGGGCCGCACAGTAGGCGCACAGCGACAGGTCCGTGCGGTGCAGCTTGACGCCGCAGGTCGGGCAATGGGTCAGGGGCTCGGCCATGATCGGGGATGGAGCAGGGTACCTCGCCGCGTGGGCCGCTGTCGCCTGCCACGGAGACGGAAGCCGCTCGGCTGTCCTATAGTGTTCGCCCTTCGCCGTCCGCCGGCCCGCCGCGGGCGCGTCCCGACTCCCCGACCCGAAAGTCCTTCCAGTCATGGCCACGCCCCGTTCGGTCGTCGTCCTCGGTGCCGGTCCCGCCGGCTACGTCTGCGCCATCCGCCTCGCCCAGTACGGCCTCAAGGTGACGGTCGTCGAGAAGCAGTACGTCGGCGGCACGTGCCTCAACGTCGGCTGCATCCCGTCGAAGGCGCTGATCGCGGCCGGTTCGCTGAAGGAGCGCATCGCGCACGCCTCGGCGATGGGCATCACGGCCGACAACGTCAAGCTCGACGTCACCAAGCTCGTCGAGTGGAAGAAGGGCATCGTCGCCAAGCTCACCGGCGGCGTCGCGGGGCTGCTCAAGAACCACAAGGTCGAGCTCGTGAACGGCGCGGGCTCGATCGTCGACCGCAACACGGTCTCGGTCGCGACGGCCGAAGGCGCGCGCACGCTCAAGTGCGACGACATCGTGATCGCGACGGGCTCGGTGCCGATCGCGATTCCGGGCTTCCCGTTCGATGAAAAGGACGTGTGGAGCTCGACGGGCGCGCTCGCGCCGACCGCGATCCCCAAGCGCCTAGTCGTGATCGGCGGCGGCTACATCGGGCTCGAGCTCGGCATGATGTACGCCAAGCTCGGCAGCGAGGTCACCGTGCTCGAGGCCACGCCGGGCGCCCTGCCGGGCCAGGACCGCGACTGCGTCAAGGTGATCGAGCGCACGATGAAGAAGCTCGGGATGAAGCTCCTCACCGAGACCTTCGCGCAGGGGTACGAGCGCAAGGGCGCCGAGCTGCACGTCAAGATCAAGACCAAGACCGGCGAGCAGGTCGTCGTGTGCGACCAGATCGCGTCGATGGTCGGCCGCAAGCCCTACAGCGAAGGCCTCGGACTCGAGAAGGTCGGCCTCGCGCTCGACGCCAAGGGCTTCCTGCCGGTCGACCGCCAGATGCGGACCAAGGTCGCGAACATCTACGCCATCGGCGACATCGCGGGCCAGCCGATGCTCGCGCACAAGGGCAGCAAGGAAGGCCTCGTCGCCGCCGCAGTGATCGCGGGCCACAAGGAGGAGTACGACGTGCGCTGCGTGCCCGCCGTGATCTTCACCGCACCCGAGATGGCCTCGGTCGGCGCCCAGGAGGCCGAACTGACCGCCAAGGGCGTCGCCTTCAAGGTCGGCACGTTCCCGTTCGCCGCCTCGGGCCGCGCCATGAGCCTGATGGAGACCGACGGCTTCGTGAAGGTGATCGCCGACGCCAAGACCGACGAGATCCTCGGCGTTCACATGGTCGGCCCCGAAGTCACCGAGCTCGTCGCCGAAGCCGCGCTCGCCATCGAACTCGGTGCCACCGCCGAAGACCTCGCCCGCACGATCCACGCGCACCCCACGCTCCCCGAAGCGATGATGGAAGCCGCCGAGAGCGTGCACGGGATGGCGGTGCACATCTTCCAGCCCAAGCGCTGATCGCTCGCGTCTCTCGGGTCTTCTCTCTCTGCTCTCCTCTTTTCTCCGGTTTCGTCGGCAAACACGGAGGGCGGAGGGAACGGAGAAGAAGCGGAGGGAGGAAGGCCGGGCCGACGGGAGCGCGTTGGTCGGGAACCCCATGACGGAAGCAGAGGGATGAAAGAGGCCGGAAGAGGGTGGGGCTCGGAAGGCCAGTGACGGCGCGGAGAAGCCGCTGAGGTCCGGTGAGCGCGCGCGCGCGACGGGGAGAGCCGACGGACGAGTCGAGTTGGGAGCGCGGGAGCCGTTGGTGCTCCCCACACAGTTCGGGCAAGCACCTCGGCCCGATCGCTTCCATCTGCGCGGCGTTCAGCCTGCTTCGCGGCCCCAGCCCTGCTTCACGCTTCCTGCCCCGCGCCGGCCACGTCGCGCTCCCCGTCCCTGGCCTCGCCCGCCGCCGCCTCTTCCGGCCTCTTTCCTCCCTTCGCCCTCCGTGTTCGCTGCTCAAGCTCCGGCGCGAAGGAGAGCAAACCGAAGGAGAGCCACGGCAGAAATGAAGCAGGGCGCCCCCAGACAACTGGGGACGCCCTGCGGATCAGAGCTGGCCGCCGGAGCGGCCAGGCTTCACGCGATCACGGGGCCATCGTGAACTGGACCGCGTTCGACAGGTTGCTCGTCGACGGGGCCGGCGGGTCACGGAACCAGAGCTGGGCGTTGAACACCTCGCCAGCGAAGGCAGGGTTGCCGAGCGCGGACGGGCGAGTCGCCAGGTAGTTCGAGAAGTCGATCGCGTACACGCCGCCGCAAGTGTTCGCCGCGCCGCCCGAGTTCTGCGGGCTGACACGCTGAACCGGCTGCTTGACGCACTTGAAGCTCGACGAGCCAGGCGACCAGACCTGGGCCGACGGGCCGTTGACGCCGTAGAACATGACCGTCTGCTTGAGGCCTTCGAGGCCCGTGCCGGTGATCACGAAGCCCGACGTCGCCGAGGCGCTGGGCGTGCCGATCGCGGAGATCAGCGCGTTGCAGCCGTTGGTCGTCGTCCCAGCGGTGCAGTAGGAGAACACCGAACCCAGCTCGCAGCTGTCGGGGATGCCGTTCAGGTTCGTGTCGAGCTGCGTGCCGGCGAAGATCTCGCAGGCATCGCCGACCGTGTCGCCGTCGCAATCCGACTGGGTCGGGTTGGCGATCGCGACGCAGTTGTCGTTGCAGTCCGCCACGCCGTCGGCGTCGGTGTCGGTGTCGGCCACGCCGCAGCCGCACTGGCCAGGCGAGGTCTTCGCCGGGTCGTTCGGGCAGCCGTCGTTGCAGTCCGGCGTGCCGTCACCGTCGGTGTCGACGTCGGAGACGCCGCAGCCACAGATGCCCGCCGCGATCTTGAGCGGATCGTTGGGGCAGCCGTCGATGCAGTCCGCCGTGCCGTCGCCGTCGCTGTCGACGTCGGAGACGCCGCAGCCGCAGACGCCCGGAGCGACCTTCAGCGGGTCGTTCGGGCAGCCGTCGAGGCAGTTGAGCGTGCCGTCACCGTCGCTGTCGATGTCCGCCACGCCGCAGCCACAGACACCCGGAGCGATCTTGAGCGGATCGTTCGGGCAGCCGTCGAGGCAGTTGGCCGTGCCGTCACCGTCGCTGTCGACGTCGGAGACGCCGCAGCCACAGATGCCCGGAGCGATCTTCGCCGGGTCGTTCGGGCAGCCGTCGAGGCAGTCGTTGGTGCCGTCACCGTCGCTGTCGACGTAACCCGGGGCCGTGACGTTCACGGTCCAGGGCGCCGTCGGCACCGACGTGCCGAACTGCGACACGCGGATGTAGTACGGCGTGTTG
>JAPLOE010000142.1 GCA_026692705.1 Planctomycetota bacterium
GAGTGCGTGGGCGGCGTTGGGGGTGTCCGGGTGGAAGCGAGGGAGCTTTGCGGGCTGCGTCGACATCGATGCGCTGCTGCTGCTCACGGCGCGACTGGGCGATGCGGACGCGCGATTGCGGGAGGAGGCGCTCGATTGGTGCGCGTCCAACCTCGCGTACGTGTCGCGCACGAGGCTCGCGCGCCTTCTGGAGGACGGGGCGGCGCCGGGGCAGTGGTCGCAGTGGGCGGCAACGCTCGAGCGGGCGACGAAGCAACGCTGGCCGGGCGCTGGCGAGGCGCTCGACTGGAAGCCCTCGGGCAAGTCGCGCGCGCCGCGCAGGGACGATGCTGCGGCACTGGCGCTGCGTTGTCGCGCGCTGATGGGCACCACAGTGCGCGCGGATCTGTTGCGGGTGCTGCTGCTCGAGCCCCACGATCGGCCCTTCGACGTGCGCGACCTCGCCACCGAGGCGGCGTACTCGAAACGAGCCGTGGCGGAGGCGCTGGAAGGGCTCGAGCTCTCCGGTGTCGTCCGGGGCACGCGTGTCGGCAACACGCAGCGCTACGAACTGGAGCGCCGTGATGAGCTCGAGCGCGTCCTCGGTCCGCTGCCGCAATTCCGTGCGAGCCAACGCGCGTTCTGCAGCATCGCGGCGCACGTGCTCCAGACCGCGAAGGCGACGGAGAAGGCTCCGGAAATCGTGCAGAAGGTCGAGGCATCACGGCTCGAACGTGCGCTCGTGCACGATCTCGCTCGCGTCGAACTCACACCACGCCGGCAGGAGCCAAGGCTCGCGACCGTCGGCGACTGGACTCGCTGGTGCGGCGAGCGCGCGGCGGAGTTTTCAACTCTTGATGGTTGAGAGCTCCCGACCGGCAGGAAGCCGCCATTGCTTCGATCCCCGAGGCGATACGTTCAGCGGACGAGCAGCGATTCGACGGGCAGCGGCCAGCGAGGGGCGAGCACTTCGACGTGCGTGGTCACGTCGGAGCCGAACCACGCGAGCGTGAAGCCTCGTTCGACGAACTGCAGGCGATCTGGCAAGCCCGACTGGCGCCAGGGCGCCGTGTCGGTCCAACTCTCGATCGAGTGGATCACGCCAGTCGTCGAGCTCCACGTCTCCGGGGGAGCCTTCAACGTGCCGATGAACTGGCCGTCGGCGCGCACGACGTCGACGACTTCGCCCTCGATGCCGTCGAGCGACTTGCCGACGAGCGAGCGCACGACGTAGGCGCTCGTGCACGGGATCGGCGTCGTTTCGAGCACGTACATGCGCTTGCCTTCCGGCAACGGATGGTCTCGGTCGAGCTGCTCGGCCGGGTCGAAGGCGTCGGGCAGCTTGGTGGCATCGAGCGGGAAGCTCAGCCAGAGCTCGCGGCGGGACTCCCGCAGCCCCCGCGCTCTCCACTGATCCCGGCGGATCAAGGCGCAGCGGAGCGCGTCGTGAACCTCGACACCCAGATACGTCGAAGCCAGCTCCTCGTCGCGCCATTCCATCACCGTGGCGCAGTATCGGCCTGCCGGATCGTTCTCGTTCTGAAGCAGGAAACGACGGTCGAGCCGCAGCTCCCCGGTCGGCCCGAACACCTTCGCGTAGTAGGCACGCTGATCGCTCCGTCCGGACTCCCGCACGCCGACGACGTACCCGCTCGACGACACTTCGAACGCCGCGAGCGCGTAGCCGGGTTCGATGCTCCAAAGCACTTCGCCGTCGCGCACGACCTCGATTCGGGTGCGCTCGTCGAATCCCGTCTGCTTCGCGACCGTGCGCCCGTCCGTCGATGTGCGCAGCGCCTCGTGCGGCAGGAGCGCCAGTCCGAGAACGATCGCGAGAGCCTTCATCGAGTTCGCCAACGAACTCCGGGCGCGCGGGTTCAGTTTCCTGCGGAAATCTCGCTCGTCGCGCGGTGCAAGCGGCGCCAGAGGAACGTGAGCCCAATGGCAAGCGGAACGACGAGCAGCGTGGCGACGAGCATCAGCGCGGCGACGCTCTCGAGGCGCCAGTAGAGAAGGTCCTCGGCGATGCGCTGGTAGTCGTTGGTGAGGCCGAAGGAGCCGCTCGTGTCGTAGTCGGCGCGCGCGGCTTCGCTCGTCATCAGGCCGAAGCACAGGAACGCGTTGCGGCCGACGAGGAACCAGCCGACGGTGCCGTAGAGCAGGCGCTCTGGCTTCGAGCGCGTGAAGCCGCCGTCGAGGCATTTCCAGAGCGCGAGCGTGGCGAAGGCGAGCTCGCCGCCGTGGCCTGCGAGCAGGTGCAGCACCTCGCGCGCGGAAGAGAACGCGAAGGCGGGGTACAGGAATCCGGCGACACCGACGGCGATCCAGCGTGTCCAGCCGTTGAGCTTGTGCCAGGCGACTGCGGCGAGCACGAGCGCGATTCCGATCACGAGCGCGGGGCTTTGCTCGCCGTGCATCGCGGCCGCGTGGCCATCGAGCGCAATCGCCGGGAAAGCCGGCATGCCACAGAACCAAGCGAAACCCGCGTGCCCCATCTCGTGCACAAGCGACGCGAGGAACCAGCCCATGTACCCGAGCATCGGCGTCAATCCGAACACCGGGCCCGTGATCGCGCCGAGGCCGAGGTAGAGCCACGGCTCGAGCTGCTCGCGCCGATTCGAGGCATCGATCCACTCCGGCGGCGCGGGCATCGGCGGCGTCGCGGGAGCCAAACGCGCCAGTTCATCGGCCTCAGGTTCCGGCAAGCGCCTCTCGCGCCGCAACAGCTCGCCGCACAGCCCGCAGACGAGCTCTCCCTCGCCGCACTCGCGACGACACTTCGGGCACTTCAGCGCTGCAGCGCTCGGCATCGCCCCCCTATCGGCCCGCCTCGCGCGCCGGATTGAACCTGCGCCCGAAGCGCGCGCGGACCATCGGCAGCGCCGCTGCGGATAATCATGAGTATCCGCAGCGACACGAGCGCCTGAACGTTCCCGCAAGGCCAGCAGAACAGCGCCGGGCCGCGGCCCCGGAGAGGGACGCGGCCCGGCGAAAAGACAGCGGAAAGCCGGCGCTCAGGCGAGCTTCACGTACTCGTAGTCGACGCCCTTGTCGTCGATGCCCTTGGCGGGCGCGGCGATCCAGGAGGCGTACTGGCCCTTCTCGTAGACGGGCTTCATGAGCGACTTGACGTAGGCCTTGTCCTTGGCGGTCGGCAGCCACTGCTCGACGTGCGCCTGCCAGGTCGATTCATCGAGCAGCTCGCCGGTCGCCGGGTGGAAGCGGCCGCTCGAGTAGCAGCCGATCTTGCGGTTGAAGCGGCGGTGCGGGAGCGTGAAGCGCACGGGCGAGTTGAGGCGCTCGGCGATGCGGTTCCAGTAGTCGATGCCCTTCTGGTTGTCGCGCACGTACTCGTCGCGCAGCACTTCGTTCATCGCGTTGCGCAGCGGCACCTCTTCCTTCGAGATGCGGCCGTCGACGAAGTTCTCGAAGGCGTAGGCCTGGTCGAGCGCGAGGTGATCGGCCTGCTTCTCCTCGTAGGCGCGGCCCTTGAGGCCGGAGCGGAAGAAGTTGGCGGAGTTCGAGCTGATCTCGGCGCCGTACAGGTCGGTCGAGGAGCTCGCCCAGAAGTTGATGTACTTCTGGATGATCTCGATCGGGATCGCGCCGAAGTCGCGCACGTCGCGCTCGGGGTGCTCCTTCATCAGCGTGAGCGTCTTCTCGATCACGCGGCCGACGCCGGTCTGGCCGACGAACATGTGGTGCGCTTCCTCGGTGAGCATGAAGCGGCACGTGCGCGAGAGCGGGTCGAAGCCCGACTCGGCGAGCGCGAGCAGCTGGAACTTGCCGTCGCGGTCGGTGAACATCGTGAAGCAGAAGAAGCTCAGCCAGTCCTCGCAGGGCTCGTTGAACGTGCCGAGGATGCGCGGGTGGTCGGCGTTGCCCGAGCGGCGGTGCAGCAGCTCTTCCGCCTCCTCGCGGCCGTCCTTCCCGAAGTAGGTGTGCAGCAGGTAGACCATCGCCCACAGGTGGCGGCCTTCCTCGACGTTGACCTGGAACAGGTTGCGCAGGTCGTAGAGCGAGGGCGCGGTGTGGCCGAGCAGGCGCTGCTGCTCGACGCTGGCGGGCTCGGTGTCGGCCTGCGTCACGATCAGGCGGCGCAGCCAGTTGCGGTATTCACCGGGAACCTGCTGCCAGGCCGGCTGGCCGAAGTGGTCGCCGAAGCCGACCGTGCGGCCCTCTTCCTGCGGAGCGAGGAAGATGCCCCAGCGGTAATCGGGCATCTTCACGTAGCCGAAGTGCGCCCAGCCCTCGGCGCCGACGTTGATCGCCGTGCGGAGGTAGATGTCCTTGGTGTTGAAGTCCGTCGGGCCCATCTGCGCCCACCACTCGAGGTAGTTGGGCTGCCAGGCCTCGAGCGCGCGCTGCAGGCGCTTGTCGCCCGCGAGGTCGACGTTGTTGGGGATCTTCTGCGAATAGTCGATGCCGGTCATGTGCGTTTCGTCTCCGAATCAGGTGCGAAGGACGTCGAACTCAGGACGGTTGGGCGTGCCGTAGCAGGTGAGCGCACCGCGCTCTCCCACCGCGTTCGGGCGCTGGAAGATCCAGTTCTGCCAGGCGGAGAGCCGCCCGAAGATCTTGGTTTCCATCGTTTCGGGGCCGGCGAAGCGCAGGTTGGCTTCCATGCCGGTCATGGCGTCGGGCGAGAAGGCGGTGCGTTCCTCGATCGCGAGGCGCAGCTCGTCGTCCCAGTCGATCGCGTCGGGCGAGTAGGTCGCGAGGCCGAGCTCATTCGCTTCAGACGCTCCGAAGGTGCCCGAGCTGGCGAGCACCTCGTCGACCTTCGCGGGCGTGCCGAGGAAGCGCGTCTGCAGGCGCGAGATGCCGTTCGCCATCGGGAACAGGCCCTTGTTGGCCGGCGTGACGCCGAACGTGACCGGGCGCTCCTCGTCGTCGAGCACGTACGTGCGGTCGCAGGCGAGCGCGATCTCGAGCCCGGTGCCGACCCAGGTCGTGCTCTCGTCGCAGACCGCGTAGAGGCTCTTCGCGGTGTTGTCGAGGCGCTTGAGCACGCGCTTGACGAAGTGGCGCGTCTCGGTGGTGAACCAGTTGCCGCCGCCGGAGACGAGCTCGTCCATCTTCGCCCACGTCGCCGCCGGGCCCTTGGCGCGCACGAGCAGCAGCGTGATCTCCGGCTCGTTGAAGCGCAGGTGGCAGAGCGCGTCGTCGAGCTCGCGGAAGGCGCGCAGCACCCACCACGCGTTGCCCTGCGCCAGCGCTTCCGCCGCATCCTTCGCGCCACTTTCCGGCGCGGTGATCGTCAGCTCGACGCAGCGCTGCGCGCGATCGAACTTGAGCGCCACGTACTTGTAGAGCCGCGCGTCGGCATTGGCCTCGCAGCGGATCTCGTCGAGCTCGACGCCCTTCGTCGCGCGCACCGGCTGCGAGTCGGCGAGCTTGCGCGCCCACTCCTTGACGGATTCATTCCACTTCGAGAGCGACGCGATGCCGTCGACCAGATTCCACTCGACCGCACGCTTGCCCTTGATGCCTTCGGCGACGGTCGAGAACGCGTCGCAGTGGTCGCGGCGCAGCTTGCGCTTGTCGGTGATGCGCGTCAGGCCGCCCGTGCCCGGCAGCACGCCGAGCAGCGGCACTTCGGGATAGCTCACCGCGCTGTTGCGGTCGTCGGCGAGCAGGATCTTGTCGCAGGCGATCGCGAGCTCGTAGCCACCGCCCGAAGCGGTGCCATTGAGCGCCGCGAGGAACTTGACGCCGGAGTTCGCGCTCGCGTCCTCGAGGTACAGGCGCGTCTCGTTGGTGTACTTGCAGAAGTTCACCTTGAAGCCGTGCGTGCTCGTGCGGAGCATCACGATGTTCGCACCGGCGCAGAACACGCGGTCGAGGCCGCCGGTGACGACCACGCAGCGCACTTCGGGGTGCTCGAAGCGGATGCGCTGGGTCGCGTCGGCGAGCTCGACGTCGACGCCGATGTCGTAGCTGTTGAGCTTGAGCTCGTAGCCCTCGCGCTGGCCCTCGCCCGGGTTGACGTTCATCACGAGCGTCGCGACGTCGCCGTCGAAGCTGAGCTTCCAGTGCTTGTAGCGGTTGGGATGCGTCTGGAAGACGACGGGAACGGAGGGGTGTGCGGTCGCGGCCACGGCGGGTAGTTGGGTAGGAGTCGAGTCGGGGCTTGCGCGCCTCCCGCGTGGGCAATATATTGCCCATACCGCGAGCGACCGGAGAAGCATAATGCCCACCGGATCGTCCGACAAGCCCTGAGGACCGCAACTCCTCCCCCACGCCGCCACCCCACCGCCATGGACCGCTTCGACCTCTTCCGCGAGCTCGGCCGACGCCAGCGCGGCGCCCGCGAGGCCGCCGGGCTGAGCGTGACGCAGCTCGCCGAAACCGCCGGCGTCAGCCGCCGCCACATCACCGAGGCCGAGGCCGGCCGCGCCAACCTGTCCGTCGGCAAGCTGTTCGACCTGTCCGAGGCGCTCGGCGTCCCGCTGCGCCACCTGTTCGACCTCGCACCGCACAAGCCCGCGCGCGTGGCGCTCGTCGGGCTGCGTGGCGCCGGCAAGTCGAGCCTGGGCCGCGCGCTCGCGTTGCGCCTCGAGGTGCCCTTCGTCGAGCTCGACCAGCGCGTCGAGGAACTCGCCGGGCTCTCGCTCGCTTCGATCTTCGAGCTGCACGGCGCCTCGGGCTTCCGGCGTTTCGAAGCTGAAGCACTCGAGAAGGTGCTCGCGGAGGGTGAGCGCTGCGTGCTCGCCACCGGCGGCTCGATCGTGACCTCGACCGAGACCTTCTCGCGCCTGCGCGCCACGTGCCACACCGTCTGGCTGAAGGCGACGCCGGAGGACCACTACGCGCGCGTCGTCGCGCAGGGCGACCTGCGTCCAATGCGCGGACGGCCGCGCGCGATCGAGGAGCTGCGTTCGCTGCTCGAAGCGCGCGAGCCGCTCTACTCGCAGTGCGAGCACACGGTCTTCACGTCGGGCTCGACGCCCGAGCAGATCGTCGCGGGTCTCGCCGAGCGCTTCGGCAACGATTGAGAGCGCGTCCGCTCGGCCCAAGTGCGCAGATTCTGCTCGCGCGCGCGTCGAGCGGCTCCGCACGCGCCGCCCATTGCGGCCCGTTCGGCGCCAATTCCGCCCGCGGCACACTTTTCGTTGAAGACGGCCGCGCCCTCCCCCGTAGGGCGCGCCCCTCGCCATGAAGAAGCTCATCATCGCCTCCCTCGTCCTCGTCGCCGCCGCCGCCACTTCGGTCCTGTACGTCTGGACCGAGACGCAGGACAGCGGGGTCGCCGCCGAACGCGGCGTGGTTCCACCAGCCCAAGCTGAAGTCGAAGGGGCCGCCGCACCGGCCCCACCGACCTCCACGGACGTCGCAGCGAACGCGCAGGCGACCGGAGGCGAGGCTGCGTCCGAAGAACCGACGGAGCGGCGCGAGATCGACCTCGAGACGGCGAAGTGGCGCGAAGGCTGGGTGCGACTTCCCGCCGGAACGCCGGCGGACGAGCGCGTCGAGATCGCGCTGATCGGCGCCGGCGGATCCCGCGAGGCGACGCTGCGCGACGAGAACGACGAGCGCTTCTGGGCCGACAAGCGGGTGCTCTACCGCGCCGAGGTCGCGGCCGACGGACGCTTCCGCGTGCCGCTGCCCGAGGGCGACGACGAGCTGCGGCTCGTGCTGCGCGCGCGCTACGGCTACCTCGACGGTCCGCACAATCTCGACCGCTCGAACGAGACGCCGGTCGAGCTCAAGCCGCGCCTGGGCGCATGGGTCACCGGTCGCGTGGTGCTGCCCGAGGGCGCGAACGCGAGCGAGTTCGACGTCGAGGCCGCGCGGCTCGAACTGGGCTTCAATGCGCTGGCCTTCGCCGGCGGCGGTGGTGTCGCTCCCCCGGTCGGGCTGCGCAACCACGAGACGCACGCGAACTCGGACCTGTCGTTCGAGTTCCGCGGCGTCGTGGCGTCGGTCGAGCGCGACGTGCGCGTGCGGCCGGCGAAGCTCGCGGCGAAGAAGTCGCAGCTCTTCAAGGTCGGCCCGGGTGAGCACGCGACGATGGACGTGCAGCTCTCGCGCGGCGCCACGCTGCTCGGGCGCGTGGTCGACGAAAAGGGCGCGCCGGTCGCGGGCGCCAAGCTGACGGTGATCGTCGATCCCGTCGCCTTCGGGCAGGGCGGGTACGAAGTGCGCGAGGGTGAGTCGGACGCGACGGGCGCCTTCGCGCTCGCGGCCGTCACGCCCGGCAAGGTCGAGCTCATCGTCACCAAGAAGGGCACGCTGGACCGCAAGCTGCCGTTCGAGCTCACCGAAGGCGTCGCGAAGGACGCGGGCGACGTCGTGCTCTCCAGTGGCGAAGTCGTCGCGGGGCACGTGCGCTGGAGCGACGGACGCCCCTGCACCGGCGCCAAGGTCGAGGTCAACTTCGACCCGGCCGCGCTCGGCGGCATGTCGGGGCTCAACGCGCTGCAAGGTGCGAACGGCGAAGGTGTCGTCGACGCCGACGGCGCCTTCGAAGTTTCAGGCCTCGGCAAGGGACCGTTCGTCGTGACCGTCGCGGCACGGCCCGAAGGTGCCGAGCGCGACCACCGCGCGCGAGTGGCAGGCGTGAAGCCGGGCACGCGCGACCTCGAGCTCGTGCTCGCGGCACCGCTCGAACTCTCCGGCCGCGTCCTCGACACGCTCGGCGCTCCGGTCGTCGGCGCGACCGTGCGCGCGATCGAGGACTCGGGCGGCATGATGCGCTCGATCGGCGGGCGCCGCGTCAATTCGAAGCCGACCGGCGACGACGGTTCGTTCGTGGTGAGCGACCTCTCGCCGGGCACGTGGTCGCTCGACGCGCGCGCCGAGGGCTTCACGCGCTGCGCTCCGGTCGATGTGACCCTTGCGCGCGACGAGGTGCACGAGCCGCTCGAGCTCAAGCTCGAACGTGGCGGAGCGATCCTCGGGCGCGTGCTGCGCCCCGACGGAACGCCTGCGGCCGGTGCGTCGGTGCGCCAGCGCATCACGATGGAATCGCTGCGTTCGATCGGGGCCGAGGAGAACGGCGTCCCTCGCTCCGCGACCGCGGGCGAGGACGGCAATTTCCGCTTCGGCGAGCTCGGCGCTGGTCTCGTGCAGCTCGTGGCGAGCCTCGACGGTTTCGCGACCTCGACGATCGTCGAAGCGCAGGTCAAGCCCGGTGAGGAGACGCGCGACGTCGTGCTCACACTGCGCATCGGCGGACGCATCACGGGCGAGGTGTACGCGAAGGACGGCACTCCCGCGGCCGGCGCGCAGGTGATCGCGCAGCTGACGGCCGATCCGCTCTCGCAGCGCTTCGCGACGAGCGACCGCGAAGGCCTGTTCGCGTTCGAGCACATGGCGCCGGGCGCCTATCAGGTGCTCCACATCCCCGGCATGGGCGGCGGCAGCTCGAATCCCGAGGACGCGACCGCGATGTTCGGCGACATGAAGATGGCGAGCGCGACGGTCGAGGACGGTGCTGAAGTGCACGTCGTGCTCGGCGCGCCGCCCAAGGATCCCGTCGAAATCTCCGGGCGCGTGCTCGCCGGCGAAGAAGGCGTGCCCAGCGTCGTGCTGAGCTTCTTCCCCGACGCGATCGACTCGATCAGCGGCCTCAAGCTCGCCACCACCGACTCCGCCGGCCGTTTCTCGCTGCGCCTCGACGGTCCCGGCCGCTACACGGTCTCGATCCAGAAGCCCGGCGCCTCCGGGCAGCAGCAATCGATCACGCAGAGCCTCGACGTGCCTTCCGGCGCGAGCTTCGGCCACGACTTTCACCTGCCGCTGGGTTCGATCGCGGGCCGCGTCACCGATGGCGACGGGCGTCCCGTGGCGCACGTGCGCGTGTCGCTGTTCGAGTCGGGCCCCGTGCGCAACGGCACGCTGATGGGCGAGCACTATTCCGAGATCGAGACCGGCGAGGACGGCCGCTACGAGCTCGTGTGGCTCAAGCCGCGCGAATACGCCGTGGCCGTCGGTGGCGCCGCGCTCGGTGGCCTGCTCGGCGGTTCGAGCTCTTCGGGCCGTCAGGTGCGCGAAGGTGTCGCCGTGCAGGCCGAACGCCGCACGGACGGCATCGACTTCCAGCTCCACAAGCCCGGCCGCATCACCGGCGTCGTGCGCCAGGCCGACGGCACGCCCGCAGGCGAAGCCGCGATCTTCGCGCGCGACGCGCAGGGCCGGCCGCTCGAGCGCCTCTCGATGATCGCGACCGATTCCAGCGGGCGCTTCTCCTACGAAGGCCTCGAGCCCGGCGACTACACCGTGCTCGCGCGCAAGGACACGCTCACGACCGGCGAGAGCTCGCGCCTGCGCGTCGAGGAAGGCCGCACGACCGAAGTCGAGCTCGCGCTGCACGGCGGAACGATCCTGCTCGTGTCGCTCTCGGGCGACGACGGCGAGCCGCTCGACTGCACGGTCAGCGTGCTCGACGAAGCGGGGCGACAAGTCAACGGCACCATGGCGCTCACCGAAGTCATGGCGGCCTTCTCGAACGGCACGCTGAACTCCAAGGAACAGCGCGTCGGCCCGCTCACTCCGGGCAAGTACCGCGTCACCGTCGTCGCCGACGACGGCCGCAAGACGACCAAGCCCGTGACGCTGACCGGGCAGGCCGAGCGCAAGCTCAACATTCGCCTTTGAACGGGCCGTAACGCGCTCTCGACGCACCTGTAGGCGTCGGAGCGGCACGACGGGCCGAGCCTTGGACACCACCACGAACAGCACGATCGGAAGCCTGCCTTGAAGGCGCGGGGAGCGGGCCGCGTCCGGGTACTGGGCCGCGGCGGGCTCGATTCGCGGCGCCAATCGGCTCGATCCATCCCGGGAAGCGAATTTCGAGCTGGGCGTCCAATGCCGACAGCGTCGCGGACGCTAGCATTTTCGCCATGGCCGTGAAGCTCGCCACTTGCGTTGCCGCGTTGCGCCGTCGCGTCGTCGCCGCCGAATGGACGGCGCGCGCCGGCGGATTGCTCGGTTGGACGATCGCCGGTTGCGCCACCGCGGCCCTGCTCGCGCGTGGCATCGGCGACTGGCAACGGACGGAATCGGCGTGGCTCTTCGCGCCGGTGGTCGCGGCCCCCATCGTGGCCTGGGTCCTCGCGCGGCGCTCGCGCCCGAGCGCTGCGGCGGCTGCAGCGTGGCTCGACGTGCACGCCGGCGCTGCGGGGTACGTCGTGACGGAGAACGAGCTGGGCCAGTCGTCGTGGACGCCGCGCACGGAAGAGGCGCTCACGAGCGCGCTCGCTGCGTTGCCGCGCGTCGATGTCGTGCGCGCGGCGAAGCCCGTGCTCGCGGCGGCGGTGTTCGCGGCCGTTGCGCTGTGGATCGAGCTGCCGGAGACGGTGGTCGGCCCGCCGCAGGCGGTGAGCACGGCGGCGCTCGAGCGCGTCGAGGAACAGATCGAGACGCTCGAGGACGCGCTGGCGGTCGAGCCGGAGCTCGCGGAAGAACTCGAGGAACGACTCGAGGCCGCCAAGGCCGACGCGGAAGCCGGCAATCCCGAGAGCACGTTCGAGGCGCTCGATGCGCTCGAGCAGCGCATCGAACAGGCCGTCGAGCACGCCGAGCAGATGGCCGAGCAGGCCGCGCGCGAGCTCAACCAGGCCGCGACCGATCCCAACCTCGCCAAGGCGCAGGACGCGCTGAAGAACGCGCTCTCCAAGATGGACTCGGCCGGGCTCTCGAAGGACCTGCCGAAGTCCGTGCAGGAGGCGCTGCCCGAAGGTGCGCAGTCGCTCGACGGAGAGCAGCTCTCCTCGGCGGAGCTCGCCAAGCTCGCGCGCGAGCTGAAGGGCGGGCTCGACGCGCGCCTCGCCAAGCTCGCCAACGGGCGCCTCGTCGATGCGTCGAAGCGAAGCCCGGGGGCACATGACGGGGCCGAGGCAAGGGTCACGCCGTGGGCGGGGCCGAAATTCCGGGCAGCGGCGGAGTCTCGCGCGGACGCGCGGACGCGGCGCTCAACTTCTCGGGCGAGACCGAGGGGCGCACCGATCAATTCGAGTCGAAGGAACTGCCGGAGGCGCAGGTGCTCGACCCTGAATCGACCGCGGTCGTGAGCGTCGGCCTCGGCACGCCCGAGGCGGATGCGAACGGACAGTCGGGTGGCAACGTCGACGCGGGGACGTCGGTCGGGCGCGGCGCATGGAAGCGCCGGCTCGCGCCGCACCACCGCGAGGCCGTGCAGGAATTCTTCGGAAAACCCGGGGAGAAACGATGACGACGGCGGAGGCGGCGCTGCTCGCGCCCGCGGATGTGGCGAAGGCGCGCGCGAGCGCGCAGGGAATCCAGGACGGCCTCGATCGCACGATGCTCGGCCAGGCCGAGCTCACCAAGCTCGTGCTCACGGGCTGCCTCGCGCGCGGGCACGTGCTGCTCGAGGGCCTGCCGGGTCTCGGCAAGACCGAGCTCGTCAAGGCGCTCGCGGCGCTGCTCGGAATCACGTTCCGGCGCCTGCAGTTCACGCCCGACCTGATGCCCGGCGACGTCACCGGCGGCCACGTGCTCGAGGACGACGGCTCGGGCAAGCGCAACTTCGTGTTCCACCCCGGCCCGGTGTTCACCAACGTGCTGCTCGCCGACGAGATCAACCGCGCGAGCCCCAAGACGCAGTCGGCGCTGCTCGAGGCGATGGCGGAGCGGCGCGTGACCGTGCTCGGCGAGACGCGGCCGCTGCCGAGCCCGTTCTTCGTGCTCGCGACGCAGAACCCGATCGAGCTCGAGGGCACGTACCCGCTGCCCGAGGCGCAGCTCGATCGCTTCCTGTTCAAGGTCGAGGTGCCGCCGGTTTCGAGCGGAACGCTCGAGGAAATCCTGACCACGCGCCGCGGAGGTCGCCCGCCGGAACACACGGCGGTGATGGACGCGGGCAAGCTGGCCGAGCTCTACCGCGCGGTCGACGGCATCTACTTGCCGAAGGCCGTCGCGAACTGGATCGCGCGCATCGTGGCCTCGACGCATCCGTCCGCGCCCGCGGCGCCGGAGAAGGTCCGCACGTACGTCAAGCACGGCGCGAGCCCGCGTGGCGCGATCGCGATCGGCGAGGCGGCGCGTGCGCACGCGCTGCTCGCGGGCAAGCCCAACGTCGGCTTCGACGACGTGCGGGCGGTCGCCGTTCCGGCGCTCGCGCACCGGCTCGTGCTCGACTACCGCGCGCGCCTCGACGGGGTGCGTGGGCCCGACCTCGTGCGCGCGACGCTCGAGGCGGTGCCGGAGACCGCGGAGATCGCGGGATGATCCGGAGCGCCCTCCAGCTCGCACTCGCTGGCGCCCTGTTCCTCCCCACCGCTTTCGCCGGGGATTCCACGCAAGTCCTGACGCGCGCGAAGGTCGAGGCGCGGCTCTCCAGCCCGTGGCCGGGCATGCTCAACAAGGGCTGGGCGCCGGTGCGCGTCGAGCTGCGCAACGACTCCGATCGCCCGCGCACGGTCTCGATCGGCGGCTCGTGCAGCGACTGGCAGATGGGCTGCACGTCGGAGCAGCGCGTCGAGCTCGCGCCGGGCGAGCAGGCCGACCTGGAGCTCACGCTGCCGACCGGCGGCACGTGGCAGACGGACTGGAACTTCAACGTCCGCTCCAACGGCGACGCGGCCTATTTCTCCGGCGTGCTCTCGGGTGGCGGCGAGTACGCGTACTGCAACGTGCTCGTGATCGGACCCGACGAGGTCCCGGCGAGCGAGGTCACGCACTGGCAGGAGCAGTGCTCGACGACCACCGTCGGCTACACGGCGCCGGGCACTACCTCGACGCACGACAACATCCAGATGGGCTTCGCGGTGCACGGCGAGCTGCCGCGCTCGAACACGGCCTACACGAGCCTCGATCTGGTCGTGATCGACGCGCGCAAGGGCCTGCCGCAGGATGACAAGCTCGAGCCGCTGATGGCCTGGGTGCGTTCGGGTGGACGCCTGCTGCTCATGGGTTCCGGGGCGCTGGACCTCGCGGCCCGCAACGGAGCGCTCGCGCCTTGGCTCGAGAGCCGCTTCGCCCTCGACGACGAGGGGCACCACTTCATCTGCGGCCTCGGGCAGGTCGTGTTCGACGCCTCGGACGGCGGTTTCGGGTACGAGTCGACGCGCCAACTCATCGCGCAGCACGCCGAGGAGGACTCGAGCGACGTCGCGCCGCGCACGAACGGCACCTCGCGAACCTCGAGCGCCATCCTGAACGTGCCCGGCCTCGGCGCGATCCCCCACCGCATCTTCGCGTTGCTGCTGCTCGGCTTCGCGCTCGTGATCCACCGGCGCCCGTCCGGTGCTGCTGCTGATCACGATCCCCGCGATCGCGCTGCTGTCGTCGCTGACGCTGCTCGGCTACGGCGTGCTCGTGCAGGGCCTCGACATCAAGGTCGCGAGCTCCACGGTCTCGCTGCTCGACACGCGCCTGCACCGCTCGGCGACGATCGAGAAGCGCATCATCTTCGCGGGCCTTTCGCCCGACGGCCTGCGGCCCGATCCGGGGACCAGCGTGCATCCGATGCCTTCGATGGGCGGCGGCGGCATCGGTCCCGACCGGCTGCAGCTCGCGATCGAGCGCAGCCCTGAGCTGCTGCTCAGCGGCGGTTACATCCCCGCGCGCACTTCGGTGGCGCAGGTGTTGATCACCGAGCGCGCGGCCCGCGGGCGCCTCGAGGTCGCGCGCGTGCCCGAGGGCCTCAAGGTCACCAACAGCCTCGGTGCGCGGCTCGAGCGCATCGTCGCGCGCGACGCGGCGGGCAACTGGTACGTGCTCTCGCAGCCGCTCGACAAGGGCGAAAGCGCCGTGCTCGACCCGGCCGACGCCTCGAACCTGAGCCTGATGCTCGAGCAGCCTTTCCGTGCGTTGCCCGCGAGCCACGCGCTGTCCGCGGACCTGCCCAGCGCCTGTTTCGTCGCGCGCACGTCCTCGGCGCCGTTCCGCGACGATTGCGGGCTCGAGCTCAACGAGATCCAGGGCACGCACACGCTGCTCGGCGTGTGGGGCCTCGACGAGGAGGCGTGGCGATGAGCGCGCTCGAGGTCCAGGCCATCTCGAAGCGCTTCGGCACGCTCAAGGCCGTCGACGACGTGAGCTTCACCGTCCACCCCGGCGAGATCATGGGGTTCATCGGGCCCAACGGCGCCGGCAAGACGACGACGATGCGCATCTGCTCGACGCTCGAGCTCCCCGACCAGGGTGACGTGCTCGTCGACGGCATCAGCGTGATCGAGGAGCCGCGCGCGGCCCGCCGCCGCATCGGGTTCATGCCCGACTCCTACGGCGCCTACGCCAACACGTCGATCACCGACTACCTCGACTTCTTCGCACGCGCCTACGGGCTCGCCGGCGATCGCCGCCGCCAGCAGGTCGCGCGCGTGATCGAGTTCACGTCGCTCGGCGACCTCGTCGAGAAGGAGATCAGCTCGCTGTCGAAGGGCCTCAAGCAGCGCCTGTGCCTCGCGAAGACCCTGCTGCACGATCCGGCCGTGATGATCCTCGACGAGCCCGCGGCCGGCCTCGACCCGCGCGCGCGCGTCGAGCTGCGCGAGCTCGTCAAGGCACTCGCGGGCCTGGGCAAGGCGATCCTCGTGTCGTCGCACATCCTCACGGAACTCGCGGAAATGTGCACGACGGTGACGGTGATCGAGCGTGGCACCATGCGCGGGACGGGCTCGGTCGCCGCGATCGCGCGCGGCGTCTCGACGAAGCAGATCATCTTCGCGCGCACGCTGACCGGGCCCGAGCGGCTGGAACGCACGCTGCTCGAGCTGCCGCACGTCAGCGAGGCGCGCCGCGAGCGCGAGGGCGTCGTGTTCGAGTACGCCGGCACGCAGGACGACCTCGTCACGCTGCTCACGCAGCTCGCCGGAGCGGGGCTCGGCCTCGTGGAGTTCGCGCCGCAGCAGGTCAACCTCGAGGACGTGTTCCTGTCGCTCACCGAGGGCAAGCTGCAATGAGCGCGAGCACCACTCCCGGCCTCCGCATCGACGACCGGCTCAACCCGATCCTCGTCAAGGAAGTGCGCCAGTCGCTGCGCGGGAAGTACTTCCGCGTGCTGTTCTGGCTCACGCTGGGGCTCGGCACGCTGATCGGGCTCTCGATCGTCGCCAGCCTCGGCGGCGAGAACTCCGACGAGACCGGCCAGATCTTCTTCATGGCCATGTTCGGCGTGCTGTCGGCGGCCGTGCACGGCTTCGTGCCGTTCTCGGCCTTCTTGTCGACCAGCGCGGAGTGGGACGAGAACACCTACGACCTGCTCGTGATCTCGAACCTGCGCCCGCGGCAGATCGTGCAGGGAAAGCTGCTCTCCGCGCTGATTCAGGCGCTGCTGTACTACTCGACCTTCGGGCCGTTCCTCGTCTTCGCGTTCCTGCTCAACGGCGTCGACCTGCTGTCGATCGTCGCGCTGCTGTCGGGATCGCTCGCGACCTGCGTCGCGCTGACGATGCTCGGCATCGCGGCCTCGAGCCTCGCGAGCACCAAGGTGCTGCGGGTCGTGCTGATGGCGCTGTTCGGCGCCGGCCTCGTCGTGGCGTGGATGTTCGGCATGGGAATGGCCGGCACGATCACGTTCCAGCCGCAGTCGCTGCGCGACGCCGAGGGCCAGACGGCGGTCGTGGCCTACGTGACGATCGCGCTGCTGGTCGCGATGCTCGGCAACTCGGTGGCGAACTCGCGTTTCGCGCACGAGGAGGAGAACCGCTCGACGTCGCTGCGCGTGATGTCGACGCTGGTCGTGCTGTGCGCGAGCCTGTGGGGCGCGTGGTTGCACTGGCAATTCGGCGGCATCGGGAGCCTGTGGGCCTGCCATGCGGTCGCGGCGGCGGCGCTGTTCGTGCCGTGGATCTTCTTCATGACCGAGCCGGAGCCGCTCGGCCGCCGCATCGCCGCACACGTGCCGCGCAACTCGCTGCTGGCGTTGCTCGCGATGCCGTTCCTGCCGGGCGGCGGTCGCGCGGTGCAGCTCGCGCTGCTGCAGATCGCGCTGGCGGTCAGCTCGAGCGCGCTCGTGCTGCTGCCGAGCTCGACCCCGGTCGAGGAGATCGTCAAGACCTGTTTCCTCGTCGGGATGGCCTACGGCTACGCCTTCGCGATCGCGGGCCTGCCGAGCGCGATCGGCGCCTTCTTCCTCGAGCGCCCGTCCGCGCGCATGCTGCTGCGCATCTTCATCTTCCTGTCGCTGCCGGTCGGGGTGATCCTGCCGGCGCTGGCGGGGTTGTTCCTCGGCATCCGCGAGTGGACGCGCTTCGAGCACCCGTTCAACCCGGTGTGGGTCATCGCGGACTTCGAGATGCAGCGCTCGGGCCTGGGCGGACTGATCGTGCTCGCCGCGGGGCTGGTCGCCGCGCTGCTGCTCAACACGCCGCGCCTGTTCGCGGCCGCACGCGAGACGCTGGCCGCGAGCCGCGCGCGCAAGGCGGCCCCCAAGCCCAGTTCCTCCGCCCCGGTCGCCGATGCGCCCGCGTCCTGAAGCGCTCGCGCTCGGCTCGAGCTGGAAGCTAGCGCTCGCGCGCACGCCGCCGCGTGGGCCGGCGGGCGAGAAGCTCGGCCGCACGACCGGCTCGAGCCTCGACTTCCACGATCGCCGCTCCTACGAGGCCGGCGACGACGTGCGCAACCTCGACTGGCGCGCCTTCGCGCGCACCGACCAGCTGCTCGTGCGGCAGTGGCGCGACGAAGTGCTCGCGCGCGTCGAGATCCTCGTCGACACCTCGCGTTCGATGGGCCTCGATCCGGTCAAGGCGCAACTCACGCTCGACCTCGCGGGCCTGCTCGCGCGCGCGGCGCTCGAGTCCGGCGCGCAGCCGGTGATCGTGCGCCTCGAGGAGCGCCCGCGCGCGCTGGGGCTGCTCGAGTTCGAGCGCGACGGGCTCGCCTTCGACTCGAACGCGAGCCTCGCCGAGTCCCTGCGCGCCGCGGCCGGCCTGTGCCGCAGCGGTGCGATCGTGATCGTCGTGAGCGACTTCCTCGCGCCCCACGATGCGGGAGAGCTGATCCGCCCCGTCGCGGCGCGCGCGGGGGCGCTCGGCCTCGTGCAGGTGCTCTCCGACGACGAGGCCTCACCTCCGGTCGGCGGTGCGCATCGGCTGATCGACTGCGAGACCGGTGAGGCGCTCGACCTGGTGCTCGACGCAAAGACCGTCGGTGCCTACCTGGAGCGATTGGGCCGGCTCGGTGCCGCGCTGGACGAGGAATCGCGCCGCGCTCGCGGGCGTTTCGTGCCGCTGCGGGCCTCGCTTCCGCTCGAGCGCCTGTGCCGCGAGCGCCTCGCGCCCGAAGGCCTGCTCGAGCCCGCGAACTGACACCTCGCCGTCAGCGGTCGAGTTCGCGGCGCGCGTTGCGGCGGGCGCGCGTGAGCGCGTCGTCGAGCGATCCAGCGGGTTTCTTCGGCGTTTCGACGGGTTTCGCGGGTTCCGCGACGGGCGGAACAACCGGCGCGCCGGCCTTCGGCGTGACGACCGGTGCCTGCGGAGCGTTCGCGCCCGCGGCCGCGAGCGCCGGCTTGCGAGCGCGCCGACGCAGGCGCGCGAGCAGGCTGGCGACGAGCGTCTCGAGGCTCCCCCACAGCTGCAGCCGCCGCGCGGCGATCTCGACCAGCAGCACCACGAGCGCCGCGAGGATCAGCTCGCGACTGACGACGCGCCACACGCGCGCCTCGCGCTCGCCGCGCAGCAGCGTGCCCAGCGGCGGCGCCACTTCGCCGCCCGACTCGCGCGCGATGGCGCGCAAGGCACGCTCGCCGCGGTGCACGTCGGAGGAACGCTCGAACTCCGGGCTGTACGGCAGCGCGAGCGGCGGCAGGCTGAGCATGCGCTCGTTGCCCTTGTCGTCGCGACCGAGCTCGACGGAACCGAGCAGCACACCCTCGCGCGCAAGCGGCAGGCGTGCCTCGTAGCGGTTCTCCGCGACACGCTCGAGCGGCAACGAGGTCGTGCTCCCGTCCGCGCCGGTCATGCGCACGCGCGCGCGCGACAGGTCGGGCGGCGTCGCGGCGCGCGGGTCGACCTCGACCGAGATCACGCCGTCGCGGCCTTCGCGTTGCGCGCTCGCGAAGAGCTCCGAAGGCTCTTCCTGGCCCGACAACCAGCGCGCGACGGTCACGACGAACGACGCGAAACCCGGCCACGCGACGACGTCGGCGCCGTACGTGCCGCCGATCTGGCCCGCGAAGGCCGCGGTGCGGCCCAGGCCGCGGTAGGCGAAGGCGAAGGCCGGCGAGCGGAACTCGCTCTCGACCAGCGCACCCGCCGTCGCGTCGTCGCGCAGCCAGACGAGGTTGTGGCCGCCGAAGGTCGGGAAGCCCGCGGCTGGATCGAGCTCGCCCAACCCGAGCAGGTCCGGCAGCACGCGCGTGCTCGACGGTTCCTCGACGAAGGTCGAGCGCGCGATGCGCATCGTGTCCTGCGCGAAGAGCCGCGGCAGTTCCTTGGGATCGAGCGTGAAGTAGCACTCGCCCTCGCCCTGTTTCGCCGTGCGCTTGAGGAAGTCGGCGTCGACGTCCCTCTCGGTGCCGAGCGCGACGACCGAGACGGTCACGCCCGAGCGGCGGAAGCGCTGCAGCAGCTCGGGCACGCCCTCGGGCTGCTCGGCGTCGGCGGCGTCGGCGAACAGCACGATGTGGCGGTTGCGCTGCGAGGCGCGCTCGAGCTCGCGGCCCGCGGCGAGCAGCGCCTCGTAGGTGAAGATGCCGCCGCCCTCGCTCTCGATCTGGCGCACGCGCGACGTGATCGCGCCGATGTTGTCGGCGGGGGCGAGCGGCTGCACGACGTGCGCGGAAGAATCGACCGCGAGCACGGCGACGGAATCGAGCGGCGAGAGCAGCTCGATCGCCGCGCAGGCGCCGAGGTTGGCGAGCTTCATCTTCGGCACGCCCGGACTCGCCTCGACGGCCATCGAGCCCGAGCGGTCGAGCGCGATCGCCAGCGCGATGCCGATCTTGCGCGTCTCGTGGCGCATCTCCATCGACACCGGCAGCACCTCGTCGACCGGCGACAGGTGCCAGCCCCCGATGCCGAAGCTCGCTTGCCCGCCGGTCATCCACAGGCCGCCGCCGCGCTCGAGCACGAACTCGCGCAGCGCGCGCATGCCCTCGCCGCCGATGCGGGCGGCCTCGACGTTCTCGAGCACGACCGCGCGGTGCCGCGTGAGCACGATGCGGTCGAGGCGCGCCGTCTCCGGCGACGCGACGAGCACGGGAATTCCCGCCTTGCGCAGCGACGCGGTGAGCGTGTCCTCGGCGCCGTCGTGGTTGACGACGAGCAGCGAGCGCTGGCCCGCGACGCGCACGGCGCCGAGCCCGACGTCGTTCTCCGGCGCGCGGTCGGAATGGCCCGAGAGGCGCAGTCGATACTGCGCGACACCGGCGCGGCCGAGCAGGTCGCGGAACGGAATGCGGTTCAGCCCGGGCTCGAACTTGCGGCGGCCGCGCGCGAGCACCTCGCCATCGCGCAGGAGCTCGTAATCGGCCTCGACCGGCGCGTCGGAGCGCACCCAGGCCGCGAACTGGAACGGCTCGGCGGCGCCGACTTCCGCGGGCAGCTCGATGCGGTCGACGGCGAGGTCGGGCTCACTGCCACGCAGCATCGGACGCACGTCGATGCGCACGTCGCGCGCAAACGCCGCACGCGCGACGCCGATCGGATCGCGGCCGTTGCTCTCGCCGTCGGACACGAGCAGCACGGAACCCTGCCGTTCGCGCGGAATCAGCGCGAGCGCCGCCTCGAGCGCCCCGCCGAGATCGGACGCGTCGCGATCGACCGCACGCTGGAAATCCTGGAAGCGCGCGTCGCGCTGCGGGAGCTGCTCGATCGCCGCGTTGCCGCCGAAAGCCACGACCGCGACGCGATCCCCTTCGCGGCGCGACTCCTCGGCGACACGCGCGATCTCGCGCACGGTCGTGTCGGTGTCCCCGGGCATCGAACGCGAGCGGTCTACGACGATCACGAGGTCGCGGCCGGCCTCGCCCGTGCGCAGGTACGGCGCGGCAACGGCGAGCGCGAGCAACGCGAGAGCGACGGCGCGCGCGATCTGCGTGCCCTTGCCACGGCCGCGCAAGCGCCACCACACCAGCGCCGCCGGCACGAGCAACAGGAGCAGCTCGGGATGAACGAAGCCCATGTCAGCTCACCCCCGGAAGCCTGGCGGCGGTCGTGCGCAGCACGAACCAGTCGAGGATCAGCGCCGCGGCGGTGAGCGCGAGCAGCAGCACCTCGATCCACGAGAGCGCGGACTCGACGTTGGCGTTGCCGAGCGTCGCCTCGCGCCGGCCGGCGAGCGCCGTCGAGAGGTCCGATTCCGCCGCGTCCGCGAAGGAGAGCGCAAATTGCGCCACGCGTTCGGGTCCAAAGCTCAGCTCGTACAGCCCCGGCTCCTCGAGGCCGTCGACGACGACCTGCTCGAGCGCCGCGACCTCACGCTCGCGCTGTTCGGGCTTTCCCAGCGGCCCGGTGAGCTTGTAGAGCAGCGGCGCCGAGTCGTCCTTGCGCTCGACCCGCGTCGCCTCCGCGCCGGGGCGATAGTTGAGGCTCTCGCCGACGTGGACGTTGGTGCGCGCCGGGCCGGGCAGTTCCTCGCGGCGCAACTCGGCGAGGTTGGCGAGCAGGATCGGCCAGTCCGGCGAGCGCTGCAGCGACGAACGCAGCGGGTCGAGGTTGATGTGCCACAGCACGCGCCCGCCGCCGCGCTCCTCCGTGAGCAGCGCGAGGTTTCCGGCGGAAACGAGCGGCGCTCCCGGCAGCACGAGCTCGGGATCGACGCTCCACACGAGGCCCTCGAGCGTCACGCCCTGCAGCGCGCGATGGCCACGTTCGGCGAGGAACGGGCCGATCAGGTCCTTGCGCGCGGCACCCAGCGGCTCGAACGCGAGATTCCAGCTCGCGCGGCCCAGTTCCGCGCCCTTGCTGAGCGCGAGGTGCGCGTTCTCGAGCGAACCCGCGGCCGTCGACTGCGGCACGAGAGCGAGCCAGCGCTCGAGATTCGGCTCACCCGGCGCGCTCAGTCCCAACGCGCGGTTCCACTCGTCGTCGAGCGTCGAGTGCAGCGCGAGCGTGCGCGGCGAGGGCGGCACGAGCAGCACGCTGTTGTCGAGCGCGAGCGCGTCCGCGTCGATCTGCACCTCGATCAGGCCGGTTCCCGCCGGCAATTCGAACGAGAGGTGCGCGCGATCGCGGGCGCCGACGGCCACCTTGCGGCGCAGGATTTCCGTGCCCGACGACGTGACGACGAGCGTGAGCTCCTTGGGCGCGCGGGCGTAGCTCGCGATCGAGAGGAAGGCCTTTTCGACGGGAGCTGAGTCCGCACGTGCCTCGCGCGAACGCACGGCATGCACGATGGCCCAGTTGTCGACGGGTTCGCCGACGGAAACGAGCTCGACGGTCTGCGGGAACGACTCGGGCTCGAAATGGTCGCTGACGACGACCACGCGGCCGCCGCCGGAGAGCTCGAGGCCGAGCGCGAGCGCCGGTTGCAGGTCGTGGCGCGCCGCGAGCGGCTTCCATTCGGCGAGGCGATCGCGCGCTTCGCTCGGGAAAGCCGCGGGTCCGGCGACGAGCATCGGTCGCGGCCCGGAACGCACGATCGTCACGCGCGAACCCCGCGGCAGCGCCGCGATGCGCTCCTGCACGAGCTCGACCGCGCGCTCGCGCACCTCGCGGCCCTCGACGAGCGCACCGAGCGAAGCCGAGGAATCGAGCACGACGACGAGGTGCTCCGCCTCGCTCGCCGAGCAGGACGAACGCGGGCCTGAGAAGGCGAGCGCGAGCGCCAAGGCGGCAAGCAGCTCGCACCAGAACGACACGCTGCGCACGAGCGGCTCGCGCTTGCGACCCGCGACCGGCTGGCGGTCCTCGACCTGCCACAGGAACAGGCCACTCGCCTGCCGCGGCTCGAAGCGACGGCGGTAAAGGTGCAGCGCGATCACGCCGGGAACGGCGAGCAGCGCGAGCAGTCCGAGCGGGTAGGCGAACACGGGTTTGGCGAGCGCCGGGGCCGGCGGATTCTACGCATCCGGACGAGCGATTGCCGCCGCCGCCCGCGCTTCTTGCACGGCCCGTTCGCGACGCTCGCTCCGGCCCCGCACGAGGCGTATCCTCCGAGGTCGGCTCAGACCCTCCAAAGTGCCGCCCCGAACGTGAAAACTCCGCTCCTCGTCCTCGAACGCGACCGCTTGCTCGAGCTCGACCTCGCGCTCACGCGCGAATGGCTGGAGACCGACGGCCTCGGCGGGTACGCGTCGAGCACCGTGCTCAACTGCGCGACACGGCGCTACCACGGGCTGCTCGTGTCGACCTTCCCCGGCACCGACAAGCGCCACGTGTTCCTGTCGCGCTTCGAGGAGAGCGTGCACAGCCTGTCGAGCGAACCGCTCGGCCCCGGCGGCGAAGGGCACTTCCCGCTCTCGATCGCGCGGTATCCGGGGTCGTTCCATCCACACGGCCACAAGACGCTCGCGCGTTTCGAGCTCGCGCCGTTCCCGACTTGGGAGCACTCGATCGGCGACGCGCGCATCCTGCGCTCGATCCAGATGCTCAAGGGCTCCCCGACCGTGCTCGTGCGTTACGAGCTCGTCGGCGGCGAAGAATCGATCGAACTGCGCCTGCGCCCGCTGGTCGCCTTCCGCGAGGCCGATGCGCTCACGTTCGAGAACGTCGACTTGCATGCGGAGGTCACTTACCTCGACGACGCGCGGCGCACGCTCAAGCTGCAGCCGTACGCGGGCCTGCCGGCGCTGACGCTCGCGCTCGCGGCGAAGGACGGGGCTTTCGATGGCGACCCGCTGTGGTACCGCAACCTCGAGTACAAGGTCGATCGCGAGCGCGGCTACGACGACCGCGAGGACAATTTCACGCCGGGGCTGTTCCGCGTGAAGCTCGCGCCGGGTGAGAGCATCGTGGTGTGCGCGACGCTTGCGACGCCGCCGAAGTCGCTCCCCGCTGCGTGGGAAAAGGCCGCGAAAGAGCGCGAAAAGCGCGCCAAGGCCGCGGGAAATGGCCCGCGGGCGCAGCTCGAGCTCGGCGCCGACGATTTCCTCTACCGCACGCGCGAAGGGCGACTGGGAGTGATCGCCGGCTATCCGTGGTTCACCGAGTGGGGCCGCGACACGTTCCTGTCGCTGCCGGGCCTGCTGCTCGCGCGCGGACGCACCGCGGAGTGTGGCGAGGCGCTCGAAGGAGCGTTGCGCTTCCTCGACGCGGGGCTCTTGCCCAACATCTTCGGCTCGACGCCGGCGAAGAGCCACTACGGCTCGGTCGACGCGTCGTTGTGGTTCGCGCGCGCGGTGCGGCTGTTCGATCTCGCTGGCGGCGACGGCGAGCTCCTCATGCGGCGACTGCGGCCCGCGCTGGAGGTGATCGCGCAGCAGTACGCGAGTAGCACGCGCCTTGGGATCGGAACGGAGCCGAACGGGCTCCTGTTCGCGGGCGACGGGCGCCTCAACGCGACCTGGATGGACGCGGTCGTCGACGGCGTCGCCGTCACGCCGCGCGAAGGCCTCGCGGTCGAGCTCAACGCGCTCTGGTACTTCCTGATCGCCTACCTCGAGGACCTCGCGCGGCGCGCGAACGACACGCGCGGCCTCAAGCGCTGGCACCACGAGCGCGAGCGCGTCGGTGCGGCTTTCCTCGAGCGTTTCTGGCTTCCGGAGGCGCGTTACCTCGCCGACCGCTGGAAGGACGGCGCGGCCGACACGCGCGTGCGCCCCAACATGGTGATCGCGGCCGCGCTCGAGCTCTCGCCGCTCTCCGAGGCGCAGCGCGCGGACGTCGTCTACAAGAGCGAGCTCGAGCTCCTCACGCCGATGGGCCTGCGCACGCTCGGCCCGCGCGACCCGGAATATCGCGGCCGTTTCGGCGGCGGACCGGCGGAACGCGACCGCGCCTACCATCAGGGCACCGTGTGGCCGTGGCTGCTCGGCTTCCACTGCGAGGCCTACCTGCGCGCGCACGGCTTCACGCGCAAGAACGGCGAGCACGTGCTCGGGCTGCTCACGGAAGTCGAGGGCGAGGTCACGCGCCACGGGCTCAACCACGTGAGCGAGGTGTACGACGGCGACCCGCCGCACCGTCCCGGTGGCACGATCGCGCAGGCCTGGAGCACTGCCGAGCTCCTGCGCGCGCGCGCGCTGGCGCTCTCGGCCGGGGCGAGACGCGGATGAAGGTGCTGATGCTCGGCTGGGAATACCCGCCGCACATCACCGGTGGGCTGGCAACCGCCTGCGCCGGGTTGTGCGCGGGGCTGCACCATCACAAGGTCGACGTTACGTTCGTCGTGCCGCGCGCGACGGGCGACGAGGACTCGACCAACGCGCGCGTGATCGGCTGCAACGAGCTCGAGGTCGACGAGGAGACGGTCGAGCACGTCGAGGTCGAGCGCGTGCGCCGCGTCGCGGGCGAGACGCGCGAGGTCGAGACGCAGCGCCTGCGTTCGCGCCCGAGTTTCGTGCTTCCGCCGAACGACTTGCCCGCGCCGTCGGCCTACGCGACTCCGAGCGCGCTTCGCGAGTGGCTCGAATCGCTGCACGAGCGCGCCAGGCCCGTGCGCGTCGGCACCCACGTCGAGCTCGAGACCTCGACGCACTCCGTGCGCGAGCCCGACCGCGTCGAACGTTCGATCGAGCGTGTCCCGGTGCGCCGGCGCGAGCGCCGCAAGTACGAATTCACCGGGAAATACGGCCCGGATCTGTTCGCTGAGGTCGAGCGCTACGCGCGCTGCGTCGAGGCGCTCGCCCGCCGCGAGGACTTCGACCTCGTCCATGCGCACGACTGGATGACCTTCCCCGCCGGCGTCGCCGCCGCGCGCACGCTCGGGCGACCGCTCGTCGCGCACGTGCACGCCTGCGAGTTCGATCGCTCCGGCGAGAAGCCCGACACGCGCATCCGCGACCTCGAGCAGCTCGGCCTCGACAGCGCCCAGCGCGTGGTGTGCGTCAGCCACTACACCGGCTCCGTCCTGCGCAAGAACTACCGCGTCGACGAGTCGAAGCTGCGGGTGGTGCACAACGCCGTCACCAAGAGCGAGCAGGAGCGCTCGACCGGCGGCTCGAAGCGCATCGACGAGCCCGTCGTGCTGTTCCTCGGCCGCGTCACGTACCAGAAGGGCCCCGACTACTTCCTCGAGGCCGCCGCACGCGTCGTCAAGGTCGAACCCAACGTCAAGTTCGTGATGGTCGGCTCGGGCGACATGCTGCCCAAGATGGTCGAGCGCGCGGCGCGCATGGGCCTCGCGCGCCACGTGCACTTCACCGGCTTCCTCAAGGGCGCCGACGTCGAGCGCATCTACTCGATGGCCGACATCTACGTGATGCCGTCGGTGTCCGAGCCCTTCGGCATCTCCCCGCTCGAGGCGCTCGCGCTCGACGTGCCCGTGATCGTGTCGCGCCAGAGCGGCGTGTCGGAAGTGCTGCGCAACGCGCTCAAGGTCGACTTCTGGGATGTGCAGGAAATCGCGAACAAGATTCTCGCGCTGCTGAAGTTCCCTTCGCTCAAGGACCACCTGCTCGCCGAGGGCCGCGACGAGGTGCGCGCGATGAGCTGGGACGAGCGCGCGGCCGCGCTCAAGCTCGTCTACGGCGAGGTCGCCGGAACGCCGGACACGGCGCCGGAACGCGCGCGCTAGCTCTATCGAAACGGCGCTCGGCGCTCTCTATGCTGCGCCGGCTCCGATGCGCTCCGTCGTCTTCTACTTTCAGGTGCACCAGCCTTGGCGCCTGAGGCACTTCACCTTCTTCGACATCGGGGCGGGGCAGGAGTGGTTCGACGACGCCGAGAACGCGCGCATCGTCCGCCGGGTGGCGCAGAAGTGCTACCTGCCGATGAACCGCCAGATGCTCGAGTGCATCAAGGCCTCGGGCAAGCGCTTCCGCATCGCCTACTCGATCTCGGGCGCCGCGCTCGACCAGTTCGAGCGCTGGGTGCCGGAGGTGATCGAGAGCTTCCAGGCGCTGGCGAAGACCGGCTGCGTCGAGTTCCTCGGCGAGACCTCGCACCACTCGCTCTCGGCGCTCGTGTCGCTCGAGGAGTTCGACCGGCAGGTGCTGGCGCAGGCCGATCGCATCGAGAAGCTCTTCGGCCGCCGCCCGACGACCTTCCGCAACACCGAGCTCGTGATCACCAACGAGATCGCGCGGCGCGCGGAGGAACTGGGCTTCACGGCGATCCTCGGCGAGGGTGCGGACCAGCTGCTCGGCTGGCGCAGCCCACACCGCGTGTACCGCCCGGAAGGCTGCGAGCGCATCAAGCTGCTCCTGCGCTCCTACAAGTTCTCCGACGACATCGCCTTCCGCTTCTCGAACAAGGAATGGCCCGAATATCCGCTCTCGCCTGAGCGTTTCGCGGGCTGGCTCGCGGCGCTCGGCTCGCGCGAGCGCTTCGTCGGCCTGTTCATGGATTACGAGACCTTCGGCGAGCACCAGTGGGAGGAGACGGGCATCTTCCGCTTCATGCAGAAGCTCCCCGCCGCCTGCCTCGCGACCGGTGCGCTGCAGTTCCGCACGCCGTCGGAAGTCGCGACCGAGCTCGACCCCGTGGCGCGGCTCGACATCCCGCGCCCGATCAGCTGGGCCGACGCCGAGCGCGACCTGACCGCGTGGCTGGGCAACCCGATGCAGAAGGCCGCGCACGAGGCGCTCTACGGCCTGCTGCCGGCCGTGCGCCGCCTCACCGACGCCGGCGACGGGGGCCCCTACGCCAAGTGGCAGCGGCTCTCGACCTCCGACCACGTCTACTACATGTGCACGAAGTGGTTCTCCGACGGGGACGTGCACAAGTACTTCAGCCCCTATGCCACCCCCCACGACGCGTTCATCTCGTTCATGAACGTGTTCGACGACCTCTCCCGCGAGGTGCGCTCCGGGCTGGCCGCGCTCTCAACTTCTCAGGCCGATCGGCCGAGAGAGAAGCGTTCCCAGCCCCGGGCCAAGCCCGCGAGCGGGAAGGCCACCGGTTCCAAGCGCGCGCGCAAGCCGCGCAAGGCGCCGTCGGCCCCCCGTGCCAAGGCCGCCGCCCCCAAGTCCTCTCCCAAGAAGCCCCGCAGCGCTCCCGCCAGGCCGGGCCGCCGCAAGTCCAAGCCGTGACGTTCACCCTCTTCGAAGTCAGCTGGGAAGTCTGCAACAAGGTCGGCGGGATCCACACCGTCATCTCGACCAAGGCCAAGACGCTCGTCGAGCGCTTCGGCGACGAGTACGTCGCGATCGGGCCGTGGTTGCTCGGCCGGCGCGAGTCCGGCGACGTGTTCGAGGAGGAGCGTGGCCACGAGGCGTTCGTCGAGAGCTGCCGCGCGCTCGGCGTTCCGGTGCGCGTCGGCCGCTGGAAGATCCCCGGCCGTCCGCTGGTGATCCTGGTCGAGTTCACGGGCCTGTACGGCAAGAAGAACGACATCCTGTCGGATCTGTGGTCGCAGCACGGCGTCGACTCGATCACCGGCGGCTGGGACTACGACGAGCCGGTGATCTTCGGCTGGGCCGCGGCGATGGTGATCGAGCGCTGGTGCCACGAGCGCGTCTCGCGCACGACCGGCTTCGCCGTCGCGCAATTCCACGAGTGGATGACGGGCTCCGGCCTGCTCTACCTCAAGCAGAAGCTGCCGGCGATCGGCACGGTGTTCACGACGCACGCGACGATCCTCGGGCGCAGCCTGTCGCACGGCGGAACGGAGCCGGCCGAAGGCCTCAAGGGCCGCAAGCCCGAGGACGCGGCGGGCGACGTCGGCGTGCGCTCGAAGCACTCGATGGAGGCGGCCTGCGCGCAGAAGGCCGACGTGTTCACGACGGTGAGCGAGATCACCGCGCGCGAGGCGGAGCTCCTGCTCGGCCGCAAGGCGGACCCGCTGCTCCCCAACGGCATCGACCTGTCGGTGATCGACGAGCTCGCGGGTCCGGTCCTGCGCGACGAAGCGCGCGAGCGCCTGCTGCGGTTCGCCTCGCGTTTCCTCGGGCGCGACGTGACGAACGCGGCGCTGCTCGTGCTCTCGGGACGCTACGAGTTCCACAACAAGGGCATCGACCTGCTGCTCGAGGCGCTGGCCCAGTGCAACACGCGCCCCGGCCGCGAGATCGTCGTGCTGCTCGCGGTTCCCGCGGGCCAGTCCGGCGTCGCGCAGGCCTTGCGCGAGCGGCTCGAGCATCCCGAAACGCCCGCCCACGGCGCGCTCGGCGTTTCGACGCACAACCTGATCGATCCCGACAACGATCCGATCCAGAAGGCTGCCGTTCGTCTGGGCCTCGCGAACGCCGCGGGCTCGCGCGTCACGCTCGTGCAGGTTCCGATTTACTTGCACGCCAAGGACGGCCTGTTCGACCTGCCCTACGAGGCGGTGCTGCGCACGGCGGACCTCTCGCTGTTCCCGAGCTTCTACGAGCCGTGGGGCTACACGCCCGAGGAGAGCCTCGCGGTCGGCGTGCCGACGGTGACGACCGACCTCGCGGGCTTCGGCCTGTGGGCGCGCGCGGAGAAGCTCGGCCGCAAGGACGGCGTGTGGCTGCTCGATCGTGCGGGCATCGACGACGTGAAGAGCACCGCGACGCTCGCGACGTGGATCGACGAGTTCGTCGCCGGCGAGCTCGGCCGCAAGGGCATCGTCGAGACCTGTCGCCGCACCGCGCAGCGCACCGCGTGGTCCGATTTGGTCAAGCGCTACTACACGGCCTTCGACGCCGCGCTCGAGGCCGCGAAGACGCGCGTCGACGGCCAGCCGATGGCCCGTTTCCGCTCGCGCGTGCCGCTCACGATCGCACCTGCGGTCGAAGGCAAGCGCCCGCGCCTGTACCCGTTCGAGGTGTCGGCGACGCTGCCGCGCGAGCTCGCCGGGCTCGAGCGCCTGTCGCGCAACGTCTACTGGTGCTGGGATCCCGAGGGCACGTCGCTGTTCGAGGAGATCAGCACGGTCGGCTGGGACTCGAGCGGCCACAACCCCGTGCTGTTCCTGCGCATGGTGTTCCCCGAGGACCTCGAGTCGCGCGCGCGCGATCCGAAGTACGTCGCCAAGCTCGAGCGCGTGCTCGCGCGCTTCGACCGCTACATGGCGTCGAAGGGTTCGCAGACCTGGGGAGCGATCTCCGCCGAGCATCCGGTGGCCTATTTCTGCGCGGAATTCGGCCTGCACGAGTCGCTCAAGGTCTACTCGGGCGGCCTCGGCATCCTCGCCGGCGACCACCTGAAGTCGGCGAGCGACATCGGGCTGCCGCTCGTCGCCGTCGGGCTCTTCTATCACGCGGGTTACCTGCGCCAAAAGCTCTCCGCCGCGGGCGACCAGATGGCACTGCCGGCGGAAAATGACCCGCGCAACCTGCCGATCGAGCTCGTGCGCGACGCGAACGGCGCACCGGTCGAGGTGCAGCTCCAGCTGCCGTCCGCGACGCTGTTCCTGCGCGCGTGGCGCGTGCAGGTCGGCCGCGTCGACCTGTACCTGCTCGACTCCGACTACGACAAGAACCGCGCGGAAGACCGCGCGATCACGCAGCAGCTCTACGGCGGCGACCACGAGCACCGCCTGCGCCAGGAGCTCGTGCTCGGCCGCGGCGGCGTCAAGCTGCTCGGCACCATGGGCGTCGAGCCCAGCGTGTTCCACATCAACGAGGGCCACGCGGCTTTCCTCGTGCTCTCGCGCACGGGCAAGCTGATCCGCGACCACGGTCTCACGTTCGACGAGGCGCGCGAGCTCGTGCGCTCGACCACGGTCTTCACGACGCACACGCCGGTTCCCGCGGGGCACGACCGCTTCGCCGAGGACCTGATGCGCCGCTACTTCTCGGACGTCGAGGGGTGGCTCGGCGTGACGTGGGAGCGCTTCCTCTCGCTCGGGCAGGCCGAGGAGGACCGCGCCAACTTCAACATGACCTACCTCGCGATGGGCTTCGCCGGCTTCACCAACGGCGTGAGCAAGCTCCACGGCGAGGTATCCAAGGACCTGCTGCGCCCGTACTGGCCGCGCCTCCTGCGCAGCGAAGTGCCCGTGCGTTCGGTCACCAACGGCGTGCACCTGTCGAGCTGGATGCATCCGGAGCTGCAGCGGCTGTGCGGCGGCGGTGCCGAGCCGATCCGCGGCGCCGACGTGCGCGAGCGCGCGGCGAAGCTCGACCCGCGTGCGCTGTGGGCCGCCCGCACCGCGTTGCGCGCGCGCTTCCTCGCCCACGCGCGCGCCAGCATCGAACGCGCCTTCGTCGATCGCCACGACAGCCCCGCGCTGCTCGCGAAGATGCTCGAGGGGCTCGATCCCGACGCGCTGCTGGTCGGTTTTGCCCGGCGTTTTGCGCCCTACAAGCGCGCGGACCTAGTGCTGCGCGACCTCGAGCGGCTCAAGGCGCTCTTCACCGATCCGCGCCGCCCCGTGCGCCTGTTCTTCGCCGGCAAGGCGCACCCGCGCGACACCGAAGGCCAGAAGATCCTGCGCAAGGTGGTCGAGATCACGCGCAGCCCGGAATTCGCCGGCCGCATCTTCTTCCTCGAGGATTACGACATCGAGCTCGCGCGCGCGCTCGTGCAGGGCGTCGACGTGTGGCTCAACAACCCGATCCGTTCGCTCGAGGCGAGCGGCACGTCGGGCATGAAGGTCGCCGCGAACGGTGGCCTCAACCTGTCGATCGCCGACGGCTGGTGGATCGAGGGCTACGACGGCACCAACGGCTGGACCGTCGGTGAGGACCGCGTGTGGCCCAACCCCGAGCTGCAGGACGAGATCGACAGCCGCAGCGTGGTCGAGCTGCTGCAGCGCGAGCTCGCGCCGCTGTACTTCGAGCGCGACGGCGACGGCGTCCCGCGGCGCTGGATGGAGCGCGCGCTGCGCAGCCTCGGCACGATCCCGGCCGAGTTCAACACCGACCGCATGGTGTCGGAGTACCGCGACCGCGCCTACGCGCCGATGTCGAAGCTGTACGCCGAGCTCTCGCGCGACCGCTGCGCTCCCGCACGCGCGCTCGCGGCCGTGCGCGCCCGCTCGCGCAAGGCCTTCGGCGAGCTCGCGATCCTCGAGGCGCAAGTGTCCGACCTCAACGGCCTGCGCGTCGGCGACACCGTCGAAGCGCGCGTGAAGGTCGACCTCGCGGGCCTGGCGCCTTCCGACGTCACGGTCGAGCTCGTGCTCGGCCACTCCAAGGACGGCGGCGAGCTGCGCAACCCCGTGCAGGTCGCGCTGCAGGCCGAGGGCGCTCTCGAGGGCAAGGTGCAGGCCTACCACGGCACCTACCGCATCCAGCGCTCGGGCAACTTCGCCTACGGCCTGCGCGTGCGCATCCGGCCGATCGAAGGCCTCGACGACGGCACCGGCGACCTCGTGCGCTGGGCCTGAGTTTCAGCTCCGCTCGAACTCGGGGCGTGCGAGCCGGTCTCGCGCGCCCCGAGCCTGTTTTCGGGCCTTCTGCTGCGCCAGATCGACCTCGATCTCGCGCTGCGGCCTCGCGCGTGGTACGGAGCTTGCCCAGAAGGGTCCCCCAGCGCCCGTCCCCTACCCCGCGCGCACCTCCCCGCCCCATGAATCAGCGCCTCCTGCTCGTCGGCTCGCTCCTCCTCACGCTCCTCGTCGGCCTCTCGGTCTGGTGGTTCGTCGGTCGCCCGGCGCCCGTGGCCGTCGAAGGTGCCCATGCCGAGGCCGTGGCGAGCCCCGACCACCCCGCCGCCGCCGCTCCGCAGCCCAAGGCGCCTGCGGAGCTTGCCGTCGCGCACGAGAGCGAGCGCAGCGACATCGCGACCGTCGACTCGACCGAGGCCGCCCGCGCCAGCGCGATGGAGGATGCGCGGATCCTGCCCGTCCGGCTGGCGCTGCCCGCCAACCTGCCCACGGACGAGGTGCTGCGCCCGATGGTGACGAGCTTCCCCGTGGCGCTCTACGGCAGCGAGGCGAAGGCCACCGAGGCCGCCATTGAATGGAGCCCGGAGACGACCTCGTTGATGGGCATGGCGATGGGCCTCCTCGGCTCGACCCCGAAAGCGGAACCGGCCGAGTCCAAGTCCGTCACGGTCCCCTGCGATCCCGACGGGCGCGGCGGCTGGGTCGCGCGCATCGCCAAGGACTCGCCGATGGCCGTGGTGCACCTCGAGGCGCGCTACTGCTACCTGACCGAGCCGCTGCGGCTCGCCAAGCTCGACACGCAGGCCGAGGCCTTCCTCGAGCCCAAGCTCGGTGCCTTCCTCTCCGGCGCCGTCGTGTTGCCGGCGAACCTGCCGGCCGACTTCGACCCGGCCGAGCTCGACAAGGCGCGCGTGCAGCTCACCGGCTGGTCGATGGGCGGCCAGAGCCACTCCGCGAGCGCGCGCGTCAGCGCCGAACGCACGTTCGAGATCGGCGGCCTGCGCGCCGGCATGAACTACTTCATCGGCCTCGACGTGCCTTCGTTCGTGCCGCTGAGCGACATGGACCTCAAGGGCCGCGAGGGCCAGCGCATCGACAAGGTGCTCGAGCTCCGGCTCGGCGCCCGCGTGCGCGGCCTCGTGACGCTGCCCGACGGTTCGCCCGCGGTCGACGCCGAGGTGTCGGCCGAGATCGACGCGGGGCGCAACCCGATGAACTGGATGCGCAACGGCATGGGCCGCGACACCAAGACCGACGAGCAGGGCCGCTTCGACCTGAAGGGCGTCGGCTCCGGCAAGGGCGAGATCGTGGCGACGCTCGAAGGCTTCGTCGGCGCGAAGAGCGGCGAGCTCGAGCTCGCCGAAGGGCAGCTCGTCGAGAACCTCGCGCTGACGCTCGCCGCCGGCACCACGGTGCGCGGCATCGTGCTCTGGCCCGACCGCAAGCCGGCCGCGGACGTGCAGGTCACGGTGCGCCCGATCGAGGCCGAAGCGGGCGACGACGAGATGCCGAACGCGCGCAACATGCGCCGCATGATGCGCGGCTTCGGCGGTGGCGACAACGAGTCGATCACGACCAACGAGCTCGGCGAGTTCTCCGTCTCCGGCATCGAGGCGAGCCAGGTCTCGATCTCCGCGAGCATCGAGCGCGAGATCGAGGGCTTCGACGCGACCTACACGGCCGCGCTGCCCGCGAGCCCTGCTTCCGCGGCGCACGAGCTCGTGCTGGTCGAGCCGCTGCCGGTGCGCGGTGCCGTGCTCGACAGCGCCGGCAAGCCGATCGAGGACTTCTCGATCTCCGCCGAGCGCCGTGGAGAGGGCGAAGGCAACGCCAACGGCGGGCGCGGCGGCCGCATGGGCAACTTCTCGTTCAACTTCGGCGGTGGCAACGAGGACCGGCGCTTCCGCAACCGCGAGGACGGCAGCTTCGTCGTCTACCTGCAGCCGGGCAGCTACGACCTCAAGGCGGAGGCCAAGGAATACACCGAGAGCGCCGCGCAGCAGGTGCAGGTGCCGGGCGCTCCGGCGCTCGAGTTCCGGCTCGCGCGCGCGGGCGAGATCGCGGGGGTCGTGCTCGATCCCACCGGCAAGCCCGTGGCGGAAGCCGAGATCCGGTACTCACGCGAGGCCAGACGCGGCGGCTTCTTCGGCTTCGGCGGCGGCAACCAGGAAAAGACCGATGCCGAAGGGCGCTTCACGCTCAAGGGCCTGCCGGTCGGCAACGGCAAGCTCACGGCCTCGGCCGAAGGCTGGGCGCCGAGCGCCGACTTCGAGGTCACGCTCGAGCCCGGCCGCGACCTGACGGACGTGCGCATTTCGCTGCGCGTCGGCGGGCGCCTCGAAGGCGTGATCTACGACTCCGCCGGCCAGCCTGACGTGGGCCGCGACATCATGGTCGGCAACTTCATGGGCGGCAGCGGCGGTCTCGACGGCAACACGCAGTCCGACGCCGCCGGTCGCTTCGTGATCGAGCACATCGCGCCGGGCAAGTACAACGTGATGGCGATGCCCGACATGGGCAAGCTCGCGCAGGCCGCGGGCGAGGACGAGGAGCCGGACATGGCGGCGGTCTTCTCGCAGCTCAAGATGACGCCGGTCGAGCTGTTCGACGGCCAGACGACGCAGGTCGTGCTCGGCGCGCCGCCGGCGAGCCCGGTGCGCGTGTCCGGCCGGATCACGCAGGGCGAGCAGCCGCTCAAGAGCGGCCTCGTCATGGCGCTCGCCGACGGCAAGTCGATGCTCTCGTCGATGAAGGCCGGCAAGGTGCAGCCCGACGGCACGTACACGATCACGCTCGACGCTCCCGGCGACTACACGTTCATCGTCGGCGAGCGCATGGGCGATTCGGCCAGTCGGCGCGCCACGGCACCGCCCTCGTGAGCGGCATCGTGCTCGAGAAGAACCAGGTGCGCGATGGCATCGTGGTCCAGCTCGACGCGCCCTGCACGATCGAAGGCACGGTGCGCGGCAGCGACGGCAAGCCCGCGGGCGGCGCCTCGATCTTCGTGCGCGACGCGCAGGGCCGCACGATCAACCCGATGTCGTCCTGCACGACCGACGCCGACGGCAAGTTCCGCTTCGACGGTGCCGCGCCGGGCAACTACACGCTGATCGCGCGCCGCGAGGAACTCTCGTCGCGCGACAGCGCGCCGGTGAGCGCGCGCGCGGGCCAGCCGGCGACGGTCGAGCTGCTGCTCGAGACCGGCACGATGCTCAAGGTCTCCGTCGAGGACAAGGAAGGCAAGACGGTGCGCGCGAGCGTGAGCGTCGTCGACTCGGCCGGTCGCGAATACGCGAACCTGATGAGCACCGAGGCCTTCGGCCAGATGTTCGCCGACGGCTTCTCGTCGACCGAGCGCCGCATCGGACCGCTGCCTCCGGGCAAGTACCGCGTCACGGCGACCGACGACCAGGGCAAGAGCGAGTCCAAGCCGCTCAACCTGTCGGGTCAGGCCGAACGCGACCTGCGCATCAAGCTGGATTGAGCCAGCGAATCCCGCGCGGCTCGCTCAGGCGAGGTTCTTCTCGGTCCAGGCGAGCATCGCGGCGAAATCCTCCGCGAGCGGCGCCGTGAATTTCACGGGCGCGCCGCTCGTCGGATGGACGAACGACAGCTCGGAGGCGTGCAGGCACTGGCGCGTCGGCACCGGCGCATCGGCGGGGAGCTGCATCGGCGGGCCGCCGCGGCGCTTGTAGAGGCGATCGCCGACGAGCGGCATCCCAGAGTGCGTCAGGTGGACGCGGATCTGGTGCGTGCGGCCGGTCTTGGGCTGCGCGGAGATCAGCGAGATGCCGCGGAAGCGGCGCTCGACCGTGTAGAAGGTCTGCGCCTCGCGGCCCTGACCCGGCTTGACGACCACCATGCGGCTCGAGTCGCCGCTGTCGCGCTCCAGCGGCGCGTCGATCCAGCCGGTGTCGAAGCGCGGTACGCCGAACACCAGCGCGCGGTAGGTCTTCTCGACGCGGCGCTCGCGGAACTGCTCGAGCAGGTTCTCGAAGGCCGCCTGCGTGCGCGCGAGCACCATCACCCCGCTCGTGCCGACGTCGAGGCGGTGCACGATGCCCGGACGGTCCTCACCCTGCAGCGTCGGCAGCGGGCCGAAGCGCTGGACGGCGAGGTCCGACACGGTGCCGCCGCTGCGCACGTCGGTCGGGTGCGCGAGCATCCCGGCCGGCTTGTCGATCACGATCAGGGCCTCGTCCTCGTGCAGCACGCGCAGGGACGCCGGATCGCCGACCTCGGTGCGGTGCTTGGCGCGCTCGGCGACCGTGAACTCGACCTTCTCGCCGCCCTGGACGGCCGTCGACGGCCGCGAGCACGGAGTGCCGTTGACGAGCACGAGCTTGGCGTCGAAGAGCTCCTTCCAGTGGGAGCGCGACAGGTCCGGGACGAGCTCGGCCAGCACGCGGTCGATGCGCAGCCCCGCCAGAGTGTCGGGCAGGACGAGGGTGTGGGTGCTGCCCACGGAAAAGGGACCGGCCGGCGGGTTCATGGGGCAAAGGTTGTACTCGCTGGGCCCCCCTCCGCGCTCCGTCGCGGCCCGAATCCGCCCCGCAGGCCCCGTGGGAGCGCTTTCCGGGCCCCCCGCGCGGCCCCCGGCGTCCGTTGCGCCTCCGGGCGGGACGTGTAACATCCTGCCCCTTCGGATCTAGACCCCATGGATCCGCCGCCGGCACGCCCTGCGGGGCGACGGCCCTTTTCTCCTTCTGCGCCCGTCGAAGGCAACCCGCATGCTCACCGCGTCCCTGCCGTTTGTGTCCCTGCTCGCCGCCCTCGCCTGCACCGAGCCGGCGCTCCTCCAGAAGGGCAAGGTCCAGCCCCCGCCGGGCATGGTCCTCGTCGAAGGAGGCACGACCAAGATCGGCTCGCCCGTCAAGTACGTCGAGGACATCGGCAAGACGAACGAGACGCTGTTCGGCAACCTCGCCCGCGAGACGCCGCAGCACGACGTGCGCCTCGACGACTTCTTCCTGATGGTGAGCGAGGTCACCAACGAGCAGTTCGCCGCCTTCGTGCGCGCGACCGGCGCTCGCCCGCCCGAGCACTGGGCCGAGAAGGTCATCGACGACGCCAGCGGCGAATTCCTGCGCAAGCAGGGCGAGGAGGCCGCCAAGGCCAAGGCCGAGG
>JAPLOE010000143.1 GCA_026692705.1 Planctomycetota bacterium
AAGGGCGACAACGCTCCCAAGGCCGCCGGCGTCATCCACACGGACTTCGAGAAGGGCTTCATCCGCGCCGAGATCTACTCGGTCGATGACCTCGTGCAGTACAAGACCGAGGCCGCCATCAAGGCCGCCGGCAAGCTGCGCAGCGAGGGTCGCGAGTACGTGATGCGGCCGAACGACGTGTGCCACTTCCTGATCGGGAAGTGAGCGCGCGTGAAGAAATGAAGCTACGCGCGCTCACCCTGCTCGTTGCGCCGTCGCCTGGCGGCGCCGGACGACGAGCCCGTGATTTTCCTCACGGGCTCTGAGCGCGAATCTGTCCTAGAAGGAGCGCCATGCAGACCCAAGCCGCACCCGCGATCATCGACGTCACCGTTGCGAACTTCCAGGCCGAGGTGGTCGAGCGCTCCAAGACCGTCCCGGTGCTGGTCGACTTCTGGGCGACCTGGTGCGGGCCGTGCAAGACGCTCGTGCCGATCCTCGAGAAGCTCGCGCGCGAGCTGGCGGGCAAGTTCGTGCTGGCGAAGGTCGACGTCGACCAGAGCCCCGAGATCGCCGAGCTGTTCCAGATCCAGAGCGTGCCGACCGTGATGCTGCTCAAGGGCGCGCGGCCCGTCGACGGCTTCATGGGCGCGCAGCCCGAGGCCACGGTGCGCAAGCTGCTCGAGAAGCACCTCGGCGCCGCGGCCGCGGATCCGCTCGAGGAGGCGCTCAAGCTCGAGGCCGCCGGCAAGCGCGACGAAGCGCTCGCGCTGCTCGCGCGCGCCCTGCACCGCGACCCCAAGGCCGGCAAGTTGCGCCTCGCGCTCGCGCGCCTGCTGGTCGCCTCCGATCGCCTCGACGAAGCCAAGGGAGTCTTCGCGCAGGTCTCCGGCGCCGACCTCGAGCTGCCCGAAGCGCTGGCGCTCGCCGCGCAGTTCGCGGCCACGGAAAAAGTGGGCGAGATCGCGCCGTTCGAGGCCGCCGTCAAGGCCGCGCCGAAGGACCCCGGCGCACGCATCGCCTTCGGCAAGGCGCTCGTCGCCGCCGGTCGCTACGAGGACGGCCTCGAGGAGATGCTCACCGCCGCCAAGCTCGACCTGAAGTTCGAGGACGGCGCACCCCGCAAGGCGATGATCGAGGTCTTCAACCTGCTCGGCCAGGCGGACCCCCGCGTGCTCGAGTTCCAGCGTCGGCTGTCGATGCTGCTCTGCGTCTAGACGGCGGCGCGACCTCGTCCTTCGCCCTATGCCGCTGCGTTCGAAGCGCACCGGGTTCCTTCGAGCGCCGGACCAAGGAAGCCCGCAGAAGCCGGATGGTGAGCCGCGCACGAGCGGAGTAACTTGGCGAGGCATGGAGTCACGCAAGGCCCGCGGAATGAAGCACTTGGCTGGAATCGTGCTCTCGCTGGCGCTCGCGGCTTGCGGCGGCGACGAGGCGAGGCCCGAGCGGCGCAACGTGCATGTCTATGCGGCGTCGAGCCTGCGCGAGGCGACGGAGGAGATCGCGAAGGGCTTCGAGGCGCAGCATCCCGACCTGAAGCTCGTGCTCAACTTCGCGGCCTCGAACGTGCTCGCGCAGCAGGTTCTGGCGGCGAAGCAGGCAGACGTGTTCCTGTCGGCTGACACGCTGCAGATGGACGCCGTCGCCGCGGGTGGGCTCGTCGAGAGCGAGGCGCCGCGGCCGTGGCTTTCCAACCAGCTCGTCGTGGTCGTTCCGGCGAGCTCGCAGCTGGCGGAGCTCGACGGGGCGAAGGCGCTCGCGCAGGAGTCGATCGTGCGCCTTTCGCTTGGCAATCCCGAGGCCGTTCCGGTCGGGCGCTACGCGAAGGCGTGGCTCGAGAAGGCGGGCGCGTGGGACGCGCTGAAGGAGCGTGTCGTGCCGGGCACGGACGTGCGCGCGGCGCTCGCGGCGGTCGAGAGCGGCGCCTGCGAGGCGGGCATCGTGTACTCGACGGACGCCGACGCGTCGGAGCGCGTGCGCGTCGTGTTCCGGGTGCCGCTCTCGGAAGGCCCGAAGATCGAGTACGCGCTCGGGCTGCTGCGGGGTCAGGCGGCGCCGGCGGACGCGCGTGCGGCCTTCGAGCAGTTCCTCTCGCGACCCGCGCAGGATGTCTTCCTCGCGCGCGGCTTCCTCGTCGGCGGCGTGTAGGCGCACGTGCTCGATCCGGCGGTCCTCGACGCGGTCCGGCTCTCGCTCGCGATCGCGGCGGGGGCGACCGTGCTCGTCGCGCTGCCCGGCATCGCGCTCGGCTACGTGCTCGCGCGGCACGAGTTCCGCGGGCGCAGCGTGGTCGAGACGCTCGCGGCGCTGCCGCTGTACTGCCCGCCGACCGCGATCGGCTTCCTGCTGCTCGAGCTCCTGCGGCGCGACGGCCCGC
>JAPLOE010000144.1 GCA_026692705.1 Planctomycetota bacterium
CCACCACCGGATCATCGCGCATCGAACGCACGAGCGCGGCTCCGGCGAGCAGCACCGCGGCGGCCGCGAGCCCAACCGCGAGGCGCCCACCCGTTCGCGATGGTTCCTCGCGCGAGAAAGGCATCCGCTCGGACTGAGGCGCGAGCGGTGCCTGAGCTTGCGGAACGGCCGGCGCCTGCGGAGCCACGCTCGCACGCACCGGCGCCGGCGGAACGATCGGCTTCGGAGCGGGCGCGCTGCGTTCCTGCGCAGGCGGCGGAGGCGGCACGACCTCACCCGGCGACGGCGGCGCGGGAGTCCAGAGGACCTCGAACGCCTTGCCGCGTTCGCCCTCCGCTTCCGTGCCTCGTTCGCCCTCGGTGTCGTCGTCTTGTTCGCCTGCCATGGTGCTCGCGCCAGTTGCAATGCGTGATTCTAGCGAGCGCGGCGAGCTTGCGCGCCGCCGCCCGCTTTCGCGCGGAAGTTTCGAGCGGCGTTGCTCCGTTGCGCGGATCTCGAGCGAGGGCGCGACAGGCTCGAACGGGTTGTGCGATGCTGCGCGCGTAGTTCGCGCCCGCCCCACTTCAGGCCGTTTCCCCCGATGACGACCGTGACTCCCCAACCCGGCTCGCAGCCTGCACCCTGGCAGGAAGGCGCCGGTTCCGTGCTTGGACCTTACCGGCTGCTCGAGCAGCTCGGCGAAGGCGGCTTCGGCCGCGTCTGGATGGCGGAGCAGTCGCAGCCCGTGCGACGCCGCGTCGCGCTCAAGGTGCTCAAGCCCGGCATGGACTCGCGCCAGATCGTCGCGCGCTTCGAGCAGGAGCGGCACGCGCTGGCGCTGATGGATCACCCGAACATCGCGAAGGTGCTCGACGCCGGAACGACACCCGACGGGCGGCCGTTCTTCGTGATGGAGCTCGTCAAGGGCGTCACGATCCTCGACTACTGCGACTCGTCGCGCCTCGACACGCACGCGCGCCTCGCGTTGTTCGTCGACGTGTGCGCGGCGATCCAGCACGCGCACCAGAAGGGCATCGTCCACCGCGACATCAAGCCCAGCAACGTGCTGATCTCGCTCGTCGGCGACCAGCCGGTGCCGAAGGTGATCGACTTCGGCATCGCCAAGGCGCTCAACGCCGAGCTCGCGAACGGGACGGTGTTCACCGAGCAGCGCCAGATGATCGGCACGCCGTCCTACATGTCGCCGGAGCAGGCCGAGATGTCGGGGCTCGACATCGACGCGCGCTCGGACATCTACAGCCTCGGCGTGTTGCTGTACGAGCTGCTCACGGGCACCGTGCCGTTCGACGCGCGCGAGCTGCTCGAGCGCGGGCTCGCGGAAATGCTGCGCACGATCAAGGAAGTCGAGCCGCACAAACCGAGCACGCGCGTCTCGTCGCTTGGCGACACGAGCGCGACCGCGACGCAGCGGCGCCAGAGCGACACGCGCAAGCTGAGCTCGCAGCTGCGCGGCGATCTCGACTGGATCGTGATGCGTTGCCTCGAGAAGGACCGCACGCGCCGCTACGACAGCGCGAGCGGCCTCGCGCTCGACATCCGCCGCCATCTCTCGGGCGATCCTGTCGAGGCGGCGCCGCCGAGCCTCACGTACCGCCTCTCGAAGTTCGTGCGGCGCAACAAGGGCCTCGTCGCCGCGGTGGCCGTCGTGCTGCTCGCGCTCGGGCTCGGCCTCGTCGGCACGCTGTGGCAGGCGCACGTGGCGAAGGAGCAGCGCGACCTGGCCCAGTCGGAGGCCCTGCGCGCGGACGAACGCGCGCTCGCGGCGCTGGCGGCGGAGAGCGAGGCGCGCCGGCTCGCGGAGTCCGAATCCGCGCTGCGTCTCGAGGCGCAGGCGCAGAAACTCGCGGCGGAACAGGCGGCGGCGGCCGAGAAGGCGCGCGCGGAGGAGCTGCGCGCGGTCGCGGAGTTCCAGCGCAGCATGCTCGATCAGGTCGACGCGGGCCGCGCGGGCCAGATGCTCTCGCAGGACCTGGTGCGGCTGCACCGCGAGGCGCTCGCGGGCGATGGCAGCACGGAGAGCGAGCGCGAGGAGGCCGAGCGCGCGTTCGCGGAGCAACTCGCGCGCGTCAACACGACCGACGCCGCGGCGGACGTGATCGTCGGCACGCTGCTCGAGCCCGCGGGCCGCACGGTGGAGGAGCGTTTCGGCGACCAGCCGCTCGTCGGTGCGACGCTGCGGCAGACGCTCGCGGACGTGTATTCGTTGCTCGGGCGCTTCGAGAAGGCGACGCCGCTGCAGGAGGCCGCGCTCGCGGCGCGCAAGGGTGAGCTCGGCGACGAGGATCCGCAGACGCTCGCGTCAGCGCGCAACGAGGCGCAGCTGCTCGAGAAGCGCGGACGGCTCGAAGATGCGGAGCGGAATTACCGCGAGACGCTGGCGCTGAGTCGGCGTGTGCGTGGCAACGAGCACGCCGAGACGATCGTGCTCGTCACGGGACTCTCGAACGTGCTGCGCGAGCTCGGCCGCCACGAGGAGTCGGAGCAGCTCGCGCGCGAGGCCGTCGAACTGGCGCGCAAGACGCTGGGAAACGAGGCGCGCTCGACGCTCGTCGCCCTCAACGTGCTCGGGCAGGTCCTGATCGCGCGCGGCACGTCGCAGGAGGCGGAACCGCTGTGGCGCGAGGCCTGCGAGACGGGCAAGCGCGTGTTCGGCGAGGAAGATCGCGACGTCGTCACGTGGTCGCACAACGTCGGCGGCCTGCTCGGCGTGCTCGGACGACCGAAGGAATCCGAGCCGTTCTATCGCGAGGCGCTCGCCGCATTGCGTCGGCTCAACGGCGAGGAGCACCCCGACACGTTCCAGCTCCTGCACAGCCTCGGCGGCTGCCTGCAGCGTCAGGCGCGCTACGCCGAGGCCGAGCCGCTGCTGCGGGCGGCGCTCGACGGTCGCACGCGCGTGCTCGGGCCGCGACACGCATCGACGGCAACGACGCAGAGCCAGCTCGGCAGCCTGTATCGCGAGCAGGGTCGTTTCGCCGAGGCCGAGACCTGCCTGCGGAGCGCGCTCGAGGCGCGCGAGCGCACGCTCGGCGCGAAGCACCCCGACACGATCACCTCGCGCGCCGGCCTCGCGCAGCTTTTCAACGCGATGGGGAAACCTGCCGACGCCGAGGCGCTCTACGTCCGTTGCCTCGAGGATTCGCGCGAGGTGTGGAACGAGGACCATCCCGATCGGCTCGTGCTCGAAGTCAACTTCGGCAACCTGCTGCTCGGGCAGGACAAGCTCTCGGAGGCCGAGCCGCACCTGCGCGCCGCCTTCGAGGGCCGCCAGCGTGCCTCGGGTCCCGACCATCCCGAGACGCTGGTCGCCGAGGCCAACTGGGCCTGGCTGCGCGAGCGACAGGGCAAGCTCGACGAGGCCGAGCCGCTCTTCCGCGACGCGGCCGACCGTTTCGCTCGCGTGCTCGGTCCCGCGCACCCCAACACGATCAGCAGCCTGAGCAACTACGCGCGCATCGTGCTCGCGCTCGGACGGGCCGAGGAGGCCCAGGCGCTCTATCAGGAGGCGCTCGACCGCTGCAACTCGGCCTTCGGCCCGACGAACACGCGCACGCTGACGGCGCGCGCCGGCCTCGGCCGCACCCTGCTCGCGCGCAAGCTCTTCGCGCAGGCAGAGACCGAGCTGCTCGCAGTCGATTCGGCCTACAACGCGGCGAGTTCGACAACCGTGTCGCGCAAGAAGTCGCTGTACGAGGCGCTGGTGCAGCTCCACGAGGACTGGAACGCCGCCGAGCCCGGCCAGGGCCACGACACGCAGGCGGCGAGCTGGAAGGCGAAGCTCGAGGCGCTCGGCTCGTGAGTTTTTCCCGCGCTGCGCGCGCGGAACCGCGCGAGATACGCGACCGTAACTTGCAACGCGCGCCGCGTTAGGCATCCTCCTCGCTCGACGCATGGACGCTCCGATGCTTTCTCTCGCAGGGCTCACGAAGAGCTACGGCTCCGTGCGCGCTCTCGATGGACTGTCGGTCGAGCTCGCGGGTGGATCCGTCGGGTTGCTCGGGCCCAACGGTGCGGGCAAGACGACGCTGATGAAGCTGCTGCTCGGCCTGCTCGAGCCCGATGGCGGCAGCGCGCGCATCCTCGGGCTCGATCCGAGCGAGCCGCACGGGCGGCACGAGCTGCGGCGGCGCGTCGGCTACATGCCGGAAGGCGACTGCCTGCTGCCGGGAATGAACGCGGTCGAGATGGTGACGACGCTCGGGCGCGCGATCGGGCTGACGGATTCGGACGCGATGACGCGCGCGCACGAGACGCTCGATTACGTCGGGCTCGACGAGCAGCGCTACCGAGAGATGGTCAGCTATTCGACGGGCATGAAGCAGCGCGTCAAGCTCGCGCAGGCGCTCGCGCACGACCCGCCGCTGCTCCTGCTCGACGAACCGACCAACGGCCTCGACCCCAAGGGCCGTCGCCACATGCTCGACCTCGTTCACGACCTGAGCCACGCGCAGGGCAAGCACGTGATCCTGTGCTCGCACCAGCTGCCCGATGTCGAGCGCACCTGCGATCAGGTCGTCGTGCTCGCGCGCGGACGCGTGATCGAGAGCGGCACGATCGCGGCGCTGACGCGCTCGGAGGAGCGTTTCGTCGGCCTGCATGTCGCCGGCGACGTCGCGGCCTTCGAGGCCGGGCTCACGGCGCACGGGCGCGTTTTCAGTCGTTCCGAGGCGGGCGAGCTGCGCGTCGCGACTCTCGGCGAGGATGCGGACGGCCTGTTCGCGCTCGCCGCCAGCTGCGGGGCACGCATCGAGGGTGTCGAGGAGCTGCGCACCTCGCTCGAGGACGTCTTCCTGCGCGCGCTGCGCAGCGCGGAAGGGACGCGCCCATGACGGCCTCGACGCACACCGAGATCTACCGGCGCCTCAAGGGCCAGCTCGATCCGCACCCGCCGACCGCGCGGCTCCTGTGGCGCGCGCGCATGCACGTCGCCTTCAAGCGCAAGCTGCCGCTGCTCGTGCTGTTCGTGCCGCCGTGGATCTCCGGCATCGTGTTCTCGTTCGTGGTGTACAGCAAGTTCACGCTCGAGCAGGGCGTCGAGTCGCCGCTGACGGCCGGTGGCGGTGGCCCGATGGCGGGAGCGATGGTCGGCGCGATCGCGGGCCAGTTGATCCAGGTGCACGACCAGATCGTGATGTTCACGCACGTGAGCCGCGTCTTCGCGCTGCTCGCGATCGCGTGGTTCGGCGCGGGGCTCGTGTGCGAGGACCAGCGCGCGGGCGCGCACCTCCTGTACTTCTCGCGGCCTGTGTCGCGTTTCGCCTACTTCGGCGGGCATTTCCTGACGATCGCGAGCTTCGGTGCGATCGTCACGGTCGGTCCGGTGCTGCTGATCGGGCTCGTCGCGGTGTTCTCGTCGCCGGAGTACTCGTTCCTGTTCGAGAAGTGGAACGTGCTGCTCGGAGCGCTCGGGTACGCGGCGATCAACGTGCTCGTGCTGAGCATGATCGCGCTCGGCATCTCGGCGCTCTCGTCGCGCAAGTCCTACGCGCTCGCGGGCGTGTTCGCGTTCGTGCTCGGCAGCGACGCGGTCGGGGCGATGATGCGCGCGACGCAGAGCGACAGCGACTGGGGCATGCTCGGCGTGATGTCGAACCTGCGCCGCATCGCCGAGTGGCTGATGAGCGCCAACCGGCAGATGTTCGAGTGGAACCCGTGGTACTCGGTCGCGATCCTCGGTGGCCTCGTGCTGGGCTCCGGGGTGCTGATCGCGCGTCGCTTGCGGCGGCTGGAGGTCGTCGCTTGAGCGCGCTCGTCGTCGCCGACAAGGTCGGGGCCTGGTACGGGCAGGTCGTCGGCCTGTCCGAGCTCACGCTCGAGATCGGTGGCGGCCTGACGGGCCTCGTCGGCCCCAACGGCGCCGGCAAGAGCACGTTCCTCAAGCTCGTCGCCGGCGAGATGAAGCCCGCGCGCGGCACGATCCACGTGCTCGGCCTCGCGCCCTTCGCCAACCGCGAGTACTTCCGTCGCATCGGCTTTTGCCCGCAGCAGGAAGCGATCTGGGACGACATGACCGGCCTCGAGGCCGTCACGTTCCTGATGCGCCTGCACGGTTACGACTCGAGCGAGTCCAAGCGCCGCGCGAACGCCGCGCTCGACCGCGTCGGCTTGCTCGACCCGCGCAACCGCCGCATCGAGGGCTATTCGAAGGGCATGCGCCAGCGCACGAAGCTCGCGCAAGCCATCGCGCACGATCCGGAGCTCGTGATCGCCGACGAGCCGCTCAACGGCCTCGATCCGGTCGGTCGCGCGGAGATCCAGGCGCTGTTCGCCGAGCTCGGCCGCTCCGGCGCGCACGTGCTCGTGTCGAGCCACGTGCTGCACGAGGTCGAGGCGCTCACCGAACGCATCGTGCTGTTCCACCGCGGCCGCCTGCTCGCGCAGGGCCCGGTCGGCGAGGTGCGCAAGCTGCTCTCGCGCCACCCGCGGCGCGTCGAGATCCGCGCGCGCGACACGCGGCGCCTCGCGACGGCGCTGATCGCGCTCGAGCCCGTGCAGTCGGTGCGCATCGAACCCGGCGGCCGCATCGCGGTCGAGACCGGCGACGTCGAGCGCTTCTTCGGCGAACTGACGGCCATCGCGGCCGGCGGCGCCTTCGGCCTGCAGGCGCTCGAGAGCCGCGACGCGAGCCTCGAGGCCGTCTTCGACTACCTGGTGGGCTGATGCACTTCCTGCGAACCACGCTGCTCTTCTGGCGCACCTACCTGCCGCGCATCCTGCGCGCGCGGCGCACGCTCGTCGTCGCGCTGGGCTGCGCGCTGATCCCGGTCGCGGCGCTGTTCCTGCTCAACATCAAGTACGGACCCTCGCCGATCGAGGTGTTCATGTACCCCGCCTACTACATGGTCCTGATGGTGCTCGTGCCGCTGGCGGCGGTGATCACGGGCTCGGTGATCGTGTCGGAGGAGGTCGAGGACCGCACGATCAGCTACCTGCTGACGCGGCCGATCCCGCGCGCGACGATCCTGCTCGGGCGCTGGCTGGCGTGTGCGACGGTGCTCAGCGTGCTGTTCCTCGGCACGATCGGCGGCCTGCGAGCGGTCGTCGAGTGGAAGGCGCCGACGTGGAAGCCGACCGAGCCGCAGACGGTCGAATGGACCGATCGTCGCGGCGAGAAGCGTTCACACGTGCGCGAGCGCGAGACGCCGCCGTAGCTGTTGGCCGCGATGGAGAACGGCAAGCTGCCCGACGGGCTGTTCGAGGCGGTGCTCGTGTCCGCGCTGCTCGGTGCGGCCGTGTATTCGGCGCTCTTCGCCGCGCTCGGCACCTCGAACCGCCATCCGATGATCGTCGGGCTGGGGTACGCCTTCGCGATCGAGCTGTTCCTCTCGAACTTGCCAGGCTCGAGCCAGGCGCTGTCCGTGCAGTACTACCTGCGCAGCACCCTGCTCTCGGCGAATCCGGAGCTCTGGGGCCGGCTGCAGGAAGTGCAGCTCAAGACCTACGACACGACGGCGGAGGCGCTGACGACGCTTGCGATCGTGCTGGTCGTGTCGCTCGCGGCCGGCAGCTGGGTCATCTCGCGCCGCCAGTACATCCTGAGCGCCTGAGCGCGGCCGCGGCGAGGGCGAGCCCAGAGAAGGGCGCACCAAAAGAGGAGGGGCCAGACCGAGTGCCTCCCCCAGAGAACACGCGACCCAGCCCCTGCCTTCGGTAGTGTGACCCGAGGGTCGTTCCCACCGTGGCGCGCTGGAAGTACAGGAGTTGACGTCCAGTGCGACAAGGTGGGCCCGCAGGCCTGTGAACCCCGCGTGGCCCGACTTCAGGTTCGGACCTCGTTGAGCTCGTCTTCCGATGCCCCTCTAGTCCCGCGGTCACGGCAGGCTTCGCCTCCAAACCGTTCTTTTGCAAAGTTGCCTCGCCGAAGCCCGCGGGCGACGCGGCGCAGCCGACACTGGACGCGTCGGGTAGAGTTGGAGCGCGAGACCGCGCTGCCCCCTGTGGCCGCGGCGTTCCCATGGGAAACCGCCCTTTTGCAGCTTTTTCCGCCTCGGTGGCGCTCGCCCTGCTCGCGCTCGCGCCGCAGCCGGCGGCGAAAATCGAGCGCCTGACGTTGCCCGAGCTCGTCCGGAAATCTGACGACGCCGTGCTCGGCCGCATCGAGCGCGTCGAAATCCAGCGGCTGGACCATCCCAGCGACGGGCCCGACCTCTTCTACACGACGCTGTGGATCGCCGGGCGCTCGGTGCGGACCGGGGCGGAGCTCACGCAGGCCGTCACGTTCGCCGGCGGCACGCTCCCCGACGGCAGCGGCGCCTGGAACTCCGAGGCGCCGAGCGCGGACGACATCCGGGTCGGGAACCGGGTGGTCGCCTTCCACAAGTGGAGCGACAACCTCGGCGGCGGCAAGGCGGCGCACGCGCTCTACGCGGCGCACGGCGGCCTGTACCGCGTGATGGAGACGCGCAAGGGCGAGTTCGTGCTCGGGCGCGGCGAAGGGTACGCGCTCGAGCGCAACCGGACGCTGGCGGAGCTCGAGCGCGAGCTCGCGGAGCTCGTCAAGTGAAGCGCGCGCTGCGCTGGATCCCGGCCGGGGGCGCGCTCGCGCTCGTGGCGCTCGTGCTCGCGCCGGCGGAGCTCAAGGCCTTCGGCCTGCTCGGTTTCGCGCTGCCGCAGGGCGTGCGCGACGTGCGCGTGTTCAACAACTTCACCTCCGCCAGCGCCAACGACAACCAGCTCGCCGACCCGTCGTGGCCGGGCGCGCGCGGAGCCGCGCTCGCGATCTGGAAGGCCTGCGCCGAGTGGTGCAGCGAGCCCCACGACGGCACCGGCGCCGGCGACCCGCACCAGCCCGGCGGCATCGGCTCCAGCGGCTCGAACTTCGAGATTTCCTGGCAGGGACTCGCCACTTCCGTCGGCGGGCTCGGCGACCGCGTGCACTCGGAGATCTCGGGCAACAACCCCGGCGTCTACGCCTTCACCGAAGGCCCGCTCGGCGGCCCGGGCAACACGGGCTGGCGCATCCGCTACTACCAGGCGTGGAACTGGAACGACGGCCCGGACGCGACGCTCCCGGCGAACCACGTCGACCTGCAGGGTGTCGCCTGCCACGAGTACGGCCACGCGCTAGGCCTCGCGCACACCAACGTGTCGACGGCGACGATGTGGGCCTTCGTCAACGGCAGCGCCGTCGACCAGCGCTCGATCGAGGCCGACGACATGGCCGGCGCGCAGCAGATCTACAACGTGTTCGATCCGCTCGTGAAGCCGCACCTCGCGACGATCGCGCTCGTCGGAGGCGTAGTCACGATCACGGGGAGCAACTTCGCCGCCAGCGCGAACGAGATCTGGTTCACGCAGGCCGGCCCGGCCGCGACGGGCACGCCGGTGAAGGTCACGGGCCTCGCGTCGAACGGGGCCGTGCTCACGGCACCGCTGCCGTCCGGCGTCGGCCCCGGCGACGTGATCGTGAAGAAGGGCGGGCTCACGGGCTTCAAGGGCCTGTCGAACGCGCTCGCCTTCGATCCGTGGAGCTGCGCGGCGGCGACGACGTATTGCACGGCGGGCCAGTCCTCGAACGGTTGCGTGCCGCAGCTCTCGGCGACGGGTTTCCCGAGCGCGGCCGCGAGCTCCGGCTTCACGCTCTCGGCCTCGAACCTCGAAGGCCAGCGCTCCGCGCTCTTCTTCTACGGGAGCTCCGGCCGCGCGTCCGCGCCGTGGGCGCCGAACAGCACGAGCTACCTGTGCGTGCAGGCGCCGTTCCAGCGCACGCTCGCGCAGTCGACCGGCGGCAATGCGAGTTCCTGCGACGGCGCGTGCTCGCTCGACTGGCGCGCGTGGCTCGCCGCGAACCCGACCGCGCTCGGCAACCCGCTCACGGCCGGCACCGTGTTCCAGGCGCAGCTGTGGTACCGCGACCCCGCCGCGCCGAAGTCGACCAACCTCTCCGGCGGCCTCGAGTTCACGGCCTGCCCGTGACGCGCGGCCGCGCGAGGCCGCGGTAGGATCGGGCGCCATGAAGCTCGCGCTCGCTTTCGCCCTCGTCCTCGTCCCGCTGTTCGGTGCGTGCGCCTCGCAGGCGAGCTCGCACGAACGACGCACCACCATCGTCGCTGCCGACATCGAGCGCGACCTCGCGCGGGTCGACACCCACCTCGTCGGTGCGCAGGCCTTCGTGAAGTCGGTCGAGGCCGGCGATCGCCGCGCGCGGCTGGAGAAGCTGCTCGCCACCGCGAGGGCCGAACGCGACAGCGCGCGCGCCGAGCTCGCCGCCTACCGGGTCGACAGGCTGGTCGAGCGGGTGCGCATGGCGGCGGACGCCGCGGCGCGGGCCGAGCGGCTGGCGCGCGCGGCGGAGCGCGGCGAGGACCTGCTCGCGGTCGAGTGATCGACCGTCGCCGGGAAGCGCGCCGACGGTGGCACGGGATGTGCCATGGGCCGCGGCTCGACCCTCACTATGATCCCGGCCCCCATGGAGACGGCGGAGACTCGAACGGCCGGTAGCGGCGCACTGGTCGCGGTGCTCGCGGCGGTGCTCGCCGTCGTCGCGCTCGCGTACGCGCGTGCGCTGGCGGGTGAGCTCGTCTACGACGATCTCTTGCTCGTGGCGCGCAATCCGGCGCTCGCGAGCTGGGAAAACCTGAGCGCGGCGTTCGGCGGCGCACACTGGGACTTCGTCGAGCCCGATCAGGCGCAACGTGTCGGGTACTGGCGGCCGCTGGCGCTCGTGGCGCTGTACGTCGGCCGCATGCTCGGCGACGGCTCCCCCACCGGCTTCCACGCCGTCTCGCTCGTGCTGCACCTCGCCGCGACCGCGACAGTGTTCGCCCTCGCACGCCGGCTGCTCGGAAACCGCACGCTTCTGGGGCCGGCGGCGGCGGCGCTGCTCTTCGGGCTGCATCCCGTGCACGTCGAGGCCGTGGCGTGGATCTCGGCCGTCAACGACCCGCTGGCGGGCCTGTTCACGCTCGCGTCGTTGCTCGCGCTCGTGCGCTGGCGCGACCGCGGCTCGGACGGTGTCGCGATCGTCCCGGCGGTGCTGCTCCTCCTCGCGTTGCTCTCGAAGGAGAGCGCGCTGGCGTGGTTCGCGCTCGCCCCGACGATCGACGCGCTCCGCGGCGACCTGCGCAAGAACCTGCTGCGTGCCTACGCGCCGGCGCTCGGCGCTCTCGCGTTGTACTGGCTCGCGCGCGCTCAGGTGTTCGAGAGCGCGAACGCGGGCTTCGATCTGGTCACGTCGCACCTGCACGAGTCCGCGGTGCGTGCGCTGACGTTGCGCGTCGAGCTGCTCGGCGGCGGCCTCGCGCTGCTCGCGTGGCCGGCGAAGCTCAACCTGTTCCGAGAGGTGCGGCCCGAGATCGCGTGGAGCGACGCGCAACTGTGGACGGCCGTGGGCGTGCTCGTCGTGTGGCTGAGCGTGGCCCTCGTGTTGCTGCGCCGCGGTGCGCGCACGGCGGCGCTCGCACTGTTCCTGTCGTTCGCCGCGCTCGCGCCGGCCGTGCTGCGCCTCGAATCGATCGGCCGTTTCCCGCTCTCCGACCGGTTCCTGTACCTGTCGGTGTTCGGGTTCGCGTTGCTCGCAGGCGTCGTGGTCGAGCGCTTGCCGCGCCGCATCGGGCTCGCGGCCGCGCTCGTGCTCGCCGGGCTTTTCGGCTGGCGCGTGCACCAGCGCATTCCGGTCTGGCACGACGAGCTCGCGCTCTTCCGCGACGGCGTCGCGCAGAGCCCGCGCAGCATGTACGTGCGCTGGGGACTGGGCCGCGTGCTGCTCGACCGCTTCCGCCTCACGAACGACGCCAAGCTGCTGTTCGAGGCCAACGACCAGTTCCAGGAAGCGCAGGACCTGTCGGGTGAATCGATCAAGGACGGCACGCTGCTCGTCACGGCCTTCGACGAGATCCAGTCGACGCTGGGGCTGGGCTGGTACCACCTGCTGTGCGCGCTGCACCTGCCCGACGAGTGCGTGCTCGAGGAGTCGGAGCTCGTCTTCCGCAATCTCGCCGACCGCATCCCGCTCAAGGCGCCCGGCAGCGCGGAAGCGCACTGTGGCCTCGGTGTCTCGCTCGCGCGCCAGGGCCGCACGGCCGAGGCCGAGGCCGAGCTGCGCAAGGCGCTCGAGTGCAACGAGCGCCATCAGGCCTCGTGGTTCAACCTCGGCCGCGTGCAACTCGACGCGCGCGCCTGGCCCGACGCGCTGCAGAGCTTCCAGAAGGCGACTGAGCTCGCGCCCGACGACGTCGACGCGTGGCTCTCGCTCGGCATGACCGCGATCGAGCTCGACCTCGGCGACCGCGCGCGCGAAGCGCTCGGCCGCGCGCGCGCGCTCGCGCCCGAGAGCGCCGCGCCGCTGCTGCAGCTCGGCGTCATGGCCGCCCGCGAAGCGCGCCCGCAAGTCGCGCTCGAGTTCTTCGAGTCCGCTCTCAAGCTCGACGGCTCCGACGGCGCCGCGCACCTGATGCGGGGCAAAGCGCTGCTGCAGCTCGGTCGCCAAGGCGAGGCCCTGCGCGCCTTCTCCGACGCCGCGCGCTGGCTGCAGGAACCCTCCGACGACCCGCTGCGCCCGCAACAGCTCGTCGAGGCCTTCTACAACGCCGGCGTGCTCACGCTGCAATCGAGCCCCAAGGACGCGCTGCCCCTGCTCGAGGAAGCGCTCAACCGCGACCCGCAAGCACGCTGGACCCCCGGCCTGCGCGAGGCCGTCGACAAGCTGCGCCGCGAGTTCGACCCGCCGAAGTGACATGCGCGTGACGTTGCCGCGGTGGCGCGGCCGTAGTGTGGGACTTCTTCTCCCCAAGGAGCTCGCCATGCGCCTCGCAAGTCTCGTCGCCGTGCTCGTTTTCCTGCTCGCGCCGCTCGCGTTCGCTTCCGAGGAGATCGAGGCGAAGAAGCCGTCGGGGGACGCGAAACCGCTCACGGTGTACGAGCATCGCTCTGGCGAAGGCCTGCGCTTCACGTGGGTCGTGCCGGAGGGGTACGACGGGAAGAAGGCGCGCAACCTGACGGTGATTTGCCACGGCACGGGGCTCGATTACCGCTGGGGGCACTGGAACAACAAGCCCGGCATCTTTCGGCCGCAGGACATCGTCGTGTCGGTCGATGGGCCGGCGCCGAACGGCGACACGCGGCTCTTTCTCGGTGACGAGGCGAACGCGACGGCCTTCGCAAAGTTCCTCGGCGAGCTGCGCGAGCTGTTCGTGGTCGACAAGCTGTTCCTCTACGGCCACAGCCAGGGCGGTTTCTTCGTCGTGTACTTCGCGGGCGAGCATCCCGAGCTCGTGAGCGGCGTCGTCGCGCACGCGTCGGGTGCGTGGAACTGGAGCAAGACCGGCGCGCCGGTGCGCAAGGTCGCGATCGCCTTCATGCACGGCACCGCCGATCCGGTCGTGCCCTACGGGCAGAGCGTCGGCTCGCGCGATTTCTACGACAAGGAGGGCTTCGAGCTGCTCCACCTGCGGCGGCTCGAGAACTACAACCACTGGCCCAACGCCGTGCGCGCGACCGAGTGCCTCGACTGGTGCGAGGGCATGACGACCGACGATCCGGCGCGGGCGCTCGAGTGCGCGCGGCGCCTGCTCGAGCCCAAGCCAGCCGACGAATACAGCTGGACGACCGTCGTCGACTTCGCGGGCGCGCTCGACGTTCTCGCGCGTTTCCAGCCCAAGGCCAAGCGCGGTTTCGCGCAACTCCCCTCCTCGCTCGGCCTCAAGGCCAAGGCGCTCGCCGGCGACGTCGACGAGCACGCGCGCAAGCACGTCGCTGCGCTGCGCAAGCTGCTCCCGAAGAAAGGCGCGCTCGCTCTCGGCGCCGAAGCACCCTGGCTCGGACATCTCATCCCGCTGCGCGAAGACCTGCGCGGCGCGCCCAGCGTCGAGGCCTTCGCCACCGAACTCGGCTACGACAAGCTGCTCGCCGCGCAATCCAAGCCCGCCGGCGAGATCTTCTCCGCCTGGTACTCCGACAAGCCGCCGCGCGAGATCCACGCCACCATCGTCTCGGCGCTCCCCAAGGCCTTCCTCGTCGAGGGCTACCCTCCCGAGCTCGCCCCCCGCGTCGAAGAATGGACCCTGCGCGCCAAGGACCTCGCCCTCGACGACAAGCAACTCAAGTCCGCCACCCTCGTCGCCTCCTGGCGCTCCGGCTGGCGCGACGGCCTCCGCTCCTACGCCGACCTCTGGAAGGAGTGGAAGCTGCGCGGGGAGTGAACTTCATCCCGATCCACGAGTCGCCGGACCTCAGTCGCCGCGGAACCTCAGGTACAGGCGTTCGGTCTTGCAGCGGCGCGCGGCGCGAGTGAGGCGCTTGGCGAGGTCCAGCTCGGCCGGAGACAGCTGGAGTTGCTGGAGCGCTTTCAGTTCGTCGATCAGCTGGACCGCCTGCAGCCTGTTGAACACGGTCTCGCCCTCGGGGTCGATCCACTTGAGCAGCGCCGGGCTCGCGGAATCCACGCGCGCGAGGAGCTGACCGATGCTTGCCGTCGGATCGTCGATCCACTCTTGTTCTTTCCCCCACTCGTCCACGATGCAGGCCGTGATCGTCATGGATTCAGCACTTCTGTGAGAGGACAGCGGAACGGCAGATGATCGAGCGGTCGTTGAGGAGCAGGACCCGCAGCGGGGTTTCGAACGTGACGCCGTGAGTCACGGTGCAGGGGAGCTCCGGTCCGACGGCAGAGGCGATCGCATCGAGGACGGGAACAGGGCCACGGGCGAGGAGGCCGGAGCCGTGGTGGAGGTGCACGAGAAGCCGGCCGATGGGACCGTTGAGGATCGAGCGTGGATCGAGCCAGCCGTCGGACGCCGAGTGGATCGCTGCTTGGGCGCGGACGATGACGGATTCGGGCGACGAGGGGCTCGACGAGAAGAAGAGCGAGCCTTGCGGGCCGAAGTGCGGAAGCAGGAGAGGGTGCTCGCTGAGGTACTGCAGCGAGTCGAAGAAGCCGACGCTCACGTCGCACTCCTTCACCCACGTGCAGGTGATCTCGCAGCGGTGTCGAACGTTGAGGAGCTTCGGATCCTCGTACTCGATGTCGAGCACCCGGTCGTGCTCCGCCTGCCACCGGATTGCGGTGACGAAGGAGTTGGAGTGGCCGTCGAGGAGCTCCGAAAGCGCTTCGAGGTCCATCGCGCGGGGCGGATCAGTGCAGCGCGCCGAGCAGGATCTCGGTGGACTTGAAGACGGGGCCCTCGACGCAGCACTTGACGTTGCCCCAGGAGCCGCGGGGGCCCTCGGGATTGGTGGGGATCGGGCAGCCGTTGCAGATGCCGACGCCGCAGCCCATCAGGGTCTCCAGCGAGAGCCAGCAATCGAGGTGGCGCTCGTCGGCGAAGTGGGCGACGGCTTCGAGCATGCGTTCGGGGCCGCAGGCGAGGAGGCGGACGCGCTCGGGGAGCTGGCCGTCGCGCTGCAGCTGGCCGAGGAGCTGGAGGACGTTGCCCTGGAAGCCGTGGCTGCCGTCGATGGTGGCGGTGTGGACGCGGACGCCGAGGCGCTCGAAGGCGTCGACGTCGTAGAGGAAGCCCTTGTGGGCGGCGCCGAAGAGGTAGACGAGGTCGGAGCGTTGGGCGGGCGGCGCGCTGTCCATGCCGGCGAGGGCCTGCTCGATCGCCATGTAGAACGGAGCGGAGCCGACGCCGCCGGCGAGCATGACCCACGGGGCGCCGCCGCCGGACAGGGTCGGCCAGCCGTTGCCGAGCGGGCCGAGCGTGCGGAGCTTCATGCCGGGCGTGCACTGCGCGAGGGCGCTCGTGCCGCGGCCCATGACCTTGATCAGGAACTCGATTGTGTCGCCGTGCTGGCGGTAGATCGAGAACGGGCGCGGGATCGCCGGGGAGAGCCCGTCCTCGCGGCGCAGCATGAAGAAGCGGCTCGCGCGGATGGCGGGCAGGCGCTGCTCGGGGCGGATCGTGAGCAGGACGGCGTCGGCGCCGCAGGGCACGACGGAGACGACTTCGGAGCGGAAGGAGCGTGCGTCGGGCGGAGGCGCGGGCATGGCGCGGGAGAGGATACAGGAACCGGGGTGGGGAGCGGACGGGAGGCAGAGAGGAGCGAGCGGAGGAGAGCAGGCGAGAAGCACGCGGACGAAGGCGAGGCGAGGCGAGGCGAGGAGGGACCAGGCGGGGAAGAGAGGGAGAGGGCGGGACGAGACCGCGCGACATGCGGGAGTACGGTGCCAGAGCAGTTTTTTCAGCCGTCGAGGCCGGAGCGAAGGCGTGGCCGGAGCGCAGGCTCGAAGGCCGAAAAAACTGCTCAGGCACCGGGGCGCGCGTTCCTTATCGTGTGGGGTGATAGCGATGCAGATCTTCTCGGAACCCATCCTGGCGGCGCTGGCGGGCGCGACGGGCGTGTCGGCGAGCGCGCTCAAGCTCGAGCGGCCGCGTGATCCCAAGCTCGGCGACCTCGCTTTCCCCTGTTTCCTCGTGGCGAAGGAGCGCAAGGCGGCGCCGCCGGCGGTGGCGGCGGAGCTCGCGGCGACGCTCTCGGGCAAGCTCCCCGGCATCACGGCGACGGCGGCGGGTCCGTACGTGAACTTCCGCATCGAGCGGGCGCTGCTCGCACGCGAGATCTGCGGGCAGGTCGAGCGCGACGGTGCGGCCTACGGCAGCTCGAGCGAAGGTGCGGGCAAGACGATCGTCATCGACTTCAGCTCGCCGAACATCGCCAAGCCCATGCACATCGGGCACATCCGCTCGACGATCCTCGGGGCGGCGCTCGTGAGGCTGTGCCGCAAGCTCGGCTACAAGGTCGTCGGCATCAACCACATCGGCGACTGGGGCGCGCAGTTCGGCGGCCTCGTGGTCGCGTTGCGGCGCTGGAAGAGTGAAGTCGATCTCGAGCGCGATCCGGTGATGGGCCTGCTCGACCTGTACCAGCGCTCGAAGGCGGCGCTGAAGGACGACGAGGCGTTCCGCGCGGAGGCCGTTGCGGCCTACCAGGAGCTCGAGAGCGGGCGCGAGGGCGAAGTGCGCGAGCTGTGGCGCTGGGTCACGGAAGTCTCGATGCGCGGCTTCAACGCGACCTACGCGCGCCTCGCGATCTCGCACGAGCTCGTGCGCGGCGAGAGCTGGTACGAGCCGCTGCTCATGCCGGCCCTCGAGCGCGTGAAAGCCGCGGGAATCACGGAGATTTCGCAAGGCGCGCTGGTCGTGACCCTGGGCGAGATCGACAAGTCGCTCAAGGAGACGCCGTGCCTGCTGCAGCAGACCAACGGCACGACGCTCTACGCGACGCGCGACCTCGCGGCGCTGTTCTCGCGCTGGGAGGAGTTCCAGTTCGAGCGCTGCCTGTACGTCGTCGGCGGCGAACAGAAGCTCCACTTCCGCCAGCTCAAGGGCGTGCTCAAGCGCATGGGCTGCGACTGGGAAGCGCGTGTCGAGCACATCGACTTCGGCCTGTTGCTCGGCCCGGGCAAGAAGAAGATCGCGAGCCGCAAGCGTGGCGAAGTGCTCGTGCTCGACGACCTGCTCGACGAGGTCAGCGAAGCCGCGCTCGCGGTGATCGACGCGAAGAATCCCGAGCTCGCCAACAAGCACAAAGTCGCCGACGAGGTGGGCCTCGGCGCGCTCGTCTTCAACGACCTCAAGCGCGAGCGCGTCAAGGACGTGATCTTCGACACGGCCGAGATCCTCTCGTTCGAGGGCGACACGGGCCCCTACCTGCAGTACACGCACGCGCGCCTCGCCTCGATCCTGCGCAAGGCGGCCGCGAACAAGGACGCCGCCCTCGGCGCGCAGCCCGACTGGAGCGTGCTCGAGACCGCCGGCGAGATCCTCGTCGCGCTCGGCCGCTACGGCGACGTGGTGCGCTCCGCCGCGGCCAAGGCCGAGCCGAGCGAGCTGTCGCAGTACCTGCTGGCCCTCGCACGCGACGTCTCGACCTGGGTCAGCTCGTCCGACAACCGCGTGCTGGGCTCCGCAGGCCCCGACGGAGCCGCCCGACTGGCCCTGGTCCGTTGCTCCAAGTCCGTTCTGGGCAACGGTTTGCAACTCCTGGGTGTCGCCGCGCCCGAGGAAATGTGAGGCTCCGCGCCCGGACCTCACTCTCCCTGCGACGGGACCGCCCTACCCCCCACCTGTCAACTTTTTCCACCCCCCGCCCGACCTAAGGCCCCACGGTGATCGAGCGCTTCATCCGCGATGTCCCCGACTTCCCCAAGCCGGGCATCCTGTTCAAGGACATCACTCCGCTCCTGCAGGACAGCGCGGCGTTCAGCCAGTGCATCGACCAGCTGATCGGGTTGGTGCCGAGCTCGTCCTACGACGTCGTGTGCGGCATCGAGTCGCGCGGGTTCCTGTTCGGGGCGCCGCTCGCGCTGCGCACCGGCAAGGGCTTCGTGCCGATCCGCAAGCCGGGGAAGCTGCCCTACAAGTCCGTCAGCCAGAGCTACGACCTCGAGTACGGCACGGATCGCATCGAGATCCACGTCGACGCGGTCAAGCGTGGCCAGCGCGTGCTCCTGGTCGACGACGTGCTCGCCACCGGCGGCACGATGGGCGCCGCAGTCAAGCTCGTGCGCCAGATCGGCGGCGACGTCGTCGCAACGGCCTTCGTGATCGAGCTGATGTTCCTGAACGGCCGCCAGCGCCTGGCGGACGTGCCCGTCCATTCGCTGGTGAAGTACTAGGGACCCGCCATGGCCTCCAAGAAGACTCCGGCGAAGCTCGCCGCACCCGCCGGCACCAAGAAGACCGCCGTGCAGGCCCGTGGCAAGTCGGAGCCCGCGCGCGAGCCCAAGCCCGCGCTGCCCGGCCGGACCACTTCCGGGAAGAGCGCGCCCAAGTCGGCGAAGGCTGGCGAACCCGCGCCGAAGTCGCAGAAAACCCCGCAGAAGCCGCTCAAGAACGAGACCCCCAAGCCGACAACGAAGGAAGCCATGGGGAACTCCGTCACAGCGCAGCGTCTGAAGGGCAAGGAAACGAAGGCCACGTCCGCGAAGGCGGCACCGAAGGAGAAGGCGGCCAAGGGCGCGCCTCCGAAGGTGACGGCCGCGAAGCAGCCCGCGAAGGGCAAGCTCGCGCCGAAGGCGATCGCGAAGCCCGCGCCCAAGCCGGAGCCGACGCCGATCGAGGAAGTCGAGACGGTGGTGGTCGAGCAGGCGCCGCGCGTCGCGATCAAGCCGAAGAATCCCGAGCGCCCGACGCTCGAGGAGCTGCGCCAGATGCCGACCGAGGACATCTGGGCCTACTACCGCAAGGGTGCGACGGCGCGCCCCAAGGACGAGAAGTACGTCGAGGACATGCGCAACGCCCTGATGGAAGCGCACCTCCCGCTCGTCAAGCACATCGCGGAGCGCCTCTTGCAGACGCTGCCGAAGTCGATCGAGCTCGGCGACCTCGAGAGCGCCGGCGCCTTCGGCCTGATGGACGCGATCCGCGGCTTCGATCCCGACCGCGGCATCAAGTTCAAGACCTACTGCACCACGCGCATCCGCGGCTCGATCCTCGACCAGCTGCGCTCGCAGGACTGGGTGCCGCGCCTCGTGCGCCTCAAGGCGAGCCGCATCGAGAAGACGCTGCACCGCCTGCAAGGCGAGTACGGCCGCGAGCCGACCCACGCCGAGCTCGCGACGGCGCTGCAGATGGACCACAGCGAGCTCGCGGTCGAGCTCACGCAGTCGCGCGCCAAGTCGATGGTGTCGATCAACGAGCGCTACAGCGACCACGACGACGACAGCGGCACCGAGAAGATCGAGATCGTCGAGGACGAGAAGGCCTCCGACCCGGTCAACGAGCTCAACCGCCGCGACCTGATGCTCTACATCACGAAGTCGCTCAACCACAAGGAGCGCTTCATCATCGAGCAGTACTACGACGTCGGTCACACGATGCGCGAGATCGGCGAGATGCTCGCGCTGACCGAGTCGCGCGTGTGCCAGATCCACTCCAACGTGATGGCGCGCCTCAAGGGTCTCCTGTCGCCGGATTCCGGCGATCTCGAGGCCTGACGCAGCGCACGCGACGTGCACGTCCGCCTCCACTTCCGCGAACGCGTCGACTCGACCAGCGAGCGCGCGTTCGCGGCCATTTCCGCCGGGATTGCGCAGCACGGCGACGTGTTCGTCGCGCGCGAGCAGACAGCCGGGCGAGGGCGGCGCGGCGCGAGCTGGCACAGCGGGCCCGATGGTGGCCTGTACGTCAGTGTCGTGCTGCTTCCGGGCGCGTCGCCGTTGCCGCCGGCCGCGCTGTCGATCGCGGCGGGGCTCGCGGCGCTCGAGACGGTGCGTGAGCTCGGGCTCGCGCGAGCGCGGCTCAAGTGGCCGAACGATGTCGTCGTCGATCGCGAGGAAGGAACCTTCGCGAAGCTCGCGGGCGTGCTCGTCGAGACGCGAGGACTCGATCCGGCGGCGCCGCACTACGTCGTCGGGGTCGGGCTCAACGTCGAGCAGACAGCGTTTCCCGCGGAGCTGGTCGCGACCCGCGCGGTGACGAGCCTGCGGCTCGAAGGCAGCGCCGCGACGCTCGAAAACGCGCAGGAACGGCTGATCGCGCGGCTCGCGCAGGGGCTCGAGCGCGACCGGCTCACGACGGAGGCCCTCGCGGGTCCGTTCCTCGACGCCGCGCGCCTGCGCGACGCGGAAGTCGAGGTCGAGACCGAGACGACGCTGCGCGGGCGTGTGCTCGGCCTTTCGCTCGAGCGTGGCCTCGAGATCGCTTTCGCCGGTCGCCGCGCCTTCATCGCGCTCGAGCACCTGCGCCAGGTCCGTCCGCTCTGACTTCCTGCCGCGGGAGCGCGGTTCGCTAGACTGCGCCGCTCCCCACGTCCATGGAAGGACTCCGATGACCCGCGCCGACGGCAGGCAGCCCCACGAACTTCGTCCGGTCACGTTCCAGCGCGGCTTCAGCAAGCACGCGCCCGGTTCGGTGCTCGCGAGCTACGGCGACACGCGCGTGCTGTGCACCGCGATGTACACCGACGGCGTGCCGCCGTTCCTGCAGGGCCGCGGGCAGGGCTGGCTGACGGCCGAATACTCGATGCTTCCGAGCGCGACCAAGGACCGCAAGTCGCGCGACAAGCCCGGCAAGGTCGACGGTCGCTCGGTCGAGATCCAGCGCCTGATCGGCCGTTCGCTGCGCGGCGTCGTCGACATGACGAAGCTCACCGAACGCACCGTGTGGATCGACTGCGACGTGCTGCAGGCCGACGGCGGCACGCGCACCGCGTCGATCACCGGCGCCTGGGTCGCGCTGTACGACCTCTTCAAGCACATGGAGCAGAAGCGCGTGCTGCGCGGCTGGCCGCTCACGTCGCAACTCGGCGCCGTTTCCGTCGGCGTCGTCGCGAACGAGGTGCTCGTCGACCTCGCCTACGCCGAGGACAGCAAGGCCGGCACCGACATGAACCTCGTCATGACCGGCGAAGGCCAGTTCATCGAGGTGCAGGGTTCGGCCGAAGGCGCTCCGTTCTCGCGCGAGCATCTCGATTCGATGCTGCAGTCGGGTTCCGCGGCCATCTCGATGCTCTTCAAGATGCAGCGCGACGCGCTCGGCATCTGACGCGGAAGAGAACACACGGAGACGGAACGAGAGAGCGGAGGGCGGAGACAAGAACGCCCGGGAGAGGAAAGTGATGAAGTTGGTGCGCGCGTGGATCGCGGGAGTGGCGGCCATCGCGTTGATGGCGGCGAACGGGAAGGCGCGGCAGCTGGGGAGGGAAGTGGAGCTCGCGGCGGAGAGGGCGATCGCGGCGAAGGAGGTGCCGGGCGCGGTGGTCGTCGTCGGGCGCGGTGAGGAGACGCTGCTGGAGAAGGCGTTCGGGAAGCGGGCGGTGGAGGGAGAGGAAGCGGCGACGCTCGACACGGTGTACGACCTCGCGTCGCTCACGAAGCCGATCGCGACGGCGACGAGCGTGATGAAGCTGGTCGAACGCGGAGCGATCGAGCTCGCGGCGCCGGTGGCGCGGCACCTGCCGGAGTTCGGGGTGCGCGGCAAGGACACGATCACGGTCGAAATGCTGCTCACCCACACGAGCGGGCTCGTCGCGGACAATCCGCTCGGCGATTACGTCGGGACGCACGAGGAGATGTGGAAGCGCATCTGCGAGCTCGAGCCGCGCAGCGCGCCGGGGACGAAGTTCGCGTACAGCGACGTCGGCTACATCGTGCTCGGGCGACTCGTGGAGCGTGTCGACGGGCGGCCGCTCGAGCAGTTTGCGATCGAGGAGCTGTTCAAGCCGCTGGGCATGCTCGACACGACGTTCCGGCCAGTTGAGGAACTGCGAGAGCGCTGTGCGCCTACGGAGAAGCGCGCGGGCCAGTGGATGAGGGGTGAGGTTCACGATCCGCGCGCGTTTGCGCTCGGTGGCGTCGCTGGGCACGCGGGACTTTTCTCGACTGCTTCGGACGTGGCGCGCTGGTGCCGCATGCTGCTCGGCGGTGGTGAGCTCGACGGCGAGCGCGTGCTCGCGACGGCGACGGTCGAGGCCATGCTTTCCGCGCGAAACTTGCCGGGTGGCGGGCTGCGCACGCTCGCGCTCGATTGCGACACCGACTATTCGGGCGCACGCGGCGCAGTTTTCCCGCGCGGCGCGAGTTTTGGGCACACGGGCTTCACCGGCACGTCGTTGTGGCTCGATCCCGCGACGCTCGGGTACGTCGTCGTGCTGTCGAATCGAGTGCACCCCGATGGCAAGGGCGACACGCGCGAACTGCGGCGCGCAGTGGCGGATGCGGCGGCGCGCGCGCTGCGGGCGCAGGAAGGTGTGCTGACGGGAGCGGATGTGCTCGCGCGCGAAAGCTGCGCGCGGCTCGTCGGGCGCAAGGTCGCGTTGCTCACCAACCGCACTGGGCGGCTGCGCAGCGGCGAGCGCACGATCGATCTGCTTGCGCGCACGAAAGACGTCGAGTTGCGCTCGATCCTTGCGCCCGAGCACGGCCTCGGCGCACGCGCGGAGGGTTCGATCGCCGACGAGATCGACACGCCGACGGGCCTCGTGATCCACTCGCTGTACGGCGCGACGCGCAAGCCGACGGCAGTGATGCTCGCGGGCTGCGACACGCTCGTGATCGACCTGCAGCACGTCGGCACGCGCATCTACACGTACGAATCGACGCTCGCCTACGCGATGGAAGTCGCGGGAGAGCTCGGACTGCGCGTCGTCGTGCTCGACAGGCCTGATCCGCTGGCGCTCTCGGCGCCGCAGGGGCCGCTGGCCGACGCCGATGCCCTGGATTTCACGTCGAATCGCCCGGTTCCGCTCGCGCACGGCCTCACGCTGGGCGAGCGCGCGCTGCTCGAACGCGAGCATTTCGGCATCGCCTGCGAGCTCGAGGTCGTCGCCTGCGAAGGCTGGCGGCGCTCGATGCGCTGGGCCGAAACCGGCCTCGAATGGCAGGACCCGAGCCCGAACTTGCGCAACGAGACTCAGGTGCTGCTGTACCCCGGCATCGCGCTGCTCGAGACGACGAACGTGTCCGTCGGTCGCGGCACCGACGAGCCCTTCGAGCGTTTCGGCGCACCGTGGATCGAGCCCATCGCGCTCGCCCGCGCGCTCAACGCGCTGCGCCTGCCGGGCCTCGAGTTCACGCCGATTCGCTTCACGCCGAACGCGAGCACGTTCGCGAACGAAGCCTGCGGCGGCGTGCACATCACCGTCACCGAGCGCGCCTCCGTGCGCTGCGTCGAGGCCGGGCTCGCCATCGCCCGCACGCTGCGCGATCTGCACGGCCCGACCTTCCAGTTCGAGCGCCTCGGCCGCCTGCTGCGCGACCGCGAGACGCTCGCGCTGCTCTCCGGCGGCACCCGCCTCGACGACATCGCCGCCAGCTGGGCCAAGGACCTCGCCGCCTTCGAGGCCGTCGCGGCGAAGGTGCGTCTGTACGAGCCTTGAGCGTTATCCTGCCGCCGCATGAAGCTCCTCCTCGCCAGCGGCAACAAGAAGAAGCACGCGGAATTCACGCGCATTCTGGCGCCGCTCGGGCTCGAGGTCGTGCTGCCCGCGTCCGTCGGCGGCATTCCGGACGTGGACGAGGACCAGCCGACGTTTGCGGGCAACGCGGCGAAGAAGGCGAGCTCGGCGGCGCAGGCCCACGGAATGTGGGCGCTCGCCGATGACTCCGGCCTCGAGGTCGACGCACTCGGCGGCGAGCCGGGCGTGAAGAGCGCGCGCTACGCCGGCGAGCACGGCGCCGACGGCTCGAACAACGCGCTCCTGCTCCGCAACCTCGCGAACGTGCCCGACGAGCGCCGCACCGCGCGCTTCACCTGCGCGCTCGCGCTGGCGCGGCCCGACGGCTCGATCGCGCTCGCCGTCGAAGGCCACGCCTACGGCCGCATCCTGCACGGCCCGCGCGGCGACGGCGACTTCGGCTACGACCCGCTGTTCCTGTTCACCGAGCCCGGCTTCGCGCAGACCGGCCGCGGCTTCGCCGAGCTCGCCCCCGACGAGAAGGCCCTGGTCAGCCACCGCGGCCGCGCCTCCCGCGAGCTCGCCGCCCGCCTGCGCGCGCAGCCCATCGGCTGACCCCGGCGGCCCAGTTCGGGCCCAATTCGGGCTTTTCTCGCCCCGCCAGCGGGAAACGTGCGGAGGCGTCGGTGCGGGTCACTGCGCGAGTGACCGGCGAGCGCCGATAGGACGCTCGCGGCGACACCCCGGCCCCGCATTCCTTCCCCGGAGGATTTCAGGATGCTCCCGCTCGCCGACCGTACCGGGCGCGTCGAGTTCGCGGAATTGCATCGCGAGGCGGTCGCGGTGCAGGAGCCGTCTTGCGGTCGGCAGCTCCTCGTCTGGCCGGGGCGCGGCGACGGCGGTTTCGACGCGGCGAAGCAGGTCACCACCGCGGCGAGCACTGGCCTGGTTGCGGATCTCGATTCCGATGGCAAGATTGAGCTGGTCCTCGACGACTTCTGGAGCTCGCGCCCGCTGATCCTTTGGCAAGACTGAGGCCCCCATGCCGTTCCCGAGCCTGCTCGCCCTCACGCTGCTCGCACAGCAACCTTTCACGACGCAGCTGATCCCGCTCGAGGGTCAGGTTCGCGGCGTGAAGCTCGTCGATCTCGACCGTGATGGCGAACTCGATGCGCTCGTCGAGAAGACGAACGCGCTCGCGTGGCTCGCAGGAGATGGTGCGGGCGGATTCGCGGCACCGCGGCTCGTCAGCGGAGGCGCAGGGTGGAAGCCGCTCACATTCGGCGAGCTCGACGGCGATGGCTGGCTCGATGCGCTCGCAATTCGAACGAACCCGGCGGAGCTCGTGTTCGTGCGCGGAGACGCGAACGGAGGTTTCCTCGCGCCTGTGAGCCTCGCGACGGGTGACTTCCTCGCGGTCGACGCGGTCGATCTCGACGGCGATGGCGAGCTCGACGTCGTCGCGTGGGAGCGAGTCACTCGGAGCCTGCGCACGTTCCGGCAGGTTGCGGGAGCTTGGATTCCGCTGGGCGGCGCGGTGCTGCCGAATGCGGACGTGCTCGCGCTCGCGGCAGACGATTTCGACCGCGACGGTGCCGCCGACGTCGCGCTCTCGTTCAGCCTCGCCGGTCCCCTCCCGCAGCCGCGCCTCGCGATCCTGCACGGGGACGGCAATGGCGGCTTCGGCCAGCGTTGGAGCCAACCATTCGAACTCGCTTTCGGTCTCGACAGCGCCGATCTCGACGGCGACGGAGCGCCGGAGCTCGTCGCGACGACTGCGGCGAAGGTCCACGCCCTGCGGCATCAGGGCCAGCGCCACTACTCCGTCTCGGCCCTCGCGAGCGTGTTCCAATCGAAGAGCGAGCTCGGCGACGCGGATTCGGACGGCGACATCGACCTGCTCGTGGCGACGCCCGAAGGTGCGCGCCTGCATCGGAACGACGGCCTCGGCCGGTTTTCGCAGTTCGTGAACCTGTTCACGCATCCCAGCGCCGGTGGTTTCGATCTCGCGGATCTCGATGGCGACGGCGCAGCGGAAATCGTCGGCCCTGCGGGGCAAGGATGGATCGCGCGGACGTCCTCGAACGGTCAAGGTGGCTGGGACGACCTGCATGTCGGTCGCTCGATCGCGTCGCGGCCGATCGCGGCGGGAGATTTCGACGGCGACGGAATCGAGGACCTGCTGCTCGACATGGGCAGCAAGCTCGAGTTCGCGCGCGGCAACGGGCAGGGAGAGCTCGTGCCCGCGCTGCAGATCCCGCTTTCCGCGAGCAACGGCTCGTACGCCGCCGACCTGCGCGATCTCGACGCGGACGGCGATCTCGACGTTTTGCTGCGGCAGTGGACCGGGAGCTACGAGTTCCTCGCCAACGACGGTGCGGGCCAGTTCGCGGCTCCCGCCGCACTCCCGATGCCGACCGGACTCGAGCTCGACTGGGCCGACTTCGATGGCGACGGCGTCGACGATGCGCTCTCGCACTCCGGGGCGAGCCTCACGCTCTACCGCGGGCTTCCGGGGGGCGGATTCGCTCCGCCGATCGCCACGCCCCACCCGAACGTGCTCGTGTTCCGCGCGCTCGCGGACATCGATGGAGACGGGGCTTGCGAAGCCGTACTGGTCCGGCCGGGCGTGCGGCTCGAGATCTGGAGCTGCGGCGCCAACGGCACTTTCGTGCTGCGCTCGAGTGCGGCCGTCGCCGGCTCGCCCGAGCACGTCGCAGCTGGCGACTTCGACGGCGACGGATTCGGCGACGTCGCGTGGGTCGAGCGCGCTGCGCGGCTCGTGCGTTGCGCCCGCGGGAGCGCTGCGGGAACGCTCGCGGCCCCTGTCGACTCGGCGTTGCACATGGAACCCGACGCGGGCGCCACGCCGCTGGTGCGCGACCTCGACGGAGATGGCCTGCCCGACCTCGTGCTCCGCACGACGCCCGCCACGGCGCAGCTGCGTCCCGAGGTGCGCCTGTCCCTCGGCGGTGGCCGCTTCAGCCGGCCGGCCAAGTTCGCGACGGGAGCCACGTCGGGGTCGCTCGTGCTGCTGGACGTCAACGGCGACGGCCGGCGCGACTTGGTGGCCGACAACCTGTACGTCTCGCGCCCGCTCGTGCTCCTGCAGCGCTGAGGCCGCGCCAGAGGGCCTCCGCGGGGCCCCGCGTGGCGCCCGATGGCCGCCCGGAGAGAGGCTCCGTATACTCCTCGCCCCTCGCTAGCGAGAGAGCCCCTTGGAAAACCGCCTCGTCCGCAACTTCGCGATCATCGCGCACATCGACCACGGCAAGTCGACGCTCGCCGACCGCATGCTCGAGATCTCGGGCGCCGTCGACAAGCGCGACATGAAGGCGCAGCTGCTCGACTCGATGGACCTGGAGCGCGAGCGTGGCATCACGATCAAGGCGAGCGCGGTCACGATCCACCACACGTACAAGGGCGAGCGGTACGAGCTCAACCTGATCGACACGCCGGGGCACGTCGACTTCAACTACGAAGTGCAGAAGGCGCTGCAGGCCTGCGAGGGAGCGCTGCTGCTCGTCGACGCGAGCCAGGGCGTCGAGGCGCAGACGGTGGCGAACGCGTACCTGGCGGTCGAGGGCAACCTCGAGATCCTGCCGGTGATCAACAAGATCGACCTGCCGCACGCGCGGCCCGAGGTCGTCAAGGAAGAGATCGAGAACTCGATCGGCATCGACGCGACGGACGCGCTCGGCGTCAGCGCGAAGTCGGGCCTGGGCGTGCGCGAGCTGCTCGACGAGATCGTCGTCAAGATCCCGGCGCCCAAGGGCCACCCCGGCGACCCGCTGCGCGCGCTGATCTTCGACGCGCAGTACGACGAGTACCGCGGGATCATCGTGTACCTGCGTGTGGTCGACGGCTCGATCCGCGAGCGCCAGATGATCCACATGCTGGGCACCGACAAGATCTACGAGGCGATCGAGATCGGGCGCTTCACGCCGAAGATGCTGCGCTGCGGCGAGCTCAGGCCGGGCGAGGTCGGCTACTTCATCTCGAACATCAAGAACCTCGGCGACGTGCGCATCGGCGACACGATGACGATCCACAAGGGGCCGAAGGTGGAGATGCTCCCCGGCTACCGCCCGCCGATGCACATGGTGTACGCGGACTTCTTCCCGACGAACACCGGCGACTTCGAGAGCCTGCGCGAGGGCCTGACGACGCTCTCGCTCTCCGACTCGTCCTTCGACTTCGAGGCCGTCACCAGCGAGGCGCTTGGCTTCGGCTTCCGCTGCGGCTTCCTCGGCCTGCTCCACATGGAGATCGTGCAGGAGCGCCTCGAGCGCGAGCACGACCTCGACATGATCCAGACGGCGCCGACGGTCACGTACCAGATCGTGCTCGCCGACGGCACGAAGAAGCTGATCCAGTCGCCCGGCCAGCTTCCGACGCCCGACAAGTACGAGGAGATCCTCGAGCCCTACGCGCGCGTCTCGATCATGACGCCGAGCGAATTCATCGGGAACGTGATGAAGATCGCCGCCGACCACCGCGGCGATTTCGTGCGCCAGGACCACCTGTCGCCGACGCGCGTGCAGCTCGTGTACGACCTGCCGCTGGGCGAGATCATCTACGACTTCTTCGACAAGCTGAAGAGCTCGACGCGCGGCTACGGCACCCTCAACTACGAGATCTCCGGCTACAAGAAGTCGGACCTCTCGAAGCTGCGCATCCTCGTCAACGGCAAGGAAGTCGACGCGCTCACCTGCATCGTCCACAAGGACCAGGCCGAGTACCGCGGCCGCGCGATCATCAAGCGCATGCGCAAGGAGATCCCGCGGCATCTCTTCGAGATCGCCCTGCAGGCCGCCATCGACAGCCGCATCATCGCGCGCGAGTCGATCTCGGCCCTGCGCAAGGACGTCACCGCCAAGTGCTACGGCGGCGACGTCAGCCGCAAGCGCAAGCTGCTCGAGAAGCAGAAGGAAGGCAAGCGCCGCATGCGCCAGATCGGCAACGTCGACATCCCGCAGAAGGCCTTCCTCGCCGTCCTCGGCGGCGGCGACGACAGCGAGTCGAGCGACTAGCGGAGCCTTGCTGTGAGCGGAAGGACGCCGCATGCGCCGCGCATCTGCGGTCGCGGGGGCTTCCGGTGAAACGCGCGGCTCAGTGCCAGTTCACGGCGCCGAAGTGCGTGTCGCTCAAGATGGTGTAGAAGACGCTGAGAGCCCCGAGCGACTGGTGCGCGTCGGGAATGTCCGCGAACTCCGCGTCACGCGTCGAGGCGACGTACTGGATGCCCAGCGCGTGCAGGCCCCACACTCGCACGGTGAGCGCCAGCTTGCCGCGCAGGACCGATTCGGTGTCGCCGCTGTTCGAGCTGTCGAGCACCCCGATGAAGTAGTTCCTGCCGGTCATGTCGAGCACGGCGATGTCGCTCCACAGGACTCGCAGCGCGCCCAGTCCTTGCGGGCTGAACCCGTAGTGGTAGTTGCGGTCCTCCTGCGCGTCCGCGATCGCTCCTGACGCCGTCCAGCCGAGGCCGGCGAGCAGCGTGCCCTGCAGTGCGAGCCCGTCGGTCGCCCACCACTGCCCGGTCGTGCCGAGCGAGACGGACGTCGACGACACGCTGAAGAGCTCGGGCGAGATGTAGTCGAATCCACCGTAGAGGCCCCACACGCCGCGATACTCCTGGCCGACCGAGTACTTCGACCCGAGGAGCAGTCCGCGCACCATCACGTCCTCGGGCAGCGCGTCCGCGTCGGAGACGAGCGTGGCCTCGAAGTGGAAGTAGTCGAACGGGCGCGTGTAGTCGTAGGCGGGCTCGCCGGGAAGGCCGTAGTGCATCACGAAGTCGAGCTCGGCGGCATCGCTGGGACCCGCGGCGTCGTTCGAGAGGCTCTCGCTGCGGCGCGCGCCGATCCCGACGCGCGTGTACGTCGCGGGATCGTGACTCGCGAACACACCGTCGAAACGCTCGCCGTAGGCGAGCCGGTTGAAGCCGAGCGCCGGAGAGATCATCGCCGCGCCCGTGCTCCGCCAGGCACTCGGCCGTTCTCCGCCGCGCTCGAGCAGGTAGCTCGACATGCGGAAGAGCGCCTCGCCGAGGAAGCTCCCCCCGAACGTGGTGGTGATCTGGTCGTTGAGCGACGGCGGGACGGTCTCGCCGGCGATCTCCCAGACCGCACTGCCGGCGAAGTCGTAACCCAGCGCGGTCCAGTAGCCGTGGCCGGCCGAGCGCGCGAAGCCGTGGTAGATGGAACCCTGGTAGGGATGCAGGAACTGGTTGGTCGCGAACGGGTCCTCGTCGATGACCCAGCCGCTCTGCAGGTTCGACTCGATCGACGAGAGGTCGCTGCCGTAGTCGTCGTCGGACGAGAAATTCCGGTCGAACAGGTTGAGCAGCAACTCGAACCCGAGAATGTCGAGCCCCGGGATCAGGTAGTCCTGCGCCTCGCCCTCGCCCCAAGCCTGCGCAGGTGGCGACGGCGCCGGGATTTCGGTTCGCAACGACCCCTCGCCCGGCGGGACGGGCTCAATCCGCAGCGCCGAGGCGACGGGCGACGACTCGCGCGAATCCGCCCTCGCGGCGACGGCACTCGATCCACCCGTGGATCGTGGCGAGCTTCGTGTTTCCACGACATTCGACAGCGCTTCGCGTTGCGCGCCGGAGCTCCCGTCCTGCATTTCCGCGGGAAGGTCCAGCGCTGCCATCGAGATGCCCTCGCGGTGCGACGCGCACCCCGCGGTGACGCAGCCAACGAGCAGGAAACCCGCAGTCGGGTGCCGAGCGGGCCGAGACAGCGCAGGACGAAGGCGCGAAGCACTCAAGGTTCCGAACATGCTCCTCACAGCCTCGCGCAAACCGGAACACCCCGACGCCGACGGATACAGGTACTCGGAGCGGGAGTTCCGGGTACCGCGCTGCGCCCGACGGAGTGGGAGACCACGAAGGAACTTCGCAACGCAACGGCGCAAGGGCCGGCTCGCGCGTTTCGCCACGACGTGCCGGGTTCCCAACTGCGGAGAAACCGGTAGCCTCGTGAAGCGGGTGCGGCTTGCGTGCGCCTGCCACGCACCTCGACGTCCTCCATGACTCCCCATTGGCCTAGCGCTGCGCTCGCGGCCGCGATCGCGCTGGCGGCGCCGCGAGCGGCGGCGCAGTGCGTCTCGAACGGCCCGGGTGGTTTCGTGCCGGCGCCGGGGGCGCAGGACGGGTCGTGGCCGAACGTCCTGCCGACGGGGAGCCTGCTCTCGACGCAACCGGTGACGGTGCCGGCGGGCGCGAGCGCGATCCACTCGGTGAAGTTCGCGCTGAAGCACACGTTCGCGGGCGACGTGCAGCTCGTGCTGATCTCGCCTTCGGGCACGGCCTACAACCTGCTGCAGACCAACGACGGCGTCGCGGGTGGCGGTTGCGCGAGCGACTTCTTCGGCGTGTACGAGCTCGTCGACCCGGCCGCGGGCCTGCAGTGCCTGCCGGTGACGCCGCTGCCGTGCGGAGCGCCGCAGATCGCGCCGGGCACCTACCTGCAGCACTTCGGCGCGTGGCCGAACGGCGCCGCGGGAATCGTGAACATGCCGCTCGAGCGCATCCCGCTCGCCAGCGGCAACTGGACGCTCGCGCTCCACGACTGGTTCGTCGGCTCCGACAACGGAGCACTGCTTGGGTGGGAGCTGTGCTTCGGCCCGCCGACGCCGGCGCCGCCGACGAGCGCGAATCCGCAGCAATGCACGCTGCCTGCGAGCGGTGGCGCGTTCCCCGCGGGCGGCACGAGCGGCACCTGGCCGGCGAGCCTGCCCTCGACGCCGCTCGTGGCGCCGCTCGCGATCCAGATCCCCGCCAGCGCCTCGCGCATCGAGGCCGTGCGCATCACCGGGCTGCAGCACTCGTGGCTCGGCGACGTGCAGCTCGTGCTCGAATCCCCCACCGGCGCGCGCTTCAACCTGCTCCAGACCAACGACGGCCAGATCGGCGGCGGCTGCCCGGCGGATCTCGCCGGCGACTACGTGCTCGTCGACGCCCTCGCGGGTCAGGATCCCTGCGGCAATCCGCTGTTCTGGCCGCCGTGTCCGGGTGCGCTGCTCGCGCCGGGAATGTACGCGCAGTCCTGGGGAGCGTGGCCCGCGGGCACCGGCGGCATCCAGAACGTTCCGCTGCACCAGATCCCGCTCGCGAGCGGAGTGTGGAAGCTCCTCGCCTACGACTGGTTCGTGCCGGCCGATTCCGGCACGTTCCTGAACTGGTCGATGTGCTTCGACGTCGCCGGCTCGCCGGCGAACTTCTGCACGCCGCAAGCGCCGGGCACCTCGAGCGGCTGCCTGCCGCAAATTGCCGCGAGCGCGTACCCGAGTCTCTCTGGCGCGAGCGCTTGCGTGGTGACCGTGAGCGACGTCGAGGGCGCGAAGACCGGGCTCATCTTCTACGGCGTCACCGGACAGCTCGCGACGCCGTGGTGCGCGACGTCGAGCAACTTCCTGTGCATCAAGGCGCCGATCCAGCGCACGGAGACGTCATCGACAGGTGGCACCGCAGGCGCCTGCGACGGCCAGATCGTGCTCGACTGGGACCTGTGGCAGGCGACGCACGCGGGCTCGCTCGGCCAGCCGTGGACGGCTGGAGCGCACGCGTGGCTGCAGGGCTGGTTCCGCGATCCGCCCGCCTGCAAGACGACTTCGATCTCCGAGGGCGTCGAGCTCGTCTGGCAGCCGTGAGGCGCGCGACGGCGCGGGTCATTGCGAGGCGCCGGGTTTCCAGAGCACGTCGAGCTTGCCGTTGTCGTTGGCGGCTCGCGCGAAGACGAACAGCAGGTCCGAGAGTCGATTCAGGTAGCGGATCACTTCCGGGTTGACGCGCCCGTCCTCCTCGGGGAACGACGCGAGCGCGGTGACGTTGCGCTCGGCTCGGCGGCAGACGGTGCGCGCGACATGCAGCCATGCTGCGGCGGGATGGCCACCGGGCAGCACGAAGGACGCGAGCGGCGCGAGCGGCGCGTTGGCAGCGTCGAGGTCGCGCTCGAGCCGGAAAGTGTAGATCGCTTTGATGCGCAGCTTGTCGCCCGCGGCACCGGGCACGCACAGGTCGGCGCCGACGTCGAACAGCTCGTTCTGGATGCGTCGCAAGACGACCGCGAGCGGCTCCGGCACGTTGCCCTGCACGAGCGCGAGCCCGAGCAGGCTCGAGAGCTCGTCGACCGTGCCATAGGACTCGATCCGCAGGTGGTGCTTGGGCAGGCGCGTTCCGTCACCGAGCGACGTCGTGCCGTCGTCGCCGGTCTTGGTATAGATGCGGTTGAGGCGGACCATGGGGAGATCATGGTTCGGCCGGAAATGCCGGGCCAGACCAATTTTTTTGGGTGCCGGCGCGACCTGGCGCGCGTCGAAGGTTCGACGTGGGCAAGTTGAGGCCGTCGGCCCCGAAAATCCTGCCCGCCACAGGTATTCTCGCGCCGATGAATCGCCCCCTCCGCCTCGTCCTGCCGTTCCTGCCCGCCCTGCTCGCCGCCTGCGCTTCCGAACGCGCCGCGCCCGCGCCCAAGGTTGCGACCCTGGCGACGCCCGAGGCGAGCGCCACCGCGCCGAAGGACGACAGCGTGCGCTCGACGCCGGCCGCAATCGCGGCACCGGTCGAGGTCGCGGTGGCCGGAGCGGCGACGATCGGCGACTCGCTGATCCCCGGCGACGGCAACGGCGGCTACGACGTGCAGAAGTACGCGCTCGAGCTCGACGTCGAGGCGCCCGCGGGACCGCTCGTCGGCAAGTGCACGATCGACGCCCGCGCGACGCAGGCGCTCTCGAGCTTCAACCTCGACTTCCACGGCCTCGACGTGGTGCGCATCCTCGTCGACGGCGCCGTCGCGGACTTCGAGCGCGCGGACGACGAGCTCACCGTGAAACTCCCGCAGCCGCTCGCGAAGGACAAGGACTTCCGCTGCGTGGTCGAGTACTTCGGCAGCCCCGAAGGCGTAAAGGACCCGTCGATGCCCGGCTTCTCGATGGGCTGGATCGAGCGCGACGGCGAGGCCTACGTGTTCAGTCAGCCCGGCGGCGCGAAGACGTTCTTCCCCTGCAACGACCACCCGCTCGACAAGGCGCTCTTCAGCTTCCGCCTGCGCGTGCCCAAGCCGCTGCAGGCCGTCGCGAACGGCAAGCTGCTCGAGCTGCTCGAGGAAGACAGCGCACGCACGTACGTGTGGAGCGCGCGCGACCCGATGGCGACGTACCTCGTGACGATCGCGATCGCCGAGTTCGAGTCGGAGACCTACACGAGCGCGAGCGGGCTCGAGATCACCAACTGGTTCACGAAGAAGTCGCGCGAGAGCTCGCGCAAGGCGTTCCAGAAGACCGACGAGATCCTCGAGTTCTTCTCCGCGAGCTTCGGCCCCTATCCGTTCGAGATCGCGGGCAACATCCTGACCAGCGCACGCGTCCCCGGCGCGCTCGAGACGCAGACCAAGCCCGTGTATGGCGCCGGCACCGGCACGGAAGACGTCATCGCGCACGAGCTCGCCCACCAGTGGTTCGGCGACGCGGTGTGCGTCGAGGACTGGAACGACATCTGGATCAACGAGGGCGTCGCCGAGTACGCGGCGTGGATGTACGTCGAGTCGCAGGAAGGCGCGGAGGGGTTCGCGAAGAAGCTCAAGGAGAGCTACGCGATGGCGCGCGCGATGAAGGCGACGCCTCCGGGCCACATCACGGTGCGACAGATGTTCGGCGCCGCGGTGTACCTGCGCGGGCCGTTCGCGCTGCACTTCCTGCGCCGCCAGATGGGCGACGAGCGTTTCCTCGCACTGATGAAGCGCTGGATGAGCGACCACCTGCACGGCAACGCGAGCCTCGAGGACTTCCTCGCGCTCGTCGACGAGCTCGGTGGCAAGGACGCGCGCGCGGCGATCGATCCGTGGCTGTTCGACGACTCGATGCCGGCCGTGGCCGAATGGGACGCCTACGTCGCGGAGCGCAAGAAGGAGCAGGAGGCGCGGCGCGCGCAGCGCGAGGCGGAGCGCGCGGAGCGCGACGCCAAGCGCAAGGCGCAGCAGGCCGAGGAGGACACCAAGAAGAACGCGCCCAAGCCCGAAGAGCCCGCGAAGGACGGCGCCAGCGGCGAATCGAAGCCCGAGAAGCCCTCGGACGGCCGCTGAGGACTACTCGGCGGCGGATTCGGAGTCGTCGAGCTCGCCGAAACGCACCTGCGTGTCGTCGCGGCGGTCGCGCGGCGGGCCGCCGATGCCGAAGTCGCGCGGCGCGAGCTTCGAGCCGAGCGCGCGCATCATCATGTGCCAGGCGCGCGCGTCGCGGCTCTCCAGCGGCACGCGCGTGAACACGCGCTCGATCGATTCCTCGATGTCCTGCTTCGCGGCGAGCGAGCGCGCGACCTTCTCGCCCATCACGGCCTTGAGGTGCTCACGCAGGAAACGCAGCTGGCGTTCGCTCGCCATGCGCGGACCGCGCTCGCGCTTGTGCACGGCGTCGCCGGTGTAGAGCGTGAAGAGCACGATGCTCGCGGCCGTCGCGAGGTTCAGCGACTGGTGCTCGGCGCTGGTCGGGAGGTACGCGAGTTCCTTGCAGGCCTCGGTCTCCTCCGCCGTCAGCCCGTCGGCCTCCGAGCCGAACACGAACGCGACCACGTGGCCCTCGTCGTCGCACAGGCCGCGGTAGTCGGCCGCGCGGTCGCGCCAATCGACGCGCAGGCGGCCGTCGCGCGGGCGCGCGGTGAAACCGACGGAGTGCGTGGCGTCGACGAGCGCTTCGGCGAGCGTGGGCACGACGCGGATGCGCTCGCGCACCTTCTCGACGCCGTGCGCCATCATCGTGAAGTCGGGATGCACCAGCATCGAGCGGCGCTGGGGCGCGACGAGCACGAGCTCGCACGGCCCGAAGTTGGCGACGGCGCGCATCACCGAGCCGACGTTGCGCGGCCCCTGCGTGCGGACGAGGACGACGCGTTTCATGCGCGGATCGCGGCGATCTGCGCCGGGTCGGGGTTGCCGCCGGAGACGACGCAGGCGATGCGGACGCGGTTGTCGGGCGTGCGGGCGTGCGTGACGAGCGTCGGCAGCTTGCCCGCGAGCACGGCGGCGTAGGCGGCGGCCCCGGCGGGCTCGACGGTCCAGCCGCCGCGCAGCACGAGCTCGCGCTGCGCCGCGAAGATGTCCTCGTCGGGCAGGGTCACGATCGCGTCGACGGCGAGGCCGCAGATCTCGGTGTTGAGGCGGCCGGCGCCGGGCGGGCACAGGCCCTGCACCTGCGTGGTGATGCGTTCGAGCGTGACCGCGCGGCCCTGCTCGAGCGAAAGCTTCATCGACGGCGCGCCCTCGGGCTCGACGCCGACCACCAGCACGCGGCGGCCCAGCGTCTGGCGGATGGCGAGCGCGGATCCGGCGAGCAGTCCGCCGCCGCCGACCGGCACGACGAGCACCTCGAGCTCCGGCCAGTCCTCGGCGATCTCCAAGCCGACCGTTCCGGCCCCCTGCAGCGTGCGCTCGGCGTCGTAGGGATGCACGAGCGTCGCCCCGGCCGCCACGCGCTCGGCGCACAGGCGCTCGGCGGCGGCGCGCGTCTCGCCCAGCAGGACCTCGGCCCCGAACTCGCGGCAGGCCGCGATCTTGTTCGGATAGGCGTTGGCCGGCATCACGATCGTCGCGCGGATTCCGGTGCGCTGCGCCGCCCAGGCGACGGCCTTGCCGTGGTTGCCGGAGCTGACGGTGACGACGCCCGCGGCGCGCTCGCGCTCGGACAGGAGCGCGATCTGGTTCCACGCTCCGCGAGCCTTGAAAGCGCCGGTTTCCTGCAGGCATTCGAGCTTGAGGCGCAGCTCGACGCGCACGTCAGGAACGGAAAAAGGCGCGAGCGGAGTGCGCCGGACGACGCCCTCGAGGCGGCGGGCGGCGTCGCGGATCGGGATCCGCCGGAGCAGGTCGTCGTTCACGGGCGAGGATGATACGCGGCGCCCCGCCCGGTCCGCTCGCTCCGCCTCGCGAAGGAAACGGCACGTCGCTCCCCCGCGATCGGTCGCAGCGTCCTATACTGCCGCCCTTCCTTCCCAAGGAGCCCAAGAGCACCACGATGGCCTGGACCCACGTCGACAGCGAGAGCCTCTACAACGTCAGCAACTGGGGGCGCGGCTACTTCCGCGTCAACGCCGCCGGCAACGTGGAGGTCCGTCCCGAGGGCCCCGACCGGCCGGAGCGCCCCGGCATCGACCTGCACGAGCTGATCGGCCAGATCAAGCGCCGCGGCATCGCGACGCCGGTGCTGCTGCGCTTCGACGGCATCCTGCGCAGCCGGGTGCGCGAGCTCAACCAGGCCTTCAACGCCGCGCGCGCCGAGTTCAACTACCAGGGCCCGTACCGCGGCGTCTTCCCGATCAAGGTCAACCAGCAGCGCCACGTCGTCGAGGGCATCCTCGACGAGGGCAAGAAGCACGGCACCGGCCTCGAGGTCGGCAGCAAGCCGGAGCTGCTCGCTGCGATCGCGCTGCAGGCCGACGGCGGCAGCCTCGTGATCTGCAACGGCTACAAGGACGAGGACTACGTCGAGACCGCGCTGCTCTCGAGCAAGCTCGGCATCATCCCGATCATCGTGATCGAGAAGTTCAGCGAGCTCGCGACGATCCTGCGCGCCTCGGACAAGCTCGGCATCAAGCCGGTGATCGGCGTGCGCTCGAAGCTCGGCGGCAAGGGCTCGGGCCGCTGGAGCGACTCGGGCGGCGACCGCTCGAAGTTCGGCCTGACGACGCGCCAGATCGTCGACGTCGTCGAGACGCTCGAACGCTCGGGCCGGCTCGACTGCCTCGAGCTGCTGCACTTCCACATCGGCAGCCAGGTGACCGACATCCGCGCGATCAAGAACGCGCTGCGCGAGGCCACCCGCACGCTGGTCGAGCTGTGGGAGATGGGCGCGCGCATCAAGTTCCTCGACGTCGGCGGCGGCCTGGGCGTCGACTACGACGGCTCGAGCACGAACTTCGAGTCGTCGATGAACTACTCGCTCGCGGAATACGCGCGCGACGTCGTGTACCACCTGTCGGTGGCCTGCGAGGAGGCCGCGATCCCGCAGCCGGCGATCGTGACCGAGTCGGGGCGCGCGCTGACGGCGCACCACGCGGTGCTCGTCGCGGAAGTGCTCGGCGTGACCGACTTCGCGACCTCGGGCAACCCCGAGGCCGCCAACGAGGACGAGCACGAGCTCATCCAGAACGCCTTCAGCGTGTCGGAGACCGTCACCGCGAAGAACTACCAGGAGGCCTACCACGACGCGCATCAGCTGCGCGACGAGGCGATGGTGCTCTTCAACGTCGGCCAGATCAACCTGAAGGAGCGCGCGCGCGTCGACGAGTTCTTCTGGCGCACGTGCACGAAGATCCTGCGCCTCGTGCGCACGCTGCCCTACGTGCCCGACGACCTCGCCAACCTCGAGCGCGACCTCGCGGACACCTACTTCCTCAACTTCTCGGTGTTCCAGTCGCTGCCCGACTCGTGGGCGATCAACCAGCTCTTCCCCGTGCTGCCGCTGCACCGCCTGTCGGAGCAGCCGACGCGCCGCGCGATCCTCGCCGACATCACCTGCGACTCCGACGGCAAGATCGACCGCTTCTGCGACCTGAAGGACGTGAAGCGCACGCTCGAGCTGCACCCGCTGCGGCCCAACGAGCCCTACTACATGGCCTTCTTCCTGGTCGGCGCCTACCAGGAGATCCTGGGCGACATGCACAACCTGTTCGGCGACCCGAACATCGTGCACGTCGACCTCGACGAGAACGGCCGCCCGCGCATCACGCACGTCGTGCGCGGCGACCGCACGCAGGAAGTGCTCGCCTACGTCGAGTACTTCGAGCAGGACCTCCTCGCGCGCCTGCGCCGCCACATCGAGCGCTCGCTCGAGGAAGGCCGCATGAGCTTCGAGGAATCCGCGCTGCTCCAGCGCCGCTACGAGGCCGGCCTCGACGCCTACACGTACCTCTCGCGCGAGTCCGACTTCCCCGAGACGCCGGCCCCCGCCCCCGCGACCCCCGCCCCGCAGGCGGAACCGCAGGCGACCTAGCTTTGCGGCGCGAGCGCGCGCGGCGTTCTTGCCGCGACGACGTTTGAACTCCGGCCCGCGGAGGAGCAATCTCTCCGCATGGCGCTCGAGACCCACAGGCGTGCGATGAGGAGCGGGTTGCCGCGCCTCGTCGCGGCGCTCGTGCTGCTCGGGCTCTCGCTCGCGGTGCCGGCACTGGCGGAGCCGCTGGGCATTCCGCTGCCGCTGTGGGCGGCGCGCGGGGTGTGGGCGACGGGAGCACTCGGTTCGGGCGCGATGCTCATGGGACTGCTCGAACTCGCCCGCGCGCGCGTCGGCGGCCAAGGCTCGGCGCAATTGGCCGCTGCGTTCCTGCTGTGGTGCGCCGAGCTCGCGCTGCGCCTCTACCGCGCTTCGCTCGAGCCCGGCGAGGGCGAGACCGTCGGGCTGGTCGAGCTCCTGTGCGCCAACGCGGCGATGGCGAGCCTGTGCGGCGGAATGGCGTGGCTGCTGCGAGCGCAGCGGGCGCCGCGCGAGGCCGCGATCTGGCTCCTGCCGCGCGTCCTGTTCGTCCTGTTCCTCGCCTGCGCCGCCGCGCTGGCCGCGTGGGTGCGCCTGGGAGACGTCGACCTCGCGCTCGAGCTCGACGCGCTCGCCGGAAGCGCCGCCACCCTGTGGGTGCTGTTCCTCGCGCCCTGGGCCGCGCTCGTGCGCGCCCTGCGAGCGGCGGTGCGGGTCGCCTCGCGGACGCAGTCGACGGCCGAGATCCTGACGGGCTGACGCGCCGGCGTTATGCTCCTTCGCCCCAATCCTCAAGCGGATAGCCAGCCATGACCCAGGTCGTCGTCGATCAGCTCCGTCGCCTCACCGATGCGGAATTCCTCGGCATCTACGAGTCCCTCCAGCAGCAGGGCTTCGGCCCGCTCGACCTCGAGGTCGCCAAGTCGCTCAACTTCCGCCCGCAGGCCGTTCGCAACCTGCCGATGGCGCAGCGCGCCAAGCGCGCCAAGCAGATCCTGACGGCGGCCAAGAACGCCGAGCTGTGCTACGAGCTGTTCGGCAGCTACCTGATCAAGGATCGCCGCGAGCTCGTCACCGACTTCCTCGACGCGACCGGCGTGAAGCACGAGGGTGGCATGGTCGAGGACCTCGACTCGATCAGCCCCGCCGTCGACAAGATCGATGTCGCCATCGCGGCGCTCGACGCCAAGTACCAGGCCTTCGACGTCACGCTCTACCTCGCGATGTGCGTCGACCAGTGGCCGCAGGTCACCGAACTCAGCCTGGCCTGGCGCAAGCGCATCGGCGCCTAGCGAGAAGGACGGCGCGAGGGACGGCGCGGCCGCGGCTGGCAGCGGGGGCAGGTGTGCGTGCCGCGCTGGCCGACGACGGAACGCACGATCGTCGCGCCGCAGTCGCGGCAGGGCTCGCCGCCGCGGCCGTAGACGCGGAACTGGTGCTGGAAGCTGCCCGGGTTGCCCTCGGGCGTGCGGTAGAACGTGTCGAAGCTCGAGCCCTCGCGCTCGATCGCCTCCGAGAGCACGGCGCGGATCTCGCGATGCAGCAGCGTGGCCTGCTCGGCGTTCACGCGACGCGAGTTGGCGAGCGGATGCAGGCGCGCGCGGAAGAGCGACTCGTCGACGTAGATGTTGCCGAGCCCCGCGAGGAACGACTGGTCGAGCAGCAGCGGCTTGAGCGCGCGCGAGCGGGCGCCGAGGCCCGAGTGCAGCGTTTCGGCCGTGAATTCCGGGGAAAGCGGCTCGGGGCCGAGTTCCGCCAGCCGCGCCGCGGGATCGCGCACGAGCTCGAAGCGCCCGAACTTGCGCACGTCGATGAAGACGAGGTCGCGCCCGCTGTCGAGCGCGAGCCGCACCTTCCAGAACTTGCCCGCGTCCCAGCCGCGCGGCTCCGCGTGCAGGCGACCGGTCATGCGCAGGTGGCAGACGATCGCGGCACCGGAGTCGAGCGGCATCACGAGGTACTTCGCGCGGCGCTCGACGCCGAGGATGCGGCGCCCGACGAGCCCGCGCTCGAAGGCCTGCGGCGTGATCCCACCGAGCGTGCGCTTCCACGCGACCTCGACGGCCTCGACGCGCCGCCCGCTGACGTGCGGACGGATCAGGCGGGCGACGGTCTCGACTTCCGGAAGTTCGGGCATGGCGTCAGGTGGCCCGCAGTTCCTGCAGGCCGAGCAGGTTGCCGTCGGGGTCGCGCAGGAACGAGGTCCACAGCTCGCCCTGCGGCAGGCGCGCGGTGAGCGCCGGCTCGCGCTCCGAGGTCGCACCGCGCCCGCAGATCGCCGCGTGCGACGCGACGATGTCGAGCACGTCGAAGTACAGGATCGAGTTCGCACCCGGACGCCCGGCGCCCTGCGGTCGCGTGAGCATCAGTCGCACGCCGCCGATCGAGAGGAACGCGAGCTCGGGGCCGGGCGCGAACAGGAACGGCAGCCCGAGCACGTCGCGGTAGAAACGCAGCGAAACCTCGACGTTTTCGACGGTCAGGGCGATCTGCGAGAGCGCGCGCGGGGCGAACGGGATCATCGGGAAAGGCTCCACATGCCTCAGCGCGGCTTGGCCCACCACTCGCCGCTGGCGACGTCGGTCAGGTATTCGACGGCGGTCCACAGCGCCATCGAGAGCGGCAGGAAGCCGTAGCAGAACAGGAGCACGACCGGCGCTCCGACGGCGAAGCCGACCCACGGCGCCCAGTCGGTGAACAGCCACAGGAGCACGAACACGGCCGCGGCGAAGAGCTGCGAGACGGTGGCGGACAGGTACATCGAGCCGAGCTCGGCGCCGTCCTCGCGCCGGTAGATCAGGCCGCAGTGGTTGCAGCGCTCCCGCAGGTGCGCCCAGCGGTCGAACAGCGCGCCGAGGCCGCACTGCGGGCAGTGGTGGCGCAGCACGCGCCGCAGGCATCGGGCGCGCAGGCCTTCGATGCGCGGCACGGTCCAGCGCTGGAGTCGGCGCAGCGGCATGCTCCGTTTCTAGCACGCGAGCCGCGAACTGAAAACCCGCACGAATCGGCCGATTCAGACGCCGTCCTGGACGCCGAGCAGGCCGAACAGGTGCTTGCGGAGCGTTCCGTAGGCGGGCGAGAGCACATCGCGCGGATGCTCGAGGCCAACGGGAATCGTCGCGGCGATGCGGCCCGGGCTCGAAGTCATCACGACGACGCGGTCGGCGAGCTGCAGCGCCTCGTCGACGTCGTGCGTGACGAGCACGATCGTCAGGCGCTCGAGCTGCCAGATGCGGCGCAATTCCTGGCGCATCGAGAGGCGCGTCAGCGAGTCGAGCGCACCGAAGGGCTCGTCCATGAACACCACCTCCGGCGACACCGCGAGCGCACGCGCGACGGCGACACGCTGCTTCATGCCGCCGGAGATCTCGCCGGGATAGGAGTTCTCGAAGCCGCGCAAACCGACGAGGTCGATGTAGCGCTCGACGATCTCCCGCCGCTCGGCTTCGGGCCGCCGCCGCAGGCCGAGCGAGATGTTCTCGCGCACCGTGGCCCACGGGAAGATGCCGTACTCCTGGAACACGAACACGCGCCGCGGATCGGGCGTGCGCACGGGCTCGCCGTCGATGTGCACCGTGCCGCCGCTGGCCTCGTCGAAGCCCGCGAGCAGGTTGAGCAGCGTCGACTTGCCGCAGCCCGACGGCCCGAGCAGGCAGACGAGCTCGCCCTGCGCGATGTCGAGATCCACGGGCGCGAGCGCCGTGAACTCCTCATTTCCGCGGCGGAAACGCTTGGTGAGGCCACGGACGACGATCTTGGGGGGCATTTCGGACTGCGGAGGCACGTTCACTCCTTGGAGAAGCCCCAGCGCACGCTGTCGAGGCGCTCGAGCCGGCGCACGAGCCAGTCGAGCCCGATGCCGATGGCACCGATCACGATCATGCCCGCGACGACGAGGTCGTAGCGCATGCCCATGTTGCGCGCATCGACGATCAGGAAGCCCAGCCCCGACTGGATCGCGGTCATTTCCGCCGCGACGACGACCAGCCACCCGATGCCGAGCGCGATGCGCAGGCTCGTGATGATCTGCGGCAGCGCGGCGGGGAACACGACGAAGCGCAGCAGCTCCCACTTGCGCAGGCCGAAGTTGTGCGCCGCGCGCACGTAGGCGATCGGCATCGAGCGCACCGCCGTCGCCGCGCCGGTCACGATCGGAAAGAACGCGCCCATGAAGATGATGAAGATCGCGGCCTCGTCCTTGATGCCGAAGGCGAGCGTCGAGATCGGGATCCACGCGATCGGCGAGATCGGCCGCAGCGCCGCGATGTACGGATCGATCGCGTAGCCGCCGCGCGTCGACCAGCCGGCATAGAGACCGAGCGGGATGCCGATCAGCGCAGCGACGCCGAAGCCGGTCGCCACGCGAAACAGGCTCGCGATGATGTAGCGGAAGATGCGGCCGTCGCTCGCGAGCTCGGCGAACGCGGGCAAGACTCTCCCCGGCGTCGGAAAGACCTCGACGCGGCGCGTGGGCTGGCCCGGCGTCGCGAGCTCGTACCACGTGCTCTCGGCCCACAGGTGCCACACCGCGAGCAACAGGATGCCCGTGAAGATGGGCAGCACGACGGCCTGCGCGCGCTGGCGCAGGCCCCGGGAGGCGACGATCACCGCGGCCGCGACGACGGCCGTGACCAGCGCCGGAATGCTCATTTATCCGACTTCGCCGCGACATCCGGCGGCGGGAAGTTCTCGATCTTCGGCAACGCGCCGAGGTCGGGCGCGAACTGCGCGTCGCAGTATTCCTCGAAGGCCATGCGCTTGGTGATCACGTTCATCTCGACGGCGAGGTCCATGATCTCGTCAAAGTTCTTCCGCGTCGGCAAGAGGTTGTCGTAGCGAACGCGGTCCGTCGGGCGCGTGAGCACCCACTCGAGCAGCTTGGGATCCTGGTTGTAGAAGACCTTGCCGACCACCTCGGAGGCCTGCTTGCGATGCTGCGCGCCATCGTCGATGTCGTCCTCGAGCCACAGCCCGGAGGCAGCGATGCCGTCGACCAGTTCCTGCACGAGCTCCGGCCGGTCGTTGATCAGTTCCTGCCGCACCACGAGCCCGCAGGAGATGAAGTCCGGCCACAGGTCCTTCATGAAGAACAGCACTCGCCCGTACCCGGCCATCTCGGCGCGCGCCCCGTGCGGCTCGCCGACGATGTACCCGTCGATCGCCTTCGCCGCGAGCGCGCCCGGCATGTCCGGCGGCGCCATCTCGACCAGCTCGATCGCATCGCGCGCCATGCCGTTCTGCTTCAGCATGCGCTGCATCAGCAGGTGCTGGTTCGAGAAGCGGCTGGGGATCGCGACGCGCTTGCCCGCGAGGTCCTTGAACTCCTTGAACGGCGAGTCGATGCCGACCGTCAGCGCGCTGCCGTCGCGGTGGCCGAGGTAGACGATCTTCACCGGGACGCCGTCGGCGGCGAGCTTCATCGCGAGCGGCACGATCATGAACGTCGCGTCGATCTTGCGGGCGATCAGCGCCTCCTTCATGGTCGGGAAGTCGCTGAAGCGCTCGGCCTGGAACTTGGTCCCGGCGCTGGAGTGTTGCGTCACCCAGCTCGTCACCGGGCAAGTCAGGTGGCAGGTCACCGGCAGGAAGCCGACGCGGAACACCTCGCGCTCCTTCGGCGCCTCCGCCTGACCTGCGCCGGCGGCGGTGCTCGGCGGGTTCTCGGGCTCCAGCGAACCGCGCGAGATCGGACCGGAGTTGAACCTGTAGTGCGCGTAGGCGAGCAGGGCGAACGCGGCGACACCGATCAGGACGATCTTGAGTTTCATGCGGGGGGAGGAGCGCGGGGGCTCGGCCGGGGCCGCAGCGACTAGCGAACGGCGGGCCAAGCTCGCCCAGGGCCTCCCGGGGCCCGTCCGGCGGGGTCGCGGGCCGTGCTCCCGTAACCGTTAGGAGGCGATCCCTAGGCTTTGCGGGAGCTCGAGCCCGCCACCGCCCCCCCACTCCGTGGCGGCCGCCCCGGAGATTCCCCCCGCCCGGCAGGTTGCCGGCTCGGCCCCACCCGGCCTACCATGGGCCCCACGACCGCCGCCTCCACCTCCACCCGGAGCGCGGCCGAAGGAAGACGCCATGAAGTACCTCGCCGGCTTCGCCCTGCTCGCCACCGCCGCCGCCCTGCCGCTCTTCGGCACGGACCGCGCGCCCGCGACGCGTTGCGCCGACTTCCTCGCGAGCTCGATCGACGAGCCGCCCCCGCCGGTCGACTGCCCCTTCTGCGGCGGCGACGCCACCGCGCACCGCCTGCGCATCCGCAAGCTCGTCTACACGGAGGCCGGCCTGCTCCTGCGCGTCGTCGGCTCCAACCGCCTGATCCCGGTCGAGCGCGCGGACTGAGCTCCACCCGCCAACGGGTCCCACGAACCGGCGAGGGCCGACGGATCACTCGATCCGCCGGCCCTCGCGCTGTTTCGGGCTCGCATTCGCGCGCGCGGGAGGTGCGGGCGGAGCGGGCTCGATAGCATGTCCGCCCCATGCAGTTCGGCTTCCTGATGGATCACCGGCGGTGCATCGGCTGTCACGCCTGCACCGTCGCTTGCAAGTCCGAGAACGACGTCCCGCTCGGCAGCTTCCGCACGTGGGTCAAGTACACCGAGAAGGGCACGTTCCCGGCGATCAAGCGCCACTTCTCGGTGCTGCGCTGCAACCACTGCACGAAGGCGCCGTGCGTCACGATCTGCCCGGTGACGGCGCTCGACAAGCGCCCCGACGGCATCGTCGACATCGACCGCGACGCGTGCATCGGCTGCCGCGCCTGCATGCAGGCCTGCCCCTACGACGCGATCTTCCTGAACGAGGACCTCGGCGCCGTCGAGAAGTGCCACTTCTGCGCGCACCGCGTCGAGCAGAACCTCGCTCCGGCCTGCGTGATCGTCTGCCCCGAGGAGGCGATCGTGTTCGGCGACCTGCACGATCCGGCGAGCAAGATCTCGAAGATGGTGGCCGAGCATCCGACGCTCGTGCGGCGCTCCGAACAGCGCACCGGCCCGAACGTGCACTACCTCGACACGCTGCCCGAGGCGCTGCAACCCGGCGTGGCGGAGCGGCCGGACACGTACATCTGGAGCGAGAAGCCCGCGACGAAGCCCGAGGCGTGGCCGGCGAGCCTGCCGACGGCTCCGGACGTGCGGACGGTGCTCGACGTGGGCCACAAGGTGCAGTGGGGCCTCGGCGTTTCCGCTTACCTCGTCACCAAGGGCCTCGCGGCCGGTGCGGCGATGCTCGCGCCTTTTGCCGGGCATTTCGGGCTGCACGTGGGCTGGCAGCGGATGCTGCCGGAGCTCATCGCGCTCGTCTTCACGGCGATCACGACCTTCCTGCTCGTCGAGGACCTCAAGCGTCCGATGAAGTTCCTGACGCTGCTCACGCGTCCGAACACGAAGAGCTGGCTCGTCAAGGGCGCGTGGATCCTGATGGCCTTCACGGGCACGGTCGCTGCGGCGCTCGGCATCCTCGCGCTGCAGCAGTTCGGTGACGACCCGCGCGCGTTTGGAGCGCTGCTCCAGCCGCTGCGCTGGATCAACGCGGTGCTCGGCCTCGGCGTCGCGGGCTACACCGCGTTCCTGTTCGCGCAGTGCGAAGGTCGCGACCTGTGGCAGTCGAAGAAGCTGCTCCCCCACCTGCTCGTGCAGGCGACGGCCTGTGGCGCGGTCGCGTTGCTCGCGGCGAATCCGGCGAACGAGCCGCTCAAGCTCGTCGCGATCGTTTCGCTCTTCCTGCACGGTGTTTTCGTGGTGCTCGAGCGCCACGGCAAGCACGACACCGACAACGCGCGCCAGGCGGCCGCGTTCCTCGACGTCGTGCGCCTCGGGCCCGTCAAGGCCTACAAGTTCGGCCTGCTCGTCGGTGTCGCCGCCGCGATTCCGCTCGTGGTCGCGCTGCCCGCGCTCGCGTGGATCCCGGTGCTCGCCGGCCTGTTCGTCTACAAGCACGCCTACATCCGCGCCGCCCAGCTGCCGCCGCTGTCATGAGCAACGACCCCGCCACGCTGAACGTCACTCCGATCGAGAACTTCCCGCGGCCGGAGACGTGGGACAACGTCGAGCTGCTCGAGGCCAAGGCCTGGCCGCGGCGCGAGACGAAGAACTACATGCTCGTGCCGACGACGTGCTTCAACTGCGAGGCCGCCTGCGGGCTCGTGGCGTACGTCGACAAGTCGGACCTCTCGATCAAGAAGTTCGAGGGCAACCCGTTCCATCCCGGGTCGCGCGGCCGCAACTGCGCGAAGGGGCCGGCGACGCTCAATCAGGTCAACGACACCGGGCGCGTGCTCTATCCGATGAAGCGCGTCGGCCCGCGTGGGTCGGGCAAGTGGGAGCGCGTGAGCTGGGACCACGTGCTCGACACGTTCGCCGCGAAGATCCGCAAGGCGCTCGTCGAGGGCCGCAAGACGGAGGTGATGTACCACGTCGGCCGCCCGGGGCACGACGGCTACATGGACCGCGTGCTGCAGAGCTGGGGCGTTGACGGCCACAACAGCCACACCAACGTGTGCAGCGGCGCCGCGCGCTTGGGTTACGCGCTGTGGACCGGCGCGGACCGCCCGTCGCCCGACCACGAGAACGCGAAGTTCATCCTGCTGCTCTCGAGCCATCTCGAGACCGGCCACTACTTCAACCCGCACGCGCAGCGCATCATCGACGGCAAGCTCAAGGGCGCGAAGCTCTGCACCGTCGACGTGCGGCTCTCGAACACCGCGTCGATGTCCGACTGGTGGCTCGCGCCGTACCCCGGCACCGAGGCGCTGCTCCTGCTCTCGTTCGCGCACGTGCTGCTGCACGAGGGCCTGTACGACCGCGAATTCCTCGAGGAATGGGTCAACTGGCGCGAGTACCTCGCCTGGGCGCATCCGGGTGAGCCCGTGTCGTTCGAGCGTTTCATCGAGTCGCTGAAGGCGCGTTACGCCTACGCGACGCCCGACAAGGCCGCGGCCGAGTGCGGTGTCGAGGCCAAGACGATCGTCGAGGTCGCGCGCGCGATCGGCGCGGCGAAGCGCGCGTTCGCGTCGCACGTGTGGCGCAACGCGGCCTCGGGCAACGAAGGTGGCTGGCAGGTCGCGCGTTGCCTGCAGTTCGTCGGCGTGCTCGTCGGCTCCGTCGGCGCCAAGGGCGGCACCAACATGAACGTGCAGGACAAGTTCGTGCCTGCGCCGTTCATCAAGCCGCCGCCGCAGCAGGTGTGGAACGAGCTGCTCTACCCGCGCGAGTGGCCGCTCTCGCACCACGAGCTCAGCTTCCTGCTCCCCCACTTCCTGAAAGACGGTCGCGGCAAGCTCGCGGCCTACTTCACGCGCGTCTACAACCCCGTCTGGACCAATCCCGACGGCATGGTGTGGGAAGAGGTCCTGCGCGACGAGGCGAAGGTCGAGCTGCACGCCGCGCTCACGCCGACGTGGAGCGAGACCGCGCAATACGCCGACTACGTGCTGCCGATGGGCGTCGGTGCCGAGCGCCACGACCTGCAGAGCCAGGAGACGCACGCCGCGCAGTGGCTCGGCTTCCGCCAGCCGGTGCGCCGCGTCGCGATGGAACGGCTGGGCAAGCCCGTGGAATACACGTGGCAGGCCAATCCCGGCGAAGTGTGGGAAGAGGACGAGTTCTGGATCGAGCTCTCCTGGCGCATCGACTCCGACGGCTCGCTCGGCATCCGCAAGTGGTACGAGTCGCCCTACCGCAAGGGCGAGAAGATCACCGTCAGCGAGTACTACCGCTGGATCTTCGAGAACTCCGTGCCCGGCCTGCCGGAGGCGGCCGCGAAGGAAGGGCTCACGCCGCTCGAGTACATGCGCCGCCACGGGGCGTTCCTCGTCAAGGAAGGCACGTGGGAAGTGCACATGAAGGCGGGTGACGCCGCCGGGACGTCCAACCGCGGCGAAGGCACGCTCGAGAAGGACGGCAAGCCGGTCGCGATCGTCGCGTCGGGTGCGCCGCGCGCGGGCTTCAACACGCCGTCGAAGCGCTGCGAGATCTTCTCGAAGACGATGGTCGACTGGGGCTGGCCCGAGTTCGCGACGCCCGAGTACATCCGGAGCCACGTCCACCGCTCGAATTTCGACCACGCGAAGGGCGAGTACGTGCTCGTGCCGACCTTCCGCCTGCCGACGCTCATCCACACGCGCTCGGCGAACTCGAAGTGGCTGTACGAGCTCTCGAACACCAACCCGGTGTGGATCCACCCCGAGGATGCCAAGCGCATCGGCGTCGACACGCTCGACCTCGTGCGCGTCTCGACGCGCATCGGGCACTTCGTCAACAAGGTCTGGGTCACCGAGGGCGTGCGCCCCGGCGTCGTCGCCTGCTCGCACCACCTCGGCCGCTGGCGCCTGCACGAGAACGTCGCCAAGGACTCCTGCGCGATGCCGCTCGTGCGCCGCGAGGAGCTTTCTCCCGGCCAATACCGCTTCCGCCGCCTCGAGGACATCAAGCCCTACAAGTCCTCCGACCCCGACTCCGACCGCATCTGGTGGAGCGAAGGCGGCGTGCACCAGAACCTGACCTTCCCGGTCCAGCCCGACCCCGTCAGCGGCATGCACTGCTGGCACCAGGCCGTGAAGGTCGAGCGCGCGCCCGCCGGCGACCAATACGGCGACGTCGTCGTCGACACGACCAAGTCCATGGCCGTCTACCACGAGTGGCTCGCCAAGGCGCGCCCCGTGAAAGGCCTGCTGCGCCGCCCGCTCCACTTCGCGCGCGCCGTCAAGCCCTCGCCCGACGCCTACAAGTTGCCCTGAATCTCGGCGCAGCTCGCGACGACCGCACTTGCCGCGAAGGGACGCGCTCGCAAATCGTTGCGCCGGCGGGTTGGCGCGAGTCCGCGTCGCGCCGCTCTGCAGTCCGTGCGGGCTCGCACAGGGCGCGGCCGAGAAACATGTGCCACCGGTTGCCGGGGGATGCTTAGGATTCTGCGCATGGAGCGGTTGGAACTGCCCAAGACGCTGGAAGCGGGCGCGCTGCCCGAGTGGCTGGGGATCTGGACGGGCGTGCAGGACGCTCGATCGCTCTTGATCGAAATCCCTGCGGACGCGTTCTTTCGACCGATCGCGGCCGCGACGCTGGCCGCGAACGTCGCGGATCGATCGGCGCGAGGGTTCGTCACCCGGTTTGAGACCAGCGACCGACGCTCGAACGTCTGGCGCTATCTGCAGCGCATCGACTTCTTCCGGTCGCTCGGTGTCGAGACGCCGGAGTCCTTCGAGCGCCACCCGCCGGACGGACGATTCGCGCCGCTGGTTGGCCTGCTCGACCTGCCGACGGCTCGGCGGCATGCCGAAGCGCTGTCGGATTGCATGGAGCGCCAGCTTCCGGACTTGCCTCCGAGCCCCGCGCGCATGGCACGCTTCGTCATGGAGGAGCTCGGTGCCAACATCGTGCAGCATTCCGGAAGGCCCCAGACCGGCTTCGGGCTTGCTCAGGCCTTCCCGAACCTCGGCCGCTTCGAGATCGCCTTCGCCGACCGCGGAATGGGGATCTCCGCGAGCCTGCAACGCAATCCGGAGCTTGCCGGACGCATCCACGGTGACGCCGAAGCGTTGCAGCTCGCGCTCGCGACCGGGGTGTCGGGCAGCGGAGATCCGCGCCGCAACATGGGCATCGGATTGAAGCTGCTCTCGAGCTTCTCCGACCATCTCGGCGCCGACCTGTGGATCGCGTCGGGCAACGCCGTCCTGCAACGTCGAAATTCCGTCGGCGCAGGGCGCGTCACGACCGTACAAGCCGTTCCTCACTGGCCCGGCACGTGGATCTGCCTCGACTCGCCGATCCCCTGACGCTTCGAACGAAGTTGCTGCGAGCCCCGTGGGTCGCGAGCGTGGACGAGGACCGATTTCTCGAAGACGGGTCGCGAGAGGCGCGCTCCTCGCGACCGTCGCAAGTCTCTACGGAGTCTCCGCTTCTTTCGGAACGAGCGCCGCCGTTCGCCAGCGGAGCAGGCCGAGCAGCGGGCGGTGGTCGGAGGCGAGAGGCTCGTCGAGGACGTGCAGGCCGGTGGAGAGGTCCCAGGTTCCGTCGGCGGTCGGCGGGGCGCCGGTGAGCATGTAGTCGATCTCCTTGTGCGGAGCGTCGGCGGAGAACGTGAGGCGATCGCGGCCTGTCGCGGGCTCGCCGTTGGCCCCGCGCTTCTCGAGTTCGGCCCCGAGCCCACGCAGGAGCGCGAGCGTGCGCGACTGCGGGCCGTCGTTGAAGTCGCCGACGAGGATCCAAGGCGTGCGCAGCTCGCGCACGAACTCGGCGAGGGCCTGCGCCTGCGCGAAACGGAAGCCGTCGTCCTCGACCCAGTCGAAGTGGAGGCAGATCGCGGTGACGAGCGGGCCGTCGTCGAGCTCGACGTCGACGGCGAGCGCGATGCGCGGCTCGTTCCCCTCCGGCAGACGCACGGAACGCGCGCGCTGCACGGGAAAGCGCGAGAGCAACGCCAGGCCATAGCGGCCGCCGTCGTGCGGCATGAACTCGCCGAAGCTCGCGTGGTAGCGCCGGGACGTGAGTTGCTCGAGCTGCTGCGCGAGCGCG
>JAPLOE010000145.1 GCA_026692705.1 Planctomycetota bacterium
CGTGCGCAAGGCCGCGCTGCGGTATCGCGCTCCGGCCCGGTATGCGGAGGAGCTCATCGTCCGCACGTGGATCGACAAGGTCGGCGGCGCCAGCGTGAGCTTTGCCTACGAGGTGCAGCGCGCGAGCGACCGCCAGAAACTCGCCGAAGGCTCGACCGAGCTCGCGTGCGTCGACCTGACGCGGCCGGAACGGCCGGTCTGCATGCTGCCCGAGGAACTGCGAGCGCTGGTCGCGGCCGATCAGGCCGGACGGTCGTAGTCGTCGCCGTCGGCTTCGACCTCGACCTCGTCCTCGGCGTCCTCCAGCTCGGCCACCGCGCCCTTCACGGCCGGCAGGACCGGCGGGAGCATGGCGAGCAGGCGGTCCGCGCAGGTCGGGCAGGCGCGCCCGTCCTGCAGGCGGTTGAAGCGGGTCGGGTCGCCTGCGGCCTGGCCGCAGTGGATGCACAGGGTCTGGGCGGAGCGCGGCATGGCGGAAGAATCGACCGGGGGGGAGTTGGCGCTTGAGCCTGCGCTCCGGCCGCCTGAGAGCACGCCCTCCAGCCGGGAGGGGCGCTCGGGCCCCCAACCCTCACGCGCAGGGCAGATTTTGGCTCCGGGAGGCTGGCGCCGGCCCCCGATGAGGCCTAGACTTCGAAACCGCACTCAAAAGGTGCTAATTGATCCGCCATGCTCCAGCTCACCAAGCGCACCGAATACGGCCTGCTCGCCTTGGTCCACCTCGTGGACCGCGAGGGGGCCATCAGCGTGCGCGAGATCTGCGAGCGCTACCCGCTGCCGCGCCGGACGGTCGCCGAAGTGCTGAAGGACCTCCAGCACGCCGGCGTGGTCGAATCCCAGCGTGGCTCCGCCGGCGGCTACAGCCTCGCGCGCAGCCCGGAGCAGATCACGCTCGGTGACGTCGTCGCTGCCCTCGAGGGGGCGCCCCCGCTGACGACCTGCGAGTCGCCGATCGTGCTGAAGAACGGTGGCTGCGAGGTGCAGCCCATGTGCCCGATCAAGAGCCCGATCCACCGCGTGCGCGAGCGCCTCTGGCAGATGCTGGAGCACACCACGCTGCGCTCGCTCGTCGCCAGCCACCCTCTCGTCGCCGTCTCCCCCACCGCCGCGCAAGCCCACGAATGAAGCTCCCGATCTACATGGACTACCAGGCCACCACCCCGTGCGATCCGCGCGTGGTCGAGGCCATGTTGCCCTACTTCACGCAGTCCTTCGGCAACGCCGCCAGCCGCAACCACCGTTACGGCTGGGAAGCGGAAGAGGCCGTCGAGAAGGCGCGTGGGCAGATCGCCGAGCTGCTCGGCGCGAATCCGAAGGAGATCGTCTTCACGTCGGGCTCGACGGAGTCGATCAACCTCGCGCTCAAGGGCGTGGCGGAGATGTACGCCGAGAAGGGCAAGCACATCATCACCTGCCAGGCCGAGCACAAGGCCGTGCTCGACGTGTGCAAGCACCTCGAGCAGCAGGGCTTCGAGGTCACCTACCTGCAGCCCGACAAGTCCGGCCGCGTCTCGGTCGAGGCGGTCGCGGCGGCGCTTCGGCCCGACACGATCCTGGTCGCGCTGATGTGGGCCAACAACGAGGTCGGCACGCTCAACCCGATCCGCGAGATCGGCGCGCTGTGCCACGAGAAGGGCGTGCTGTTCTTCACGGACGCGACGCAGGCCGCCGGCAAGGTGCCCGTCGACGTCGAGGCCGACCACGTCGACCTGCTGTGCCTCTCGGGCCACAAGATCTACGGCCCCAAGGGCGTCGGCATCCTGTACGTGCGCCGCCGCAACCCGCGCGTGCGCCTCGTCGCGCAGATGGACGGCGGCGGCCACGAGCGCGGCATGCGTTCGGGCACGCTCAACGTCCCGTCGATCGCCGGCCTCGGCAAGGCCTGCGAGCTCGCGCGGCTCGAACTGCCGCAGGAATCCGCGCGCACCTCGGCGCTGCGCGACCACCTTGAGAAGCGCATCTTCAGCGAGCTCGACTTCGTGCACCTGAACGGCAACCGCGAGCACCGCCTGCCGAACAACCTCAACGTCAGCTTCGCCTACGTCGAGGGCGAGAGCCTGATCATGGGCATCAGCGACGTCGCGGTGTCCTCGGGCTCCGCCTGCACGTCGGCGAGCCTCGAGCCCAGCCACGTGCTGCGCGCGATGGACGTCGGCGAGGACCTCGCCCACAGCTCGATCCGTTTCGGCATCGGCCGCTTCACCACGCAGGAAGAGGTCGACTTCGCGGCGAGCAGCGTGATCGGCGCCGTCCGGCGCCTGCGCGAGCTCTCCCCCCTGTACGAGATGGCGCTCGAGGGCATCGACCCCAAGACCGTCAACTGGCAAGCCCCGCACTAGAATCCCCGCAACGCGCCCCCCGCGAGAACAAGACCATGGCCTACAGCAAGAAGGTCCTCGACCACTACTCCAACCCGCGCAACGTCGGGTCGCTCGACAAGCACGCCTCGACCGTCGGCACCGGCGTCGTCGGCGCGCCCGAGTGCGGCGACGTGATGAAGCTCCAGATCCAGGTCGAAGGCGACCGCATCGTCGACGCCAAGTTCAAGACCTTCGGGTGCGGCTCGGCGATCGCGAGCTCGTCGCTCGCCACCGAATGGATCAAGGGCAAGACGCTCGATGAGGCGCTCGCGATCCAGAACACGCAGATCGTCGAGGAACTCTCGCTGCCGCCGGTGAAGATCCACTGCAGCGTGCTCGCCGAGGACGCGATCAAGGCCGCCGTCAACGACTACAAGTCGAAGCAGGCGCCGAAGGAGCAGCAGTCGTGATCCTGATCACCGAACGCGCGGCCCTCGAGGTCAAGCGCATCGTCACCGAACAGAAGCTGCCGGAAGCGACGGCGCTGCGCGTCGGCGTCAAGGGCGGGGGCTGCTCGGGCTTCTCCTACACGCTCGGCTTCGACGACCAGGTGTCGGAAACCGATCAGGTCTACGAGCTCGGCGGCGTGCGCGTCGTGTGCGACCCCAAGAGCTTCCTGTACCTGAACGGCACGCAGATCGACTTCGAGGACAACCTGATGGGCCGCGGCTTCAAGTTCGGCAACCCCAACGCCGCCAAGTCCTGCGGCTGCGGCGAGTCGTTCTCGGTCTAGCCTGCTTTTCCATGGCTGCCTGCACGAACTGCGGGGCGGAGCTCGAGACCCCGCTGGCGTGTGGCGCCTGCGGGAAACTGCTCGAGCCCGCACGCGAGTTGACGCCGTTCGAGACGCTCGGCCTCGAGCCGTCGTTCGAGCTCGACGCGCGCGAGTTGCGCCGCCGCCTGCTGCGCGCGAGCCGCCTCGTGCACCCCGATTTCCACGGGAGTTCCGGCGCGGGCGAGCGCGAGGCCGCCGAACGCGCGAGTGCACGCCTCAACAGCGCTCACGAATTGCTCGCCGATCCCGCCGCACGCGCCGACTGGCTCGTGCGCACGCTCGGCGGCCCGAGCGAGAGCGAGCAGCGCCAGATGCCGCAGGCCTTCCTGATGGAAGTGCTCGAGTGGAACGAGACGCTCGACGCCGCGCGCGAAGCCGCGCCCGGATCGCCCGAACGTGCCGCGCTCGCCGGCCTCGCCACGAACCTGCGCGAGCAGCGCGAGGACGTGCTCGCGGGCCTCGCACGTTTGCTCGTCCCGCTGCCGCCCAAGGGCTCACCCACGCTTTCGCGAGCGCGCGCCCAGCTCAACGCGCTGCGTTACCTTGCCACGACTCTCGCCCAGATCGACGCGCTCGCGCTCGAGCAGGCCTCCCCCCACGAAGCGTGACCCCCGATGGGCTTCATCGAACTCAACGTCCTCAACAACGCGACCTCGAACGTCGCGCTCGGCATCGACCTCGGCACCACCAACTCGCTGGGAGCGATGTGGAAGGACGGCCGGCCGATCGTGCTGCATCCCGAGGGCGATTCCGGCTACGTGCCGAGCGCGCTGCACTTCACGGACAAGGGCACGGTGATCGTCGGCCGCGAGGCGCGTGAGCTCGCGCTGATCGATCCGGCGCACACTCTGTTCTCGATCAAGCGCTTCATGGGCCGCGGTCTCGCCGACGTCGAGTCCGACGTGCGCAACGTGCCGTGCCCGGTGTCGGAGACCGAGAACGGCGTCGTGCAGTTCGAGATGCGCGGCCGCAGGTACACGCCGCAGGAGCTGTCGGCGCTGATCCTGATGAAGGTGCACGATCAGGCCTGCAAGGCGCTCGGTGGCCTCGAGGTCACCAAGGTCGTGATCACGGTGCCGGCCTACTTCGACGACGCGCAGCGCCAGGCGACGCGCGACGCCGCGCGTTTCGCGGGCCTCGACGTCCTGCGCATCGTCAACGAGCCGACGGCGGCCTCGCTCGCTTACGGCCTCGACCAGCGCAAGCAGGGCAAGGTCGCGGTGTACGACTTGGGCGGCGGCACGTTCGACGTGTCGATCCTCTCGATCGAGGACGGCGTGTTCCAGGTGCTCGCGACCAACGGCGACACGCACCTCGGCGGCGACGACTTCGACCGCACGCTGGTCGACGTCGCGCGCAAGGAACTCGCGGCGATGATGCGCCCGAGCGCGCTCGAGGACCGCGCCTTCCTGCAGCTCCTGCGCCTCGCCGCCGAACGCTGCAAGATCGAGCTCTCGACCGACCCGGAGAGCTACCTGCACGTCTCGCTGCCCGAATCCGGCGTGCAGTGGCGCCGCAAGGTCACGCGCCAGGAGTTCGACGCGCTCACCGCGCACCTGATCGAGCGCACGCTGCATTCCTGCCGCCGCGCCATGGCCGACGCGAAGCTCGAACCGAAGGACATCGATGAGGTCGTGCTCGTCGGCGGCTCGACGCGCATCCCCGCGGTGCGCGCGCGCATCGAGAAGTTCTTCGGCCGCAAGCCGCATTGCGAGCTCAACCCTGACGAGGTCGTCGCGCTCGGCGCCGCCGTGCAGGCCCACGTGCTGATGGGCGGCACGCGCGAGGTGCTCCTGATGGACGTCACGCCGCTGTCGCTCGGCATGGAGACCATGGGCGGCGCCGTCGCGAAGATCATCCAGCGCAACTCGACGATTCCCTGCCACGCGACCGAGGGTTTCACGACCTACGTCGACAACCAGACCGGCATCGACTTCCACGTCGTGCAGGGCGAGCGCGAGCTCGCGAGCGACTGCCGCTCGCTCGGCCGCTTCAAGCTGACCGGCATCCCGCCGATGCCCGCCGGCATGCCGCGCATCGCCGTGCGTTTCCACATCGACGCCAACGGCATCCTGACCGTGACCGCCAAGGAAGAGGCGACCGGCAAGAGCGCGCGCATCGAGATCAAGCCGATGAACGGCCTGACCGACGGCGAGGTCGAGACGATGCTCAACCTCGCGTACAAGAACGCGCGCGAGGACTTCGATGCGCGCCGTGCCGCCGACCTGCGCACCGAGATCGGCACGATGGCGCGCGCGACCGAGCGTGGCCTCGGCCAGGCCGGCAGCGTGCTCGACCGCGAGACGCGCCGCGACGTCGAAGAAGCGCTCGCCGCCGCGCGCGCCGCCGCCGCGGACATGAAGCTCGAGGCTACGATGCTGCAGAAGCGCCGCGACGAGCTCGAGCGCGCGACCCTGCCGCTCGCCGCGCTCCTGATGGACCACGTCGCCAAGTCGGCGCTCTCCGGCAAGCGCCTCGACGAGGTCTGAGCATGCCTCGCCCGCTCGGCTGGACCGACGTGCGCGCGCTTGGCGAGGCCCTCGAGGCCGCCCACCCCGACGTCGACCTCGACCGCCTGCGCTTCACGGACATGCACCGCTGGATCACGGAATTGCCCGGCTTTTCCGGCGATCCCAAGGCCTCCAACGAGAAGCTGCTCGAGGCCATCTACCTCGCCTGGCGCGAAGAGCGCGAATGAGCTCCTCGCCTCCGATCCGCTGGGTCTCGCGCCAGGAACTCGCCTGGAACGAGAACGCCGCCTTCGAAGCCGCGCTCGACCTGCTCGAGAAGGAGCCGCTCGCTTCGCTCTCTCCCGAACAGCGCCTCGCCCACCTCGCCTTCCACGCCGCTCGCTCCCTCGAGCGCGACCGCGACGCCTTCTTCGCCTCGACTCGCGCTCCCTTGCTCCGCGAGACGCTCGCCGCCTTCGACAAGCTCGGCGCCACCTCGCACTCCTCCTGCCTGCGCGCCTTCCTCTCCGGCGACCTCGCCTCCTCTCGCGCGCCCCTCGCCCCTCTCACCCCGCACCTGCGCCGTTACATCGACGCCTTCGAGCCCTCTTTCGTCCGCGAGCTTCGCCCCAACTGCACGGCCTGACTCCAGCGCCGTCGCGTCGAGTTACTTCGCGCGCGTGCGACGCGAGCCGGGAGTGGCGGGAGGATAAGTGAAGGCGCGGACTCGGCCGTGCTTGGCGAACGGCTCAGGACTTTCTCCAGATGCGCCGGTGACGAGCAGGATCGTGCCGTCGTCGAGGCGCATGGAAGTGCAGGTCTCGCCCGGCACGTTGTCGAGCAAGTCACCGGTGCGTGTGCTGTAGATCCAGCAGGAGCCCGTGTACACGTCTCGTGCCTTGTCCCGGTCCGAACAGATCGCGAAGTCGTCGACGCCGTCATCGTCGAAGTCGGCAACACAAGTCAGGCTATAACCCAATTCCTCGCTCTCCTGGCCCGCCACGCTCCACATCACATCGCCGTTTCGACTCCCGATCATCTCGACGCGACCGCAGAACTTGTCAGGCAAGTCACCCGCTGCAATGCCGATGAGAAGCTCCCGTCGGCCGTCTTCGTCGACATCCGGGACGCTCGCGACAGAACGACCGTAGAAGCTGGAGATGCCCGTTCCTCGGTAGCTGGCGAGTTCTGCGCCCGTGGCGCCGTCGAGGACCCGGACTCGACCGGCACTTCGGAGCCCGTCGATCTCCTCCGTCGAGTCGCCGATGACCAGATCGCCCTGATCGTCCCCGTTCCAGTCGCCGACGAAGGCCAGCGTCGATCCGAAACTGCTGCCCTTGACCGGCGAATCGATCGACAGCTCCAGCGCTCGGGTGCGCAGGTCGTACAGGTGCACACGACCTGTGCCGAGCGCGCTGGGCGCCCCCACTGCGAGCCGCTTCTTGGTGTCCGTCCGTTCAACGGCGAGACTCCAGCCGAATCGCGTGTTCGGAGTCGTGGGAGTCAGTTCGAACAGCACCTTTCCGTCGCGTCCGGAAAGGACCTGCACGAGTCCTGAGGGTTCCTTGCTGTCGAGGCAGGGCATGAACAAAAGTCGGGGAACACCGACTGCAAGGTCGGGATGCCCGTCACCGTCCAGATCACCCAGGGCCACCATGCTCCACCCGCGATTTGAGTTCTCCGGGAGCTTGGCTTCCGGCAACTCGCTGACCGTCGCGAACCGCTCTCCCGAGAACCGGAGCAAGTACCCATCCGCACCCGCGGGTTGCAGCGGGTCTGGGAGCAACTCTGCCGGTTCGTAGGGCATGTGCAACGGCACGGCGGATGCGAACAGCGTGACTCCCGCGGGCTCATCCGATCGCACGAGCGCGAGCGCCGTCCCCAACCTCGAGTCGTCGAAACGTCCCTCCGCGAGGATCTCCGGCTGGGCCGGCTTCGGCTCCGGCTTCGAACCTCCGCCACAGGCGCCCACCAACGCCACGATCGTGGCGAAGCCAACTCTGCGACCAAGATTCGAGCGTGACGTTGCGAGCGCCATTGCCGCACCATCGCCCGGAATTCAGCAGGTGTCAATGCGCGTCCGCTGACAGCCCAGTCCCGACTCCAGACCTGCTCACGTTGCGCAGGCGCTGTTCGAGCGCGACCTTGAAGGCCTGCGGAGTCTCGTGGACGTGCGACCGCGACCGGCTCAGGCGCCGAAGAAGGGCGAGGCGACGGAGCGCAGGCGCGGTTCTTCGGTGGCGTCGATGAAGACGATGTCGAGGTGCTGGCCCTGCTCGAAGAGGGCGTGGAAGAGTTTCTGGATCGACTCGTAGGCGGCGTCGGATTCGGTGCCGACGAGGCACAGGGCCATGTCGAGCGGCTGGTCGGGGCCGTAGCGGACGTGCGCGAGGTAGGCGCGCTGGATCGCGGGCACTTCGGCAAGCAGGCGCGCGAGAGCTGCGGTGAGGCGGCGCTCGCCGTCGCCCGAGGGCGCGGCGTGGAACTCGAGCTCGGAGCCGAAGTCGAGGCGCGGCGGCTCAGCGGACTTGCGGCGACGCAGCCATTCGAACATGGCGGCCTAGCCCAGCCTATTCATGAGGCTCGTAGCGAAAACGCGAAGACGCCGACGATGCAAGGCGCGAGGATGGTTTTGACCAAGGGTTCCCGCGGAGCGAGACGCTTTGGCGTCTCGCGGGCGGGAGCGACCTGCAGGTCGCTGAGGATCAAAACCACCGCAGCAACGCAGCAGCGTCGAGCGGTTTCGCGTTTGCAGTAGAGGCTCATGAATAGGGTGGGCTAGTGCTTCGCCTTGCCCTGGCTCGCGACGGCGTGCTGGGCGGCGGCGATTTCGGCGTCGGAGGCGAGGTAGCGGCTCGAGATCGGCTTCAGGTTCGCGTCGAGCTCGTACACGAGCGGGATGCCGGTCGGGATGTTGAGCGAGACGATCTTGTCGTCGGCGATGCCGTCGAGGTGCTTGACGAGCGCACGCAGGCTGTTGCCGTGCGCGGCGACGATCAGGCGCTCGCCCGCTTTCACGCGCGGCGCGATCTGCGCATTCCAGTACGGCACGACACGCGCGACGGTGTCCTTGAGCGACTCGGTCAGCGGCAGCTCGCTCTGCGAGAGCTTCGCGTAGCGCCGGTCGATCGACGGGTTCGCCTTGTCGCCCGCGGCGTAGGCCGGCGGCGGGATGTCGTAACTGCGGCGCCAGACGAGCACCTGCTGCTCGCCGTGGCGCGCGGCGGTCTCGGCCTTGTCGAGCCCCGTGAGCGCACCGTAGTGGCGCTCGTTCAGCCGCCAGTCCTTGGTGACCGGCAGCCAGAGCTGGTCGAGCTCGTCCAGCACGAGCTGCAGGGTCGAGATCGCGCGCTTCAGGAGCGACGTGTAGGCCGCGTCGAACTCGAAACCGGCCTCGCGCAGGCGCTTGCCGGCCTCGCGCGCCTCTCCGATGCCCTTGTCGGACAGCGGGACGTCCTTCCAGCCGGTGAAGCGGTTCTCGCGGTTCCACTGGCTCTCGCCGTGGCGGATCAGGACGAGCTTGTGCATGGCGTCAGGCTCCGATGTGGGGTTGCAGGGCGGCTCGCACGGCCTCGCTGCACTCGCGCGCCTCGCGGCGCATGGCCTCGGCGGCCTCCGTGCGCGCGGCGACGTAGGCGGGGTCCTTGATCGAGGCCGCGTTGATGCGGACGTTGGCGAGCGCGGATTCGAGGCCGGCGAGGGCGGCGTGCGCTCCGCTGCCGCAGTCGCTGGCGAGGTTGGCGTTGATCGACGGCGCGACGTCGCGCGCCTGGCGCAGGACGGCGAGCGCGGCCTCCATCGTCTCGAACGGCACCTCGAGGGCACCCTTCATCGCCGCCTGGATCGCCTGCGTGCGGGCGGCCTTCTCGGCGTCGTTGCTCTTCGGGAGGCCAAAGGCCGCCGTCACGCGGTCGTAGGCCTCGCTGTCGCGGTCGACGAGCGCGAGCCCCTTGGCCCGCACGAGGTCGAGCGCGGCCGCGCGCGCCGTCATGTCGGCGGCGACGGCGGCGTATTTCTCCCCGGTGGTGAAGCGCGCTGCCATACTGACCGTCGCCGCGGCGGTCGCCACGAGGTAAGCCGCCAGGCTGCCGCCGCCGGGTGTCGGAGTGCGTGCGGCGAGGGCGTCAGCGAAGGCGCCGAGGGACAGTTCGCTCAACTTGGGTGCAGAAGTCATGGCTACGAAGAGGAGTTCGAGGAGCGCGGGATTCTATCGCCGCGGGGGCTGGATCCGGGGCGTTTTCGAGCGCGGCTGGCTCGCGCTGGCGTTGCTCGCGCTCGCCACCGTGTCGAGCTGCTCGACCGTCGCCGTCACCGGGCGCCGGCAGTTCAATCTGTTCTCGCCCACGGACGAGTCCGAGCTCGGCGCGGCGGCCTACACGGAGATGCTCGCCGAATCGAAGGGCAAGGAGATCACGTCCGGGCCCGACTTCGACATGGTGCAGCGTGTCACCAAGCGCATCTCGGTCGTGTCCGACGACCCCGGCTTCCAGTGGGAGGCCAAGCTGATCGACGATCCGGCGACGGTGAACGCCTGGTGCCTCCCGGGCGGCAAGATCGCCGTCTACACCGGGATCCTGCCGGTCTGTCAGGACGAGACGGGTCTCGCGGTCGTGCTCGGCCACGAGATCGCGCACGCCATCGCGCGCCACGGCACGTCGCGCATGTCGACCAACATGGCGACGCAGGTCGGGATCGAGCTCGCGGCGACGCAGAGCGAGGACGTCGCGCAGTACCGCGAGGTCGTGCTCGGCGCCGCGAACCTGCTCGTGCTGATGCCCTTCGGGCGCGACGACGAGCTCGAGGCGGACCACATCGGACTGATCTACATGGCGCGCGCCGGGTACGACCCGCGGCAGGCGAAGGCCTTCTGGGAGCGCATGGGCGCCGCAGGCGGTGGCCAGGAGCCGCCGGAGTTCCTCTCGACCCACCCGTCGCACTCCAGCCGCGTCGAACAGATCGAGCAGCTGCTCCCCAAGGCCCTGGCGGAGTACGAAGCTGCCAAGGTGGCGCCCAAGGGCCCGCCCAAGCCGATTTCGGTCCGTCCGTAAGCCGTTTGATGCCAGAGACTTGCATCAATTGACAGGATCGGGGCTGGGGCCCTGTCCGGGGCTTTCCTAGGGTGGCGCTCCGACCCGGGGGGACCCGACTCATCCCCGGTCGAGGGCACCCGTCGCACCGGGTTCGCCCTGCACGGAGTCGAGCCACCGGATGCCCCACAGTCGATGACGGATCCGACGAGCGCTGATCGCGCCGGAGCGCGACACACTCGGATTGAGCCTCCCGCGCTGCCTTGCGCGCGCGGGCCGGGCTCCTGCGCGCTCGCCGGGGAATGGCTGGGGCTTTTCGACGGGGTCTCGCAGCTCCGAGTCCAGGCTCAGCCCGCGTTCCCGGGAGGTGTCCAGTGAGGATCGCCTTCGTCACGCCCGAGTTCGACCCGCTGGTGCGCCGCACGCCACTGGCCGAGGTCGCCGCCGCGCTCCCCAAGGCCCTCGCCGAGGCCGGCTCCGAGGTCGCGGTGTTCCTGCCCTACACGGCGGCGCTGCAGACCGACCGGGTGACCGACCTGATGCCGCTCGCCTCCGTGAGCGCCCAGGACATCGACGGCCGGACGCACTTCCGCATCCACAAGGGCAAGGTCGGCAACGTCCAGGTCTACCTGTTCCAGCACCCGCAGTTCTTCGACGGCCGCAACCCCTACGGCGGCGACGAAGGCCCCTACGAGGACAACTGGCGGCGGTACGCGGTGTTCGCGCGGGCGGTGCTCGAGAGCTTCGAGACGCTCTCCTTCGAACCCGACGTCATCCACTGCTTCGACTGGGCCACCGGCATCCTGCCGCTGATCCACGAGATCGAGTTCGTCGCCAAGCGCCCCGACCACGCGGCCTCGAAGGCGGGCACGTACTTCCAGATCCACAACATCGCGATGCAGGGCACGTTCGAGCGCGAGGTGCTCCCGCGCCTGGGCCTCCCCTACCGCGTGTTCCAGTCCGTCGGCGGCCTCGAGGTCGCGGGCAAGGTCAACTTCCTCAAGGCCGGCACCGAGTTCGCGACCATCATCGGCACGCATTCGCCGGGCCATGCCGAGCGCATCCAGCAGCAGGACCGCGGCTACGGGCTCGAGGACGCCTTCCGGCGGCGCTCGAAGGAGCTCGTCGGCATCGCCAACGGCATCGACTACTCGGCCTGGGACCCGGGCACGGACCCGCTCCTGCCGCGCAACTTCTCCATCAAGGACAAGACGCTCAACGGCAAGACGAAGTGCAAGACGACGCTCCAGGGGCTGCTCAAGCTCGAGTCGGGCGCGCGCACGCCGCTGATGGCGATGCTCGGGCGCTTCGACGCCGACAGCGGCACCGAGATCCTCGCCGAGATCCTGACCACGGCGCTCGAGCGCGGCGTCGAGGCCGTGCTGATGGGCACGGGGCGGCCGGACATCCACGACCGGCTCAAGACGATCCAGACGACGTTCTTCGGGCGTTGCCGCGTGCTCGAGGGCTACCAGCCCGCGATCGCGCACCAGATCCTCGGCGCGGCGGACATGCTCATCCTGCCGGCGCATTACAACCCCGGCAACGCGCTGTGCGCGATCGGCATGCGCTACGGCGCCGTTCCGATCGTGTACGGCGGCGGTGGCCTCGAGGACTACGTCGTCGACCTGCAGAAGAACGCGCGCAGCGGCACGGGCGTGCATTTCCCGGTGTATTCGGGCGAGAGCCTGCTCGAAGGTATCGAGGCCGCGCGCAAGCTGTACAAGAACCCCGCAGCGTGGAAGCAAGTGACTTCGCGCTGCATGCGACAGGACTTCTCGTGGGGCGCGACAGCAGAGGAATATCTCAAGGCCTACCGCCGCGTGACGCGGCGCACCAAGCGCACGCCCGCTCCGTGAGCGCGCGGCGACGTTCGGGGCGCGGCGCCTGGCCGTTCGTCGGCGGATTCGCGGCGGCGGCGGCGCTCGCGGGAGTGCTGTACTTCGCGCTTCGGCCCGCGGAAACGCCGCAGGAAGTGCGCGAGGAGCGCCTGAAGCAGGTGGAGAGCGAGGCAGCGCCCGCGCGCAAGGCGCTCGAGCCCGTGGCGCAGCCGGAACCCTACGACGTCGAGGCGACGTTGCGCGCGGTGCGCGAGCTCGACCTCGCGGTGAAGAGCTCGGGTTCGGTGCGGCAATTCCTCGAGAACGTGTCGCGCGGCGATTACCGGCGCGTGGCGCCGAAGCTGCTCGAGTCGCGCAAGCGCATCGTCGACGTGCTCGTGAAGTACTACGGCGCGCTCGACAAGCAGAAGCAGGAAGAGGAACTGTGGGGCAGCTTCGGGCGGCTGAGCGACGAGCTCGCGCGCGTGCTGCAGGCCACCGACATCAGGGCGACGACGCCGCTGGGCACCGTGTCGCTCAATCCGAGCGATCCGGCGCGCCAGAAGGTGCTCGCGGAAGAACGTGCGAAGCGCGAGGCCAGTCGCGCGGCGACGTTCGCGGAAGTGCAGCGCTTCGAGGAGGAGCTGCTGTACGCGCTCGACGCGGCTGTGCCGGTGTTCCGCGAGGTCGAGGACGAATGGATGCGGTTGTGCGCGCAGCGCGACCGTGTGTACCTGCAAGTGGCGGCGCACGACTACGCGGACGCGGCGCAGTCGGCGCGCACGGCGCTCGAGCTGGCTCCGGGCGATGTCGAAGCGACGCTGCTGCTCGCGCTGGCGCTGATCGAGCGCGACCGCGAAAAACCCGCGGGAGAACGCACGAACGAGGTCGAGACGCTGCTCGCGGAAGTGCTGCAGCGCGAGCCGGACAACGCACCGGCGCTGGTGTTGCGCGGAATGTCGCGCTGGATTCGCGGTGAAGCGAGCGAAGGCCGAAGCGACCTCGAGCTCGCGGCCTCGCGCTATCCGCTGCAGGCCGATCGCCTGCGCGACGAGCTCGATCCCTACTCGAAGCGCGAGTACCTGCGCCGCACGCGCCAAGGTGGCCGCGTCACGGCGATCTACCGCACGATGATGCTGGGCGCGAACCACTTCAGCCCCGACCTGCAGCTCGCGCGCGCGCAGCTCGACGCCGGCGACGCCGCGGGCGCCTTCGAGCGCGTGAAGGACCACTTCGCGCGCCGCCGCGTGCAGGGCCAGTGGGACCTCGTGCTGTACGACCTCGAGTTCTGCGAGGAGCTGCTCGGCGACCGTTACCGCGAATACGTGCCGGAAAAGAGCTACCTCGACCTCGAGGTCGAGGAGCAGCTCATCGGCAGCGAGATCAACGTCACCGTCAACAACCGCAGCGACCGCGCGCTGCGCAACGCGGCGCTCGTGCTCGCGGTGCGCTTCACCGACATGGTCGAGGGCGAGTACACGACGTTCACGGTCGGCAAGACGCAGCCGGAGATCGCTCCGCTCGCGCGCACGAAGTTCGGCTCGGTCGAGGTGAGCTACTCGGGCCTCGGCGAGCTCAAGGAGTTCGGCGACGCGGTCAAGCCGCTGCGTGCGGTGCTGATCTGCGACGACGGCGTGTTCTTCATCGACACGATCGAGCACAAGGGCGAGCTCGCGCGCACCGCCGAGCCGGCCCCGCACGCGCCGGGCAGCCTCGCGGAACGGTTGCTCGATTTTGCGCAGACCCTTTCGTCCGAGAACCTCTCGATCGGCCGCACGAAGAACCTCGTGTCGAGCGACAGCCTCGAGATCGAATTGCCCCGCGAGCTCGTGCTGCTCGGCCCCCTGTTCCACCTCGACGTCGGCTCGAAGTCCTTCGATGAGGCGCGCGGCGACGGCGTCGAGCATCGCATCGAGGGCGGCAAGCTGCGCCTGCGCTTCGATTCGGTCGGAAAGGCGCTCGACGGCTACCCCGGCGAGGTGCGGCTCGTCGCCGAGAGCGCGCTGGGCAACTTCGCGGTCGTCCTGGGCCGAAACGAGGCCGGAAACTACGTGTTCCGCCGCGTCGAGCTCCCTTAGCGCGCTCGCACCGCTCTCGTTACGCTCTGCGCCATGACCTCGACGCAAGTCGGCATCGACCTCGGCGGCACGGCCGCGAAATCCGGGCGCATCACGCTCACCGGCGAGATCCTCGCGGAACGCACGATCGATCCCGGTTTCGCCGACGGGCCCGAGATCGTGCTCGACCGCCTCGCGAACCTGTTCCAGGAGCTCGGCGGCGGCGACGCGCTCGGCATCGGCGTGCCCGGCCTGCTCGACCGCACGCGCGGCGTCGTGATCACGAGCCCCAACTTGCCCGGTTTTGGCGGCCTCGACGTCAAGGCGGGCCTCGCGCGGCGCACGGGCTTGCCGCTGTCGCGTGTGCACGTCGAGAACGACGCGAATGCGGCCGCGGTCGGCGAGCTGTGGCTCGGCGCAGGCCGTGGAGAGCGCGACGCGCTCGTCGTCACGCTCGGCACCGGCATCGGCGGCGGTCTGATCCTCAACGGCGCGCTGTACGCGGGCGCCGGCATGGCGGGCGAAGTCGGGCACATCGTGGTCGATCCCGCTGGCCCGCCCTGCGGCTGCGGCAAGCGTGGCTGCGTCGAGACGCTCGCGTCGGCGACGGCGGCGAAGCGGCGCGCGCTCGCTGCGGGCCTGCCCGCGTCGAAGCCCGGCGACCTCGTGCTGCTCGCGCAACGCGCGCGCGACGGCCACGCTCCCGAAAAGGCGCTGATGCACGAGATCGGCCGCGACCTCGGACGTGGGCTCGGCCCCGTGTTGTGCCTGCTCGACCTGCGCGTGTACGTGTTCGGCGGCGGTTTTTCCGGAGCGCTCGACGTGCTCGAGCACGGCATCCGCGAAGGCATCGAGGAGCGCAGCTACGGCGGCCGCGCACCGGACGTGCGCCTCCTGCGCGCCACGCTCGGCCCCGCCGCGGGCTGGATCGGCGCAGCCCGAGTCGCGATCGCGGGAGGGTAATCGCTACGCTTTCCGCCCATGTCCATGGCAGAAACCATCGTCTCGGTCCGCGACGTCACCAAGGTGTACGGCGGCGGCCTGCTCCGCGGCGGCGGCTTCCGCGCGCTCGACGGCATCAGCATCGAGGTCGGCCGCGGTCAGGTCTTCGGCCTGCTCGGCCCCAACGGCGCCGGCAAGACGACGCTCGTGAAGATCCTGCTCGGCCTCGCGCGCCGCACGAGCGGTGACGCGCAGCTCTTCGGCCGACCCGTCGGCGACGCGCAGGCGCGCATGCGCGTGGGTTACCTGCCCGAGGGTCATCGCCTGCCGCAGTACCTGACGGGCATCCAGATGCTCGAGCTGTTCGGGATGATGTGCGGCCGCGACCGCGAGTACCTGCGCAAGCGCATCCCCGAGCTGCTCGAGCAGGTCGGCATGAAGGACGCGGCGGCGCGCAAGATCCGCGAGTACTCCAAGGGCATGACGCAGCGCATCGGCCTCGCGCAGGCGATGATCCACGAGCCCGACCTCGTGATCCTCGACGAGCCGACCGACGGCGTCGACCCGGTCGGCCGCGCGGCGGTGCGCCAGATCGTGCAGAACCTGAAGGAGCGTGGCACGACGGTGTTCATCAACTCGCACCTGCTGCAGGAAGTCGAGCTGATCTGCGACCGCGTCGTGATCATGGCCAAGGGCAAGATCCTGCGCGAAGGCTCGATCGCCGAGCTCACGCCACGCACGGGCCGCTATCGCTTCGAGCTCGAGCCCGCGCCGCCGCTGCTCGCGAGTCTGGTCGGCGAGCTCGGCTCGAACTTCGAGGCCCTGCCCAACGGCTTCGAGCTGCAGCTCTCCGACGCCGAGCTCGACCAGTGCGTCGACCGTCTGCGCAACGCGCGCATCTCGATCCGCGGCATCACAGCCCGCCGCCTCAACCTCGAGCAGGCCTTCATCCAGCTCGTGCGCAAGGAGCCCGCGTGAACCGCTTCACCCTGAAGGGCCTGTTCCTCGACGCGCTGTACCAGGTGCTCGACAACCTGGGCTTCCGCATCCTGCTGATCCTGTTCCTCGTGCCGGTGGCGATGTCGTTCCTGGTCAGCTTCGGCGAGCAGGAAGTCTCGTTCCTGTGGGCCTGGGACCTGCGCTACGTCGACCTGATTCCCGACGGTTTCGGGAGCGGCTCGGGCGGAGCGATGCCGAATCCCGGGGAATACCAGCTCCCGCCGGGCTTCCGCGATTCGCTGCTGCAGACGATCGCGACCACGCTGATCGACCAGGTCGCCGACAAGTTCGGCCTCGTGTTCGGCATCGCGGCGATCTCGTTCTACGTGCCGCAGATGCTCGAGCGCGGCGCCGCGGACGTGGTGTTCAGCAAGCCTGTCTCGCGCATGGCGCTGTTCCTGTCGCGTTATGTCGCCGGCCTGATCTTCGTCGGCGTGCTCGCGCTCGTGCTGGTCGGCGGCACCTCGCTCGGCCTCGCGGTCAGCTCGCAGTACTTCGACCCGGGCCTCCTGTGGAGCATCGTGACGCTCGTCTACGGCTTCGCGATCTTCCACGCGATCTCGTGCACGATCGGTGTCTTCACGCGCAACTCGATCGCCTCGATCCTGCTCACGCTCGTGTTCATGCCGGTCAACTGCGGCCTGCACAAGGGCTGGGAGTCGATCGTCGCGAGCGAGCGCCAGGAAGCCGACTACTACGCGCGCCACCCGGACAAGACGCCCGCCATCGAGGAGGACTCGGCGGCCTACGCGACGCTGCGCACGGGCCTCACCGTCTACCACGTGCTCGCGCCCAAGTCGCGCGACGCCACGCGCATCGCGCAGGGCTGGCGCAAGGGCTTCGAGCCGATCGCGGAGTTCCGCGACGAGGACCTCGGCCTCGAGGTGCTCGAGCCGCCCGCCGGCTTCCGGCGCGAGCCGCGCAGCTCGTTCGAGGGCGATGGACTGGAGTGGCTCGCGGCCGTGCCCGAAGGTTCGGGTGAGGCACGCTGGACGCTGCGCAGCCAGGACATGGAAGTGATCGGCACGCGCTCGAGCCTGGTCAAGAAGCTCCGCAAGGAGCTGAGCGTCGATCCGGTGCGCAGCGACATCTCCGGGCGCTACACCGACCGCTTCGAGTGGGTCGAGGACCGCGGCGGCGAGAAGCGCCTGCGGCGGCGCTGGGTGTTCCAGATCAACTCGCGCATCCTGACGCTCGACTACGACGCCGAAGCCACCTGGGCCCGCACGCCCGAGCAGGAAACCGCCGCACAGAAGTTCGTCGCGTCGATCCAGATCGAGGATGCGCTGGCGCAGCAGATGTCGCAGGCCGACTACGACAGTTTCTTCGGCTGGACCGCGCCGTGGCAGTTCAACGCGTGGTTCTCGGTCGGGACGACGATCGCGTTCATCGTGGCCGTGCTCGCGCTGGGCATCGCGAAGCTCAAGCGCATCGACTTCTAGCGATGCGTGCCGGCGTCCTCGAGGAGCTGCGCGCGGCGCTGGGGCCCGCGGGCGTGATCGCGGACCCGACGCGCCTGCTCGCCTACGAGTGCGACGGGCTCGCGCTGCTGCGGCAGAAGCCGGCGGTGGTGCTCCTGCCGCGCAACACCGAGGAGTGCGCCCGCGCGATGCGCATCCTCCACCGCGAGAAAATTCCGGTCGTCGGACGCGGAGCGGGCACTGGCCTCTCGGGTGGCGCGACGCCGGTTGACGGTGGAGCGCTCGTCGGCTTCGCACGCATGCGCGACGTGCTCGAGGTCAACGTCGCCGATCGGTACGCGCGTGTGCAGGCCGGAGTCGTCAACGTCGACCTCACGCTCGCCGTCGAGAAGCATGGGCTCTTCTACGCGCCGGATCCGTCGAGTCAGGCGGCCTGCACGATCGGCGGCAACGTCGGTGAGAACTCCGGCGGCCCGCACTGCTTCAAGCACGGCGCGACGACGCGCCACATCCTCGGCCTCGTGATCGTGCGCGACGACGGCAGCGTGCTCGACCTCGCACTGCCGCGCCCCGACCCGGACGGTTTCGATCTCGTCGGCCTGTTCGTCGGCAGCGAAGGCATGTTCGGGCTCGCGACCGAGGTCACGGTGCGGCTCGTGCCGACGCCGCCGGTGACCGAGACTTTCCTCGCGATCTTCACCGACCTCGATGCGGCCTGTGATGCGGTGAGCGACTCGATCGCCGCGCACCTCGAGCCTTCGGCGCTCGAGATCCTCGATCGGCTGACGATCGAGGCCGTCGAGGACAGCGTGTTCGCCGCGGGCTACCCGCGCGAGGCGGAGGCGGTGCTGCTCGTCGAGGCCGAAGGCACCGAGGTCGAAGTCGAGGCGACGCTCGCGCCGATGAAGGCGATCGCGCTGCGCCGCGGAGCGATCGACGTGCGCCGCGCGCGTTCCGCGGCGGAGCGCAAGAAACTGTGGGCCGGCCGCAAGGGCGCCTTCGGAGCGATGGGACGCATCGCGCCCGACCTGTACGTCGCCGACGTCGTCGTGCCGCGCACGAAATTGCGCGAGCTCGTGGCGCAGTCGACGCGCATCGCGCGCGAGAGGCGGCTCAAGCTCGCCAACGTGTTCCACGCCGGCGACGGCAACCTGCACCCGAACATCAGTTACGACCGCCGCGACAAGGACGAGGTGCGGCGCGTGCTCGAGGCGAGTGACGAGATCATGAAGGTCGTCGTCGCGGCCGGTGGTTCGCTCACGGGCGAGCACGGCGTCGGTCTCGAGAAGCAGGAATTCATGTCGCTCGTGTTCGAGGAGCGCGACCTGCACGCGATGTGCCGCGTGCGCGAGGCCTGGGATCCCGCGCACCTGCTCAACCCCGGCAAGCTGATTCCCGTGCACGCCTGCCGCGAGATGCGCGGCACGGAGCGGCCGAAATGAGCGCGCTCGACACGCTGGGGCAACGACTGGAGCGCCTCGCGGGCGAGGTGGAGCTCGCGCGGCCGCGTTTCGACGTCGAACCGTTGCCGCTCGTCGCGCCTCCGACGGTCGAGGCCGCGGTCGAGCTCGTCAAGCTCGCGGCGGCGGACAAGCTGCGCGTGATTCCGCTCGGGCTGGGCTCGAAGCTCGGCTGGTGCGGCACGCCGGGGCACGCCGATTTCGTGCTGTCGACGCGCCGGCTCGAGCGTGTCGTGAGCCACGTGCCCGACGACGGCACGATCACGGTCGAGGCCGGGCTGAGCATGGCGCGCCTTGCCGCGAAGTGTCGTTCCGGTGGGCATTTCCTGACGCCCGACGTGCCCGCGCCCGCGCGCCGCACGATCGGCGGCGTCGTCGCGGCCGGAGAGTCGGGGCTCGATCGCCTACGCTACGGCCCGGTGCGCCACCACGTGCTCGGCACGCGCACGCTGCTCGCCGACGGTTCGCTCGCACGCTCGGGCGGCCAGCTCGTGAAGAACGTCACCGGCTTCGATCTGCATCGGCTGTACTGCGGCTCGCACGGCACGCTCGGAGTGATCGTCGAGGTCTCGCTGCGGCTGCATCCGGAGCCCGAGCGCGAGGCGTGGCTCACGGTCGAGGCGAGCTCGCTCGCCGACGCGCTGCAGCTCACCTGCGCCTGGCCCGGCGCACGAACGATCGACGGACTCGCGGCGCGCGAGGAGGCCGAGCGTGCGAGCGTGCGCCAGCGTTTCGACGGCTCGCCGCACCCCAAGTTGCACGTCGCGTGCCTTCCTTCGAAGCTCGAGAACGCGGCGAAGATCGTGCTCGAGGCGCTCGCCAACGCGCGGATCGAGCACGGCGTCGCGCTGCAGCCGGGCATCGCCGAGATGCTGGTCGAGTTGCGCTCGAACGTCGGCGACGCGCAGGCGCTCTCGCGGCTCGCCGGCGTGCTGCGCAACGCGCTCGCTCGCGACAACGTGTCGCTCGCGATGCGCGACGCACCGCGGGGCGCGCTGGTCGAGCTCGATCCCTTCGGGGCTCCGCCCGCGGGCCTCGAGCTGATGCGCACGATCCAGCGCAACCTCGACCCCGACGGCGTCTTCTCCACGGGCCGCTTCGCGGGCGGGCTGTGACCCGCGCGCCGCACGCGCCTCCGCTAGACTTCCGCACCCCGATGAACCCGCAGGAACTCGTCGACTACACGAAGAGCCTGGACTGCATCCACTGCGGCCTGTGCCTGCGGACCTGCCCGACGTACCAGCTCACCGGCGCCGAGAGCTCGAGCCCCCGCGGCCGCATCTACCTGATGCGCGCGGTGGCGGAGGGCGAGCTCGCGGCGACGGCGCCCGAGTACCGCGAGGAACTCGACTTCTGCCTCGCGTGCCGCCACTGCGAGAGCGTTTGCCCCGCGGGCGTGCGCTTCGGCGAGCTGATCGAGAGCGCGCGGTCGGGCGTCGAGAAAGTGCAACGGCGAGGGTTCCTCGCGCGCACCGCGCGCAGGATCGGCTTCGGCACCGTGCTGCGCAGTCGCGCGTGGCTCTCGCTCACGGCGACGTCGATGCGGCTCGCGCAGCGCACCGGCGCGGCGCGGCTCCTCGGCAAGCTCGGGCGCCCGCTGGTCGAGATGAGCACCGTCCCGCCGAAGTCGGAGCGCGCGCCGCTGCCCGCCACGACTCCGGCCGTCGGCCCGCGCCGCGGCGAGGTCGCGATGCTCGAAGGTTGCGCGATGCGCGAGCTGTTCGGCCGCGTCAACCGCGCGACGGTCGAGGTGCTGACGGGCATCGGCTTCGAGACCAAGGTGCCGCAGGGCCACGTGTGCTGCGGAGCGCTGCACGCGCACAACGGCGACCTCGACGGCGCGCGCGAGCTCGCGCGGGACACGATCGAGCGCTTCGAGGCGACGGGAAATGCACCCGTGATCGTCAACAGCGCCGGTTGTGGCGCGCACATGAAGGCCTACGCGCACCTGCTCAAGGACGACGCGGCCTGGCGCGAGCGCGGGGCGCGCTTTTCGGCCCGCGTGAAGGACTTCAGCGAGTTCGTCGCCGCCGAAATGCCCGCGGATTTCGCGGGAACGCTCGGGGACGAGCTCGGCACGCTGACCTACGACGACCCGTGCCATCTTTGCCACGGCCAGCAGGTGCGCGCGCAGCCGCGCACCGTGCTCGAGCGTTGCGGCGCGAAACGTGTCGACCTGCCCGACTCGGAAGCGTGCTGCGGCTCCGCCGGCATCTACTCGATGCTGCGCCCCGACGACAGCAAGGCCGTCTTCGCGAAGAAGGCCGCCGCGTTCCGCAGTTCCGGCGCACAGACGCTCGTCACCGCGAACCCCGGTTGCCACATGCAGTGGGAGTCCGGCCTCGCGCGCGAGGGCGTGAAGGCGCGCGTGCTGCACGTAGCGGAAGTGCTCGCGGCTGCGCTGCGCAAGGCGCGCCCGCGCTGAACTGGAACGGACTGAGCGTCAGATCACGACGGCGGTGCCGCTCGCGGTCACCATCAGCATGCTGCCGTTGGCGCCGACGACCTCGTAGTCGAGGTCGATGCCAACGACGGCGTTCGCGCCGAGCTTCTTCGCTTCGCTCGCGAGCTCGTCGAGCGCGATCTGGCGCGCGGCGCCGAGCTCACGCTCGTACACGCTCGAACGGCCGCCGACGATGTCGCGGATGCCGGCGAAGAGGTCCTTGAA
>JAPLOE010000146.1 GCA_026692705.1 Planctomycetota bacterium
CCGTGTTCGACGGCGCGCGCTGGGCGACCGCGCACCTGTTCGTGCACCGCGAGTCGTTCCGTTCCGAGCTGCTTCCGCCGGGCGCGCCCGTGTCGCGCCGGCTCGCGCTCGCGCTCGAGCTCGGTGCGACCGGACCGGTGCGTGTCGACGTGCTCGGCAGCGACACTTCGCTCGCGTTGCGCATTCACGTCGCCGACGAGAAGACGCGCGAGTTCCTCGAGGCGCGCGTGGCGGAGCTCGAGCAGCGGCTCGCGCGCGACGGACGCAGCGTGCGCATCGGCTTCGGCGTCGCCGAGGCCGCGGCGCTGCGCGAGCGCGACTCCGTGCAGAGCCTGCGCTTCCTCGCGCGCCACAACGTGATGGACCTCGAAGGCTGAGCGATGAATCCGGCCCCGCACGAACCCGCGATGGGACCCGAGGCGCCGATGCGCGCGCCCGAGATCGTCAGCGCCGGCGTCGAGTGGGGGCGCGAGCGGGTCGTCGCGCTGGGCGACGCGCACACGTTGCCGGTGCGCGCGACGGTCGACGTCTTCGCGCTGCTCTCGGCCTGCGACGTCGACGACGAGCTCGACCCGCGCACGCTGTCGGTCGTCGCCGACGTGATCGCGTGGCTCGACAAGGCGCAGCAGGAGCTCGCGGCGCCGCAGGAACCGTCGCAGGGCCCCTGAAGCGGCGGCTAGACTGCGCGCGATGCCCACGACGCGCGACTTGCGGCCGCTGCTCGCCCTGACCGTCGGAGATCCGGCCGGTGTCGGCCCGGAAACCGTGCTGCTCGCGCTCGGCGACGCGCGCGTGCACGAGGCCTGCCGGTTGGTCGTGCTCGGACCCGGAAAGTTGCGGCCCGCGGACGTGCCGCTCGTGCGCGCGGAGGGCGAGCTCGACAGCCCACGCGGCGCGACGTGGATCGACACGGGTGGTCCGGAGCAGTACGAGCTCGGCAAGGTGCAGGCGAGCTGCGGCCGCGCGGCGCTCGATGCGCTGCGGGCGGGCGTCGAGCTCGCGCGCGCGAAACGCGTCGCCGCGCTCGTCACCGCGCCGGTCTCGAAGGAAGCGCTGCACGCGGCCGGCGAGAAGGTCGAGGGACAGACGGAGCTGCTCGGGCGTTGGGACGGCGCGACGCGCTTCCAGATGATGGCGGTCGCGGGAAAGATGCGCGTGCTGCAGCTCTCGCGGCACCTGCCGCTGAAGGCGGCGCTCGAGCTCGTGACGACGGAGCGGGTGCTCGACCACCTGCTGCTGTTCGACGAGACGCTGCGCGGCTGGGGCTTCGCGAAGCCGGTGATCGCGCTCGCGGGGCTCAATCCGCACGCGGGCGAGCGCGGCGTGCTCGGTCGCGAGGAGCTCGACGTGCTCGATCCGGCGGTCGAGGCGGCGCGCGCGCGCGGCGTCGACGTGCGCGGGCCGCTGTCGCCGGACACCGTGTTCCTGCAGGCGAGCCAGGGACGCTTCGACGGGGTGCTCGCGCTCTACCACGACCAGGCCTTCATTCCGGTCAAGCTGCACGCGCCCGAACAGGGCCTGACGGTGATCGCGGGACTGAGCTTCCTGCGCGTGAGCCCGGCCCACGGGACGGCCTTCGACATCGCGGGAAAGGGCCTCGCGAGCCCGCGCAACCTGATCGTCGCGCTGCTGCAGGCCGCGGCCTGGTCGAGCGGCAAGGCGATCGCGGTCGTCGACTGAGAGCTCGTGAAGAAATGAGGATACGAGCTCTCAGGAAGCCTGTTGCGCCGTCGCCTGGCGGCGCCGGACGGCGAGACCGTGAATGTCTTCACGGTCTCTGAGCGCGGGCGCACGCGCTTGCGCTCGAGCGCGCACGGCCGCTGCGCACAACGGGCACGTGTTTGGGCTCGGCACTACGAACGTCGTGTCGATTGAGCCGTCCCGGACCTCGCGCTAGTCGGCAGTGTCCTCCATCGCGAGCAGCGCCGCAGGGACGTCGAGCGGATCGGCTGGGCGTCGCGGACACTGGCGCGCGGAGGGCCTTGCCACAAGGAGGCTTGCCATGACGACCCAGACGATTCCGGAGATCAATGCCAACGCCCGTCCGACGATGGGCGAGCGCGTCGACGAGCTGCGCGAGCGCGCCGAGGGGCTGTACGCCCGCGGCAAGCAGCGTGCGGTCGAGCTCGAGGGCGAGTTCGAGGACCACGTGCGGGAACACCCGGTGCGCTCCGTCGCGCTGGCGGCCGGAATCGGCGCGGGTGTCGGCCTGCTGGTCGGTTACCTCGCCGCACGGCGCTAGGAGCGCCGCGTGATCGACCGTGACGGACAGCACGCGGGTCCCGAGGCGGGGACCGAGGCACGCGCTCGCGCGGGCCGCGAAACTCCGCCGCCGAAGGGCCCGTGGCTCGAGGATCTCGGCGCCGTCGGGCTCGAGCTCGTGCGCTGGCTGCGCCTGCGCGCGGAGCGCACACGGCTCGCGCTGCGGCGGCGGCTGTTCGAGGTCGTGTGGGCGTTGCCGCTGGTCGCCTTCGGTCTCGCGGTCGCGGTGCTCGCGGGCGCCGCCTTCGCGCGCGGAGTGATCGGCGGCGCGCTCGCGTTGTTCGAGCGCGCGCCGTGGCTCGGCGAGATCGCGGCCGGGCTCACGCTGCTCGGGGGCCTGCTCGCGGTCCTGCACCTGTGGATGCGCGCGAGCGATGCTCGCGAGCTCGAGCGACTGCGAAAGGAGCATGAAGATGACGGCGAACGCACCCCGCCTTCCCGCCCGGACGCCTGAGGAACTCGTCGACGCGCTCGAACGGCGTTCGCAGCGCCGCGTCGCCGGTGGGCTGATCGCGTTGCACCACCGCGGGGAGCGCAGTCTGGGACCGTTGTGGAAGCCGCTGCTCGGCGCTCTCGGCGCCGTCGCGACCGTGGTCGCGTGGAAAGTCCTGACGGCGCGCCGCCCGGGGAGTGGGGGCGTCGGTGAGAGCTTCGCCAGCCGCTGCCTGCGGCGGGCGTGGCTGTGGCGACCGTGACTTCGCCAGAGACGTGCCCGGCGCGGAAGGGACGATGTTTCTGGGCGCGGAGCGCCGGCGACTCTTCCGTGCACGGCAGGCTACACTAGGGTCCCGCTCCCGACCGAACACGCGTTCGGCGAGGGCCCTCCCTGCTCCGCACCCCGCCGCTCCGCCGCATGAAGAAGAAGATCGTCCTGTACCAGCCGCAGCAGGTCGACTCCACGATCGGCCCGCCGTGCAGCGGAGACATGCTGCCGCTGGAGATGCTCACGATCGCGGCCTTCCCCGACAAGGAGGGCTACGAGATCGTGATCGTCGACGCGCACCTGTACGAGCAGGACGAGGCGCATCGGCGGCTGCTCGAGGCCTGCGAGGGCGCGTTCCTGTACGCGACCACGGGCATCCTCGGGTTCATGGTGACCGACGGGTTCCGCGCCACGAGCAAGGTCAAGCAGCGCTTCCCCAAGCTGCCGAGCATCATCGGCGGCTGGTTCGCGAGCGTGCGGCCCGAGCTGCAGCTCGCGACGGGCCTGTACGACGCGGTCGTGCTCGGCCAGGGCGAACACGCCTTCCGCGACGTGGTGCAGGCGATCGACGCCGGCACGTCGCTCGAGACGATCCCCGGGCTCGCGCTGTGGCGCGACGGCCAGGTGATCAAGACCGAGAAGCGCGGCGTCGTCGGCTGGGACGGCGTCCACAACTGCGCCTGGCACCTGCTCGACATCGCGCCCTACCGCGACCGCCAGCTCCAGCAGGGCAGCCACAAGCACATCCTGCGCATGCCGACGCCGCCCGCGATCGGCTCGCGCAAGCCGTACTTCGGCATCACGTACTTCTCGAGCTACGGCTGCCCGGAGCCGTGCACGTTCTGCTGCTCGCCGATCGTCACCGACCGCCGCTGGAAGGCGATGCCGGCCGACCGGATGCTCGACGACCTGCAGGACCTCCAGCAACGCTGGGGCTTCGACACGGTGCGCTTCCACGACGCGAACTTCGGCGTGCTGCAGAAGCGCACGAAGGATTTCGCCGAGGGCCTGCTCGCGCGCGACATGAAGATGTGGTGGAACGCGTTCATCGAGACGCATTCCATCCTGAGCTACAAGCCCGACGTGCTCGACGCGATGGCGAAGGCCGGCATGTACGTCGCCGAGATCGGCGCCGAGGCCGGCACGAACGAGATGATGAAGCGCATCGGCAAGCCCATCAAGGACGACGACAACATCGCCGCCGCCGTCGAGATGGACAAGCGCGGCGTGTGCGCGTCGGTGACGTACATCATCGGGTACCCGGGCGAAGGCCCCGAGTCGATGATCGCAACGATCGACCAGTGCCGGCGCCTGCACGTCGCCGCCCCGCTCGCGCGCCCGACCGTCTGGCCGTACCGGCCGATCCCGGGCACGGCGATGTGGGACGAGGCGATCTCGCTCGGTTACCAGCCGCCGCAGAAGATCGAGGAGTGGGGCTCGATCGGCGAGTACCACCTCGAGGAGACCTGGCCGGGCAAGATCCCGCCGCACGTCGCCGAGCGCCGCAAGCTCTACCAGCACTACGTGACGCTGAGCTACGGGCTCGCGCGCGGCAAGATCGGGTTCTGGGAGCGGCGCGCCGAGTCGCGGCTGCGTGACAACAACTGGAACTTCGGCGTGCTCGAGGCGCGCGCCTTCGACGTCTACAACCGCATCGAGCGCAAGCTCTTCCCGCGGCCCGAGCTCTCGCGCTCGTGGGTCGACCCCGGCCACAAGACCGGCACGTCGGGCAACGCGGCGTCGCGCTCGAGCGACGCGATGACGAAGACGACCGCGGGCTAGGCCGCGGCCGGGCGGCGCCCGCAGGATGCGATCTCGTAGTTCCTACGCGGCGTTTCGCGGGGTTTCGGCGATTCGTTGGTGGCCCAAGTGAGTAGGCAGTGGCCCGGGAGCGCCCGCCGAAAGGTGCGGGGCGCTGGCACGCATCTCGCATGAGGCGTGGCGCTCGCCCTTACCCCTGACGGCACCATCGTGATCACCCAAGCGCCAAAGAAGAGTCTCCGGGTCCTGTTCATCGAGGAATACCTGCCGCAGGAGATGCTCGGGATCATGTGGCTGTCGCGCGCCATCAAGGACGCGGGGCACCAGACCAAGGCGTTGTTCGTGCCCGACCGCGACTGGGTGCAGAAGCTCAAGGAGTACCAGCCCGACGTCGTCGCGTACTCGGTGACGACGGGCATGCACCTGTACCTCGCCGAGATCAACCAGCGCGTGAAGCGCGAGCTGCCGGGCGTGCTCTCGGTCTTCGGCGGGCCGCACCCGACCTTCAGCCCCGAGTACATCGAGACCGACGGCATCGACGTGATCTGCCGCGGCGAGGGCGAGCAGGCGATCGTCGAGCTGCTCGAGCGCGTGGCCGAGGGCCGCGACTTCTCCGACGTCCAGAACCTGTGGGTCAAGGACGCGAAGACGGGCGAGGTCGCGAAGAATCCCGTGCGGCCGCTCGTGCAGAACCTCGACGAGCTGGGCCAGCCCGACCGCGACGTCGTGTACGACGCGGCGCCGGTCTATCGCGACTGCGACCGCAAGGTGTTCGTGACGCAGCGCGGCTGCCCGATGAACTGCTCGTTCTGCTTCCACCACGCGTGGAAGAAGAAGGTCTATTCGGCGAACAACAAGGAGTACACGCGCAAGCGCTCGGTCGACCACATCCTCGAGGAGATCAAGCAGGTTCGCGCGAAGTACAACCTGAAGTTCCTGCACTTCGTCGACGACATCTTCAACCTGAAGAACGGCTGGCTCGAGGAGTTCTGCGAGCGCTACCCCAAGGAGATCGGGCTGCCGTTCGACGTGATCCTGATGGCGAACCTGACGACGGAGCGCCACATCGAGCTGCTGCGCAAGGCGGGCTGCGTCTACGCGCGCATCGCGATCGAGGCCGCGAACGACCACGTACGCAACACGCTGTTCCGCAAGAACACGACGCGCCAGCAGCTCGTGCAGGCCGCGGGCTGGATCACCAAGCACGGCATTCGCCTGGGTTCGCTCAACATCCTCGGCGCGCCCGGCGCGACGATCGAGGACGAGCTCGACACCGTGCGCCTCAACGTCGAATGCAAGGTCGACCACCCGATGGTCAGCCTGATGCAGCCCTATCCGATGTTCGACATCACCGACACGACCACGCAGATGGGTTACGCGGTGTCGAGCCTCGACCAGTTCCCGGTCAACTTCCGGCGCTCGCTGCCGGTCGAGAGCGACACCAAGCGTCAGGTGGAGAACCTGCACAAGCTCTTTCCGCTCGCAGTGCGCAATCCGTGGCTCGTGAAGTACCTGCCGAAGCTGATCAAGCCGCGTTGGATGTACCGGCCGTACCTCGTGCTGTTCATGCTGCACGCCGAGTACCTCGTCGCCGAGCAGTCGGGCCTGTACGCGCGCGCCCAGGGCCTGAGCGGCCCGCGCTATTGGACGTGGGTCGACTTCACGTACCGCCTCGCGACGAAGGGCGTGCTGCGCACGTACCAGGCCATGTTCAAGGGCCTCGAGCGGCGCTTCACGCAACGCGCCCAGACGCTGCAGGTCACGCTGCAGATGGGGGACGAGCGCGTGGTCGCGCACATGGATTGAACCTGCGGAGCCCGGCTCGGGCGGCGCGCGCGCCGTGACGAGCCGCGGCGCCTCCGCTATCCTCCGGGCCCCTGTCCATCCCGGAGGAATCCATGCGTGCCCCCAGCGCTTTCGCGCTCCTGCTGTTCGTTCCCACGCTGTCGCCGTCGTTTGCCGCGGTCGCGGCTCCGGCCGACGTCCTGACGGCCCATCGCGTCGCCGAGTTGCGCGCGGCCACGGCCGCTGAGCTCTCGCCCGACGGGACGAAGATCGCCTACGTGCTCGCGGTGCCGCGCAAGCCGGGTGTCGACGAGGACGGCGGCTCGTGGACCGAGCTGCACGTCGTCGACGTCGCGAGCGGAGTTTCGCGGCCCTACGTGACGGGCAAGGGCAACGTGTCGAGCCCGCGCTGGACCGCGGACGGAAGCTCGATCGCGTTCCTGCAGAAGCGCTCGGACGACAAGGCGACGGCGCTGTACGTCATCGCGCTCGACGGCGGCGAGGCGCGCCGCGCGGAAGCGACCGAGGACTCGATCTCGGCCTTCGACCTGCACCCCGATGGCAAGCGTGTCGTTGTCGTCAGCCTCGAGCCCGAGAACGCGGCACGCAAGGCCGCGCGCGGCAAGGGCTTCACGCAGGAGATCTACGAGGAGGACGTGCGCTGGTCGAAGCCGTGGGTCGGCACGCTGTTCGACGAGGCCAAGCCGGCGAAGCTCGAGGTCGAGGGCCATGTCTCGGGAGCGCTGTGGAATCCCAAGGGCGACGCGCTCGCGCTCACCGTCGCGGCGACGCCGCTCGTCGACGACGACTACATGCGCAAGCAGGTCGCGATCGTCTCGGCCGAGGGCAAGCCGCTCGCGCGCATCGAAAACCCCGGGAAACTCGGCGAAGTTGCGTGGAGCCCCGATGGCGCGCGCATCGCGATCATCGCGGCCGGCGACCGCAACGACCCGACCGACGGGCGCCTGATGCTCGCTCCGGCGAGCGGCGGCGCGCCGGTCGAAGTGCTGCCGGGCCTCGAGGGCGACTGCGAGGCCTTCGCGTGGCAGACGCCCGACTCGATCCTCGCCGTGCTCGCGCGCGGCGTCGAGACGAGCTTCGAGAAGCTCGTGCTCGGCGACCTCTCCAAGGTGCAGCCCAAGGTGCTCGTCGCGACCGGTGGCCCGATCCTCGCGTCGGTGTCGCTCTCCGGTGATGGCCTGCGCGCGGCGTTCCTCGCGAACTCAGCCACGCACGTGCCCGAGGTCTTCACGATGGCCCACGGCGAGGCCGCGCCGCGCCGGCTCACCAACTCCAACGCGGGCTTCGAGAACTACCGCCTCGCGCCGCAGGAAGTCGTGCGCTTCAAGGCGCGCGACGGTCTCGAGCTCGAAGGCGTGCTCGTGCGTCCGCTCGACGAGAAGAAGGGCCAGCGCTACCCGCTGATCCTGTACGTGCACGGCGGCCCCGAGGCGCACCACTCCAACGGTTGGCTCACCAACTACGGCGACCCGGCGCAGACCGCGGCCGCGCGCGGCTTCGCGGTGATGCACACCAACTACCGCGGCTCGACCGGGCGCGGCATGGCCTTCGCGAAGTCGAGCCAGGCCGACGCGGCCGGCAAGGAATTCGACGACCTGATCGACGCGGTCGATCACCTCATCGCTACGGGCCTCGTCGACGGCTCCAAGGTCGCCGTCACCGGCGGTTCCTACGGCGGCTACGCGACCGCGTGGCTCTCGACGCGCTATTCGGACCGAATCGCAGCGGGCGTGATGTTCGTCGGCATTTCCGACAAGATCTCGAAGGTCGGCACGACGGACATTCCCGACGAGGAGTTCTTCGTCCACGCGCGCCAGCGCCCGTGGGAGGACTGGACCAAGATGCTCGAGCGCAGCCCGATCTTCTACGCGGGCCAGTGCAAGACGCCGCTCCTGATCCTGCACGGCAAGGACGACCCGCGCGTGAACCCCGGCCAGTCGCGCGAGATGTACCGCCACCTCAAGCTGCGCAGCGCGGCGCCGGTGCGGCTCGTGCTGTATCCCGGTGAAGGTCACGGCAACCGCAAGGCGGCGGCGAAGCTCGACTACAACCTGCGCATGCAGCAGTGGATCGAGCACTACCTGACGGGCCCCGGTGGCACGCCGCCGGCGATCGACCTCGACTACGCGGAAGCGAAGGCCGAGGCCAAGTAGCCCCGTGAGCGCGGCCCGGCCCGCGCGAGCCTTTGCATGAGCTCCGCCGCGCCGTTTCCGCCCCGCATCGCGCTCGTCGTCGCCGTTCTCGCGGTGTCGACGAGCGCGGTGTTCATTCGGTTTGCGGATGCGGCGCCGCTGGTGGTCGCGTTCTACCGCTGCGCGATCGCGACGTTGGTGCTGGGAGCCATCGGCTGGCGCGAATGCCGTGCAGAGCTGCCGAAACTGAGCGTGCGCGAGCGCTGGCTCGCGGTGGGGACGGGGTTCGCGCTCGCGCTGCATTTTGCGACGTGGATCAGCTCGCTTTCGTACACGACGGTCGCGTCGAGCCTCGTGCTCGTGAACACGACGCCGCTGTGGGTGGCGATGCTCGCGCCGTTCGTTTCGCACGATCGTGTGCGGCCGGGAACGTGGATTGGCGTCGGCGTGAGCGTCGTCGGCTGCGTGCTGATCGGCGTCGCGGACCTCGGGCCGAACGGGAGTTTCGACCTGTCGGGCAGCGCGTTGTGGGGCGATCTGCTCGCGCTGGCCGGAGCGTGGTTGTGCGCGGTGTACATGCTCGCGGGGAGGCGGCTGCGGCGCAGCTTGAGCCTCTTGCCGTACGTGACGGCCTGTTATGGGAGCGCGGCGCTGTTCCTGCTCGCGTTCGCGCTGGTGAGCGGTGATGCGTTGTTCGGGCTGCCCGCCGCGACTTATGGCTGGCTGGTCGTCGTCGCGCTCGTGCCGCAGGTGCTCGGGCACTCGAGTTACAACTACGCGCTGAAGTACGAGAGCGCTCCGCTGGTGTCGGTCGTGTCGCTCGGCGAAAGCGTGGGGGCGACCCTGCTCGCGTGGGCTTTCCTGTCCGAAACGCCGCCGCCCCTGGCCCTCGCGGGGGGCGTCGTGGTGATCGCGGGCGTGCTCGTGGCGCTGCGGGCCGAACGATCCTGAGATCGGCCGGGCTGGCCGATTGCGCTCGGCGGCGAGGTTCCTAGGATCGGCGGCCCCGCTCGAAGGAGAGCCCATGATCACGCACGTCGTTCTGCTCAAGATCCGCAAGGATGTTTCGAAGGACCAGGTCGCGAAGGTGTTCGAGGCGCTCGCAGGCCTGCAGAAGAAGATCCCCGGGATCCTGTCGTTCTCCGGCGGCGCGTACACGTCGCCCGAGGGGCTCAACCGCGGCTTCACGCACGGCTTCGTGATGACGTTCAAGGACGCGGCGTCGCGCGACGTGTACTTGCCGCATCCGGATCACGAGGTGGTCAAGGCGATCGTGCTCAAGGTGCTCGACGGCGGGATCGACGGCGTGGTGGCCTTCGACTATGCGTCCTGAGCTCGCGGCGGCGGCGCTCGCTGCGCTGGCCGCTTGTGCGTCGAACGCGGGCGAGACCAAGGCGCCGGCGAGCGCTTCCGCCAACGTGCTGGTCGCCGCTCCGAAGTCGATCCACTTCGAGCGCAAGCAACTCTCCGCAGAGTTCTTCGCGGAAGGCGCGACGTTTGGCGACCTCGATGGCGACGGCGTGAACGACGTCATCGCGGGGCCGTACTGGTACAAGGGGCCGAGTTTTGAGCAGCGCTTCGAGCTCTACGAACCGAAGGCGTTCGATCCCGCGCACTACTCGGACAACTTCTTCGCGTGGACGGACGACCTCGACGGCGACAAGTTGCTCGACATCGTCGTCGTCGCGTTCCCGGGCAAGCAGGCCTACTGGCTGCGCAATCCGCTCGGCGACCCCAAGCGCCTCGACAAGTACTGGCCGCGCCACGAGATCGCGGCGTCGGTCGACAACGAGTCGCCGCACTACGTCGACCTGACCGGTGACGGCGCGCGCGAGCTCGTGTACATGACCGGCGGTCGCTTCACGTGGGCCGAGCGCAATCCGCAGAACCCGAGGGCCGCCTGGAAGGAGCATTCCTTCTCCGAGGACTACAAGCTCGGGCCCTACGTGCACGGTCTCGGCGTCGGGGACATCGACGGCGATGGGCGCAAGGACGTGCTGTGGAAGAACGGCTGGTTCCTGCAGCCGGAGTCGCTCGCGGGCGACCCGTTGTGGAAGCACCACGACTACAGCTTCTCTGCGAAACACGGCGGCGCGCAGATGCTCGTGTACGACGTCGATGGCGACGGCGACAACGACGTGATCACGAGCCTCGCGGCGCATGAATTCGGCCTCTCGTGGTTCGAGCAGGTGCGCGACGGTGGCGCGATCTCGTTCGTCGAGCACCGCTTCATGGACGACGAGCCGAGCGACAACGCGCAGGGCGTGTGCTGCTCGGAGCTGCACGCGCTCGACCTCGCGGACGTCGATGGCGACGGCCTGATGGACGTCGTCACGGGCAAGCGCTGGTGGTCGCACGGCCACAAGGGCGATCCGCAGCCGAACATCAGGCCGGGCCTGTACTGGTTCCAGCTCGTGCGCGGTGCGAACGGGCCGGAGTACGTCGCGCACCTCGCCGACGACCAGAGCGGCGTCGGCACGCAGGTCACGGCGGGCGACGTCGACGGAGACGGGCTCGTCGACATGGTCGTGTCGAACAAGCGCGGCACTTTCGTCGTGAACCAGCGGCGCTGGACGGACGCGGAGCGGCTCGCGCACGAAAACGCGACGCCGACGCTCGATTTCGAGAGCGGCGACGTGCGCGGCTGGACGTCGGACGGCGACGCGTTCGCGCTGCAGCCGATCTTCGGCGACACGATCAAGGCGCGCGGCCGCGAGCCGAGCCTGCACGAAGGGAACTGCTGGATCGGCGGCTACGAGAAGCTCGGCGACGGCTCGACGGGCACGCTCACGTCGAACCCGATCCGCATCGAGGAACCCTTCGCGAGCTTCCTGATCGGCGGCGGCGGCAGTCCCGCGACGCGCGTCGAGCTCGTGCTCGCCGAGACGGGCGAGGTGATCTTCAAGAGCTCCGGAGCCGACTTCGAATCGATGCAGCGCGTCGTTGCGGACCTCACGAAGTGGCGCTTCCGTCCGATGCGCATTCGCCTCGTCGATGAGGAGCTGGGCGGCTGGGGGCACCTCAACTTCGACGATTTCCGCTTCCACGCCGAGCGTCCGAACTTCGACGCGCCCAAGGGCGTGCCGTCGATCCGGCCCTGGGACACGGTCGCGAACGCGGGGCTCACGGCGCCGGCCGCCGCGGCGGCGATGACGGTGCCCGAGGGGTTCCACGTCGACGTGATCGCGGCGGAACCCGACGTGCACCAGCCGATCGCGCTCGCGATCGATGACAACGGGCGGCTGTGGATCGCCGAGGCGCACACGTATCCGGTGCGCGCGCCCGAGGGGCAGGGCCGGGACAACATCCTCGTGTTCGAGGACGCCGACCACGACGGTTCGTTCGAGAAGCGCACGGTGTTCGCGAGCGGGCTCAACCTCGTCAGCGGCCTCGAGATCGGCTTCGGCGGCGTGTGGGTCGGCGCGGCGCCGTACCTGCTGTTCATCCCCGATGCCAACGGCGACCTCGTGCCCGACGGAGAGCCGAAGGTGCTGCTCGACGGTTGGGGTTACGAGGACACGCACGAGACGCTCAACGCGTTCACGTGGGGGCCCGATGGCTGGCTCTACGGTTGCCACGGAGTGTTCACGAACTCGCTCGTGGGCAAGCCCGGCACGCCGAAAGAGGAGCGCACGCCGCTCAACGCGGGCGTGTGGCGTTATCACCCGGTGCTGCACGAGTTCGAGGTCTTCGCGCACGGCACGTCGAATCCGTGGGGCGTCGATTTCGACGAGAACGGCGAGGCGTTCGTCACGGCCTGCGTGATCCCACACCTGTTCCACATCGTGCAGGGCGGCCGCTACGAGCGGCAGGCGGGCTCGCACTTCGAGAAGTACACGTTCGACGACATCAAGACGATCGCCGACCACCGCCACTACATCGGCGACACGCCGCACGGCGGCAACAACCGCTCGAGCGAGGCAGGTGGCGGGCATGCGCACTGCGGGTTGCTCATCTACAAGGGCGAGCAGTTCCCGAAGGAGTATCGCGGCGGCCTGTTCTTCGAGAACATCCACGGCAATCGCATCAACCATGATGTCGTCGAGCCGAAGGGCTCTGGTTTCGTCGGCAAGCACAAGCCGGATCTCCTGCTCGCGAACGACCGCTGGTTCCGCGGCATCAGCTTCAAGGAAGGCCCCGACGGTTCGGTGTACTTCATCGACTGGTACGACAAGCAAGCCTGCCACTGGACGGATCCCGGCATCTGGGACCGCACGAACGGGCGCATCTATCGGTTGCGGCACGCAGCGGGCTACGACTCTCGTCTCCTGTTGCCTTGTGGAGTTCGCGTCGTGGATCCGAAGGCAGCTCGCGCTCGAGGACATGCACGCCAGCGAGGAACTTGTGCGCGCGATGGAAGCCGCTGCGGAGAAGGATCCGTCGCCAATCGTGAGACGTTATCTCGCCTCTGGCCTGCAGCGGCTGCCGCTGGAGCAGCGCTGGGAGATCGCGAAGAACCTCGCGGCGCACGCCGAGGACAACGACGACCCGAACATCCCGTTCCTCGTGTGGTACGGCGTCGAGCCGCTGGTGGCGGCGGATCCGACGCGCGCGCTCGCGATGTTCGGCTCGGCGAAACTCGAGCGTGTCGCGCGCTTCACCGTGCGGCGTGCGGCGGCAGAACCGGCGTTGCACGAGGCGCTCGTGACGCACCTGACGACCTTTGCGGACGACGCATCGCTGAAGCGGCGCCTGGAAGAGAGCGTGAAGGCGCTCGGCGACCAGCGGGGGCTCGCGATGCCTGCTGCGTGGCCGGCGCTGCGCATCCGCATCGAGGCGAAGCACGACGCGGCGCTCTCGAAGCTCGGCGCGCAGGTCGCGCTCGCGTTCGGCGACACGACGTCGTTGCCGGAACTGCGCCAGCGCATGCTCGACAAGTCGCTCTCCGGCGCGGAGCGTTCCGCGGCGCTCAACGTGCTCATCGAAGCGCGCGACCCGGTGCTCAAGGATTCCGTGAAGGAGCTGCTCGTCGACGCAGGCACTCGCACGGCCGCGATCCGCGCAATTTCGCTGTTCGACGACTCCGTGACGGCGCAAGTTGCTCTCGCGATGTACGCGAGCGCGAACCAGGACGAGCGACGCGAGCTGATCGACGCGCTGACGTCGCGCGCGAGCTTCGCGAGCCTGCTGCTCGACGCGATCGAGGACCAGCGCGTGAAGCGCTCGGACCTCGGGGCCTTCGCGGCGCGCAAGATCGAGTCCTTCGGCGATCCGAAGCTCTCGGAACGCCTCGCGCTCGTGTGGGGCACGGTCAAGACGACGGCCAACGACAAGCTGCAGCGCATCGCGGGGCTCAAGCAGCGCCTCACGGCGGACGTGATCGGCCGCGGCGACCGCGCGCGCGGCCGCGAGATCTTCTCGCGCACTTGCCAGCAGTGCCACACGCTGTTCGGGACCGGCGGCGACGTCGGCCCCGAGCTCACCGGCGCGAACCGCGCGGACCTCGACTACCTGCTCTCGAACATCGTCGATCCTTCGGGTGTGGTCGGTCAGGACTACCTGTCGACGATGGTGTGGACGCACGACGAGCGGCTCGTCACCGGCATCCTCAAGGAGGAGACGGACTCGTCGCTCGTGCTGCGCACCGAACGCGAGCGCCTCGTGATCCCGAAGTCGGAGATCGAGTCGCGGCGCACGAGCGAAGTGTCGACGATGCCCGAGGGTTTGCTCGACACGCTGCAACCCGAGGAGATCGTGAACCTGATCGCGTACCTGCAGGGTGCGAGTCAGGCGAACCTGCGCGCGACGCCGCTCAACACGGGCCGGCTGTTCGATGGCGAGACGCTGGCGCACTGGCGCTTCGCGGGCGACGTGTGGAAGGCCGAAGGCGGAGAGATCGTCGGTCGCGGCGAGCTCGCGCGGAATTCGTTCCTCGCGAGCGAGCTCGAGCTCGGCGACTTCACGCTCGAGTTCGAGGTCAAGCTCGTTGGCGACGAAGGCAACTCCGGTGTGCAATTCCGCTCGGCGGTGCACGATGACGGCGAGGTCGCGGGCTATCAGGCCGACATCGGCCCGGGCTGGTGGGGCAAGCTCTACGAGGAGCACGGCCGCGCCGTCCTGTGGGACAAGTCGGGCGAGGCGCACGTGAAGAAGGGCGAGTGGAACCGCTACGAGATCGAGGCCAAGGGCTCGCGCATCGTCACGCGCATCAACGGCGAGACGTGCGTCGACCTCGACGACCCGACCGGCGCGCGGCGGGGCGTGATCGCGTTGCAGCTGCACTCTGGTCCCATGACGGAGGTGCGCTTCCGCAACTTCCGGCTGCAGGTGCTCGACTGAGGTCGAGCCCGAAAAAAATCCGGCGGAGGTGATACCGCCGAGGGGGCCCGAGCGTCGTCGTACCGGGAGGTGCGGAGATGCTCGGACGAATCGTCGGTGTGGTGCTCGCGTGTGCGTTGGGCGGCGGCGTCGGGCCCGCGGGGGACAAGCTGTCGAAGGAGCACCGTGAGGCCTTCGTGGCGCTCGCGGAGCAGGCGCGCGACGCCAAGCCCGAGAAGCGGCGCAGCGCGGTGCGCGCGCTGGCGGAGTTTGGCGGCGAGGAAGCCTGGCGGCTCGTGTTCGCGGCGTTGGAGGACACGGATTCGTCCGTGGGGGACGCGGCGCAGCGTGCGATCGGGCGGCTTGGCGATCCCAAGCTCGCGCTGGAGCTGTGCGGGCCGGCGGGGCTCGGCTCGAAGGAAGAGCGGGTGCAGTTGCGCGCGGCGGAGGCGCTCGGGCGGCTGCAGGTCGGCGTCGATGCGGAGCGGCTCGCGCGTGAGCTTTCGCCGCGGGGTGGCGAACGCGACCGGTTGCTCGTGTGGTCGATCGAGCGGCTCGCGGCGGGCGGAAAGCTGCTCGGGGACGCGGGCAAGGCGGCGCGCGAGCTGGAGAAGCTCGAGCGTTCGGATGGCGACAAGGGGCTCGCGGGGGCGGCGTTGTGCGCGCTGGCGGAGCTGGCGCCGGCGCGGGCGCTCGACCTCGCGCGCGATTCGCTGCGCGACCGCAGCAGCGAGAAGCGTTGCGCGGCGGCGCTCGTGCTGGGACGGCTCAAGCCGCCGGATGCGCTCGGGGAGGCGCTGCGGCTCGCTTCGGATGCGGATCCGCGCGTGCGCATGCGGGGCATCGAGTGCCTCGATGCGATCGGGACGCGTGCGTCGATGCTCGCGATCGTCGGTCGGCTCGCGAACGAACCGCGCCTGCGCGTGCGCTGGCGTGCGGTCGACCTGTTGCAGCGCGCCTCGGGGCTCAAGCACCGCCTCGACCCGCGGCCGTGGAAGCTGTGGGCCGAAGAGCTGCCCGAAGGCGGCGTGCTCAAGCGCGGGATGTCGCCGGAAGCGGCCGCGAAGGCTGAGGCCCAGGGTGCGACGCGCGCGAGCGGCTTCGCCGGGCTCTCGATCCTCTCGGACCACGTGGCGTTCCTGTTCGACTTCTCGGGCTCGATGTGGACGCCGATGGCCGACGGGCGCATCCCCAAGGACATCGTCGACGCCAAGCTGCGGCTCGCGCTCGAGGCCCTGCCGGAGTCGACCGAGTTCAACCTGATCCCGTTCACCAACGTGCCGATCCCTTACGCGCCCGAGGCGCGCACGGCGAAGCGTGGCGAGGTGCAGAAGGCGCTGGAGTGGTTCTCCAAGTGTCGCGAGAAGGGCCGCGGCAACTTCTACGACGCCGCGCGCATCGCGATGGTCGATCCGGCGATCGACACGATCGTGGTGCTCACCGACGGCGTGCCCACCGGCGGCCTGCACAGCGAGATGGACCTGATCGTCGCGCTGCTCGCCG
>JAPLOE010000147.1 GCA_026692705.1 Planctomycetota bacterium
CGAGCCGCTCTACCAGGACATCGTCACCGGGCTCGCCGAGGCAGTCATGGCCGGGGCTGGCGCGCTGATGCAACTCCCGCGGATCACCGGCGGGCGCTACGGCCTCTCGTCGAAGGAGTTCACGCCGCCGATGGTCAAGGCCGTGCTCGACGAGCTCACCGTCGCGCGCCCGCGCAACCACTTCACCGTCGGCATCGTCGACGACGTGACGCACCGCTCGCTCGCGTGGGACAAGAGCTTCGACATCGAGTCGCCCGACGTCGTGCGCGCGATGTTCTGGGGCCTCGGCTCCGACGGCACGGTCGGCGCCAACAAGAACTCGATCAAGATCATCGGCGAGGGCACCGAGCTCTTCGCGCAGGGCTACTTCGTCTACGACTCGAAGAAATCCGGCTCGATCACGATCTCGCACCTGCGCTTCGGGCCGCGCCCGATCCGCTCGAGCTACCTCGTGACGAGCGCGAACTTCGTCGCCTGCCACATGTTCGGCTTCCTCGAGCGCTACGACGTGCTCGCGGGCGCCGCACCGGGCGCGACGGTGCTGCTCAACTCGCCCTATGCGCCGGAAAAGCTGTGGGACGAGCTCCCGCGGCCCGTGCAGCAGGAGATCCTGACCAAGCGCCTCAAGCTGTGGACGATCGACGCGGCGCTCGTCGCCAACGAGTCGGGCATGCGCGGGCGCATCAACACGGTGATGCAGACCTGCTTCTTCGCGATTTCCGGCGTTTTGCCGCGGGAAAAGGCGATTGGCGCGATCAAGGCCGCCATCCAGAAGACCTACGGCAAGAAGGGGCAGGAACTGGTCGAGCGCAACTTCGCCGCCGTCGACGCCGCGCTCGCGCACCTGCACGAGGTGCCGGTGCCCGGAACGGTCACGTCGAAGCTCGAGCTGCTGCCGCCGGTGAGCAAGGACGCGCCCGACTTCGTGCAGCGCGTTACCGGCGCGATGATCGCGGGCCACGGCGACGACCTGCCGGTGAGCGCGTTCCCGCCGGACGGCACGTGGCCGGTCGGCACGAGCCGCTACGAGAAGCGCAACATCGCGGCCGAGATCCCGGTGTGGGACACGAAGCTCTGCATCCAGTGCAACAAGTGCGCGCTGTTCTGCCCGCACGCGGCGATCCGCGCCAAGGTGTTCGAACCGGCGGCGCTCGAGCACGCGCCGGGCACGTACAAGTCCTCCGACGTCAAGGCGGGCGAGTTCGCGGGCTCGAAGTTCACGATCCAGGTCGCGCCCGAGGACTGCACGGGCTGCGGGCTGTGCGTCGCGGTGTGCCCGGCGAAGGACAAGTCGAACCCGCGCCACAAGGCGCTCGACATGGCGACGCAGGCGCCGCTGCTCGCAGCGGAGCGCGAGAACTACGAGTTCTTCCTCGGCCTGCCGGAACCGGCGCGCGAGAAGGTCAAGCTCGACAACAAGGGCACGCAGCTGCTCGAGCCGCTGTTCGAGTACTCGGGCGCCTGCGCGGGCTGCGGCGAGACGCCGTACCTCAAGCTGCTGACGCAGGTCTTCGGCGACCGCACGGTGATCGCGAACGCGACGGGCTGCTCGTCGATCTACGGCGGCAACTTGCCGACGACGCCCTACACGACCAACCGCGACGGGCGCGGGCCGGCCTGGGCCAACTCGCTGTTCGAGGACAACGCCGAGTTCGGGCTCGGCATTCGCCTCGGCATCGACGCGCTGCGCAGCGAGTCGCTCGCGCTGACGAAGGCGCACGCGGGCGTGCTCGGCGAGGAACTGGTCGCGGCGATCGAAGCCTGCGAGGGCCGCGATGACGCGGAAATCGCGGCGCAGCGCGAGCGCGTGAAGCTCGTGCGCGAGCGCCTGCGCGGCGCGAAGGAACGGCCGGCACAGCGACTGCTGCAGATCGCCGACTACCTTGTCGCCAAGTCGGTCTGGCTCGTCGGCGGCGACGGCTGGGCCTACGACATCGGCTTCGGCGGCCTCGACCACGTCATCAGCCAGGGCCGCAACGTCAACATTCTCGTGCTCGACACCGAGGTGTACTCCAACACCGGCGGGCAGGCCTCGAAGTCGACGCCGCGCGGCGCCGCCGCGAAGTTCGCCGCCAACGGCAAGTCGCTCGGCAAGAAGGACCTCGCGCTGATGGCGATGAGCTACGGGCACGTGTACGTGGCCCGCGTCGCGATGGGCGCGAAGGATGCGCAGACCGTCAAGGCGCTGCTCGAGGCCGAGAGCTACCGCGGGCCGTCGCTCGTGATCGCCTACAGCCACTGCATCGCGCACGGCTACGACATGGCCTTCGGGCCCGAGCAGCAGAAGCTCGCGGTGACGAGCGGCACGTGGCCGCTGTACCGCTACGACCCGCGGCGCGCGGCGGCCGGCGAGGCGCCGCTCGTGCTCGACTCCGGCACGCCCACGGGCGCGATCGGCACCTACATGCGCAACGAGACGCGCTTCCGCATGGTCGAGCAGCAGGACCCGGCGCGCTTCAAGGCGATGCTCGAGACGACGCAGGCGGAGATCCGCTCCCGCTGGGAAGTGCTGCAGCGCCTCGCAGAAAAGCCGCACACGCAGGAACCGGCCAAGAGCTGAGCAAGGGACGCACATGGACCTCACCACGAACTATCTCGGGCTCCGCCTCCCCCACCCGCTCGTCGCCGGCGCTTCGCCGCTGGTCGACGACCTCGAGCTCGTGCAGCGTGTCGCCGACGCCGGCGCGTCGGGAATCGTGATGCACTCGCTGTTCGAGGAGCAGATCCGCGGCGAGGCGCTCGCGCGCGAGCACTTCCACGACGTGCACGCGCTCTCGCACGCCGAAGCGCCGAGTTACCTGCCCGCGAGCGACGAGTTCCGGCTCGGACCCGACGAATACCTCGAGCAGATCCGCCGCATCCGCCGCCGCGTGCCGATTCCCGTCATCGCGTCGCTCAACGGCACGACCGAGGGTTCGTGGCTCGCCTACGCGCGTTCGATGCAGGAGGCCGGCGCCAGCGCGCTCGAGCTCAACCTGTACGAGCTCGTCACCTCGATCGACGTGAGCGCCGACGACGTCGAGCGCCGCTCGCTCGCCGTGGTGCGCGCGGTGCGCAAGAGCGTGACGATCCCCGTCGCGGTGAAGCTCTCGCCGTTCTACACGTCGCTGCCGCGCTTCGCGTCGCAGCTCGTGGCCTCCGGCGCCGACGGCATCGTGCTGTTCAACCGCTTCTATCAGGCCGACATCGACGCCGACGCGCTCGAGGTCGTGCGTTCGCTGCGGCTCTCGGAGCCCAGCGAGCTCCTGCTGCGCCTGCGCTGGCTCGCGATCCTCTCCGCCCAAGTGCGCACTTCGTACGCGGTGTCGGGCGGCGTGCATTCCGGCCTCGACGCTGTGAAGGCCGTGATGACCGGCGCCGACTGCGTTCAGGTCGTGAGCGCGCTCCTGCGCCACGGACCGGAGCGCATGGCGACGCTCGTCAGCGAGCTGCGCGAGTGGCTCGAGCAGCACGAGTACGACTCGCTCGAGCAGGCGCGCGGCAGCATGAACCTCAAGCGCTGCCCCGATCCGCGCGGTTTCGAGCGCGCGAACTACGTCCAAGTGCTGCAGAGCTGGCGCTTCGAGTGAAGCCGGACGCGTCGACACGCCAAGGTCGGCACGCAGGTTGCGGAGTTTCCCGCAGACCGTCCCCACGGTCCCGCGAGGGCAGGTGTGGCGCGGGAAATCCCACGAAATGGTGATTTTCCCGCACTAGCCGAGCCCCCGCGCTGCTGATCCCGACCCGAGGAGACCCCCAAGGTCAGCTCCACCATGCGAAATCACTCGCTTCCCCGCTGGCTCGCCGCCTTCGCTCTGGCGGCCCTGCCCCTTGCCGGCTGCGATGCGCACGATCACGAGGAGGACTTCCCCTCGTCGATCGGCGCGCCCCCGGTCGAAGCGGCCTCGCCGCAGGGCATCCACGTGCCGCCGCCGCCCTTCTCCGATGGCGTGTTCCCGTGCTCGGACTGCCACGACCCGGAGATGCTTCTGCCCAACCCGCGGCGCCGGAAGCTCGAGATGGCGCACCAGGAGATCGAGCTCAAGCACGACGCCGAGCACCGCTGGTGCCTCGATTGCCACGACGCGGCGAACCGCGACCAGCTGCACCTCGCGGGTGGCGAGCTCGTCCCGTTCGAGGAGTCCTACCGCCTGTGTGGCCAGTGCCACGGCGACAAGTACCGCGACTGGCGCGCCGGCGTGCACGGCCGCCGCACCGGCAAATGGGACGGGGACAAGGAGTACCTGCTCTGCGTCCACTGCCACAACTCGCACGCGCCCCACTTCGCCCCGATCGCCCCCATGCCGGCGCCCAAGCGCCCTGTGAGAACGCCGTGACCGACACCGCCGACACCACCGTCTCCCGCCGGGATCTGCTCTGCACCATCGCCGGCTGCGCCGCGGCGGCTTCGGTCGCCGGGTGCAGCGAGCCGACGCACACGGACTTCTTCCGCCACCACCTGCACGAGCTCACGCCCGAGCAGCTCAAGGCGATGCTCGCCGACCTCGAGCAGGAATTCAGCGCGAAATACGGCAAGGACGTCACGGTCGCCATGACCGAGGCCAGGCCGGGCGTGAGCTTCGCCTACGCGCTCGACCTCTCGCGCTGCATCGGCTGCCGCCGCTGCGTGCACGCCTGCGTGAAGGAGAACAACCAGAGTCGCGAGCCCGCGGTGCAGTGGATCCGCGTGCTCGAGATGGACAAGGAGAAGGGCATCGACCTGCACCACGCGAACGCCTACTACGAGGCGGAGACGGTGCCGCGCCCGGGCCACTTTTACATGCCCGTCGCCTGCCAGCACTGCCGCAACGCTCCGTGCGTCAAGTCCTGTCCGGTCGGCGCGACCTGGCAGGAGCCCGACGGCATCGTCGCGATCGATTACGACTGGTGCATCGGCTGCCGCTGCTGCATGGCGTCCTGCCCCTACGGCGCGCGGCACTTCAACTGGGCCGAGCCCGAGCTGCCGGCGGAAGAGCTCAACCCCAAGACGCACTACCTCGGCAACCGGCCGCGTCCCAAGGGCGTGGTCGAGAAGTGCACGTGGTGCATCCACCGCACGCGCGAGGGCCTGTACCCCGCGTGCGTCGAGGTCTGCCCGGTCGGCGCGCGCAAGTTCGGCGACCTGAACGATCCGGCGAGCGAGATCCGCTACGTGCTCGAGAACAAGCGCGTGTTCGTGCTCAAGAGCGAGCTCAACACCCGCCCGCGCTTCTACTACTTCTACGGCGTCTAGCCCGGAGCCGCACCCGTGAACGTCCTCCGAATGTTCGTGCGCTTCGTCACCGGAAGCATCCGCATCGTCACGCGCGGCAACGCGCTGTACTGGACGTGGATCGTCGCGCTGCTCGCGATGATCACGGCCGGCGTGTTCGCGTACCTGCATCAGTACGACGCGGGCCTGCAGTCGACCAGCATGCGCGACCAGGTCTCGTGGGCCTTCTACATCGGCAACTTCACGTTCCTCGTGGGCGTGGCGGCGGCGGCGGTGCTGCTCGTGATCCCCGCCTACGTCTACCAGTGGAAGCCGATCAAGGAGGTCGCGATCCTGGGCGAGCTGCTCGCCATCTCGGCCATCTCGATGTGCGGCCTGTTCGTGTTCGTCGACGTCGGCAGCCCGCTCAACCTGATGCACCTCGTGCCCGGCATCGGCCGGCTCAACCTGCCGAGCTCGCTGCTCGCGTGGGACGTGCTGGTGCTCAACGGATACCTCGTCCTCAACTTCACGATCGTCACGTACCTGCTGTTCTCGCTGTACCGCGGCACGTCGCCCAACCACCGCATCTTCACGCCGCTCGTGCTGCTGTCGATCCCGGCGGCGATCGGCATCCACACGGTCACCGCGTTCCTCTACAACGGCCTCGCGGCGCGTCCGTTCTGGAACTCGGCCATCCTCGCCCCGCGCTTCATCGCGTCGGCGCTGTGCTCGGGCCCGGCGGTTCTGCTCGTGCTGATGATGCTGCTGCGGCGCTTCACGCGCTTCGAGATCACCGACACGGCGATCTGGAAGATCGCGGAGCTGATGGCCTACGCCATGGGCTTCAACCTGTTCCTGCTCGGCGCCGAGGTGTTCAAGGAGTTCTATTCGAACACCGAGCACGTCGTGCACGCGCGCTACATGTTCCTCGGCCTCGGCGAGCACAACGCGCTCCCGCCGTTCCTGTGGACGGCCGTCGCCTGTTCGGTGATCGCGTTCCTGCTGTTCCTCGTGCCCAAGACGCGCAAGAACCCGGTCACGCTCGTGATCGGCTGCGTGCTGATTTACGCCGGCGTGTACATCGAGAAGGGCATGGGCCTCGTGATCCCGGGCATGACGCCGGACACGCTGGGCGAGATCTACGAGTACGTCCCGTCGACGACCGAAGTGGTCGTCTCGCTGGGCGTGTTCTCAGTCGGCTTCCTGCTCTTCACGCTGATGGTGAAGGTCGCGACGCCGATCATGCTGGGCGAGTTCCGCGACGCCTCGGCCCCCAAGGGCGAGATCGCGCACTGACGCCACGCCGCGGGGAGGCGCACTCGCTCCCCGTCCGCTATCCTCCCCCGCCACGCGCCGGAAAGCTCCGGTGCGCGGCGGAGGAACTTTCATGCGCACTCGACTCGGACTCACCCTTCTCACTTCGATCCTGACTCTCGCTTCCTGCGGCGGCGGCGGTGGCGGCGGCGGCAGCAACGAACCGCCCACGCTCGCGGGCACGCTGCTTTTCGTGCCGGAGACGATTCCGTTCACAAGCGTGACGAACACGCCGGCGCTGGGCGAGGCGGGCGAACGCATCGCGCTGGCGAGCGCGGAGCGGCGGCGGCTGCAGGGTGAGCTCGTCGGCGGGCGCGACCTGCTGCGGCTGCGCACGCAGGAACGGGTCGAAGTGACGGCGCGTCTCGTCGCGCAGGGTCGCGCGAGCATCGCGCACCAGGATCCGGTCTCGCTCGCCGTCGGGCAGGCCGCGAGCGAACTGCGTTTCCTCGCGCGCGGCCCGGTCGACGTGATCGTGCACGGCGAGGACGGCGCATACACGCTCGAGCTCGCGACGCGGCCGGTCGAGACGGCGCGCCTCGAAGGTGCGTTGGGCACGTTCCTCGTCGGCGACAGGCTCGCGCTGACCGCTGCGACGGGCGGGCAGGCGGAACTCTCGTGCGCGCAGGCGCTCGAGCTCGTGGTGCGCTCGAGCGTCGGGCTGGTCGTACTCGATGCGGAAGGCAAGTCGCTCGCGCGCATCGCGCCGGAAGGTGGCGAGGCGCGCATCGAAGCGGCGACGCTGCAGCGGCTCGTGCTGGTCGCGAATGGCGATGGCCGGGTCGAGCTCGAGGCGCAGCCGACGGCGCTCGTGCGCCCGCTCGCGCGCGTCGCGGACGCCGAAGCCGAGCGGGTCGCGTTCGGTCTCGACGCGCAGGCGGCGCTCGCTGGCGAAGTGAGCGCCGAATTCGTGCCGGGCGAGCTGCTCGTGCGCGTCCGCGAGGAATCGAAGGTTGCGCCGGAGATCGCGTCGCGCGGCGGATTGCTCGCGCAGCGCATTCCGGAGACGAGCGAGCTCGTGGCGCTGCAGGTCGAGGAATCGCTCGACGTCGTCGAGGCGCGGCGCACGACGCTCGCGGCCATCGCGGCCTTCGAGGCGAGCCCCGACGTCGAATTCGCCGAGCCCAACTACATCCGCCGCGCGCTCGGCGGCGGGCCGGTCACGCCGAACGACCCGTTCTACCAGTACCAGTGGCACTACCCGCTGATGAAGCTGCCCGAGGCGTGGTCGATCACGACCGGCGACCCGAACATGATCGTCGCGGTGGTCGACACGGGTTCGCGCTCGCACCCCGACCTCAACGCCAACACGATCTCCGGCTTCGACTTCGTCTCGGATCCGGCCAACGCCGGCGACGGCGGCGGCATCGACGCGGACGCGACCGACGTCGGCGATGGCACGGCGCTCAACCCCTCGAGCTTCCACGGCACGCACGTGGCGGGCACGATCGGCGCGGTCTCGAACAACGCCTCGGGCGTCGCGGGCGTGTGCTGGAGCGTGTCGCTGATGCACATTCGCGTGCTGGGCAAGCAGGGTGGCACCGATGCGGACATCGCGCAGGGCCTGCGCTACGCGGCGCGGCTCTCGAACAGCTCCAACACGCTTCCGGCCGCGAAGGCGCGCGTGATCAACATGAGCCTCGGCGGCCCCGGCTCGTCGAACACGATGCAGGCCACGATCACCGCCGTGCGCAACGCGGGCTGCGTGATCATCGCGGCCGCGGGCAACAACAACTCGAGCCAGCTGTTCTTCCCGGCGAGCTACACCGGCGTGATCTCGGTCTCGGCGGTCGACCTCAACGCGCAGAAGGCTCCCTACTCGAACTTCGGCACGATGGTCGACGTCGCGGCGCCCGGCGGCGACGTGTCGCGCGACCTCAACGGCGACGGTTACTCCGACGGCGTGCTCTCGACGCTCGTGGACGAGAACAACGCCTTCGCTCCGAACTTCGTGTTCTACCAGGGCACGTCGATGGCGAGCCCGCACGTCGCCGGCCTCGCGGCGCTGATCCTGTCGGTCAACCCGGCGCTGACCGTCAGCGAGGTCGAGACGATCCTGACGACCACCACGATCGACCTCGGCGCGGCCGGTCGCGACGACATCTTCGGTCACGGCCTCGTGCAGGCCGACCGGGCGCTGCAGGCGGCGGGCAACACCACGCCGCCGACGCCGGTGATCGCGGCGAGCCCGACGAACCTCGTGTTCGGCACGGCCACGACGCAGCTCACGGTGCTCGTCTCCAACGCCGGCGGTGGTGCGCTCGACGTCGGCACGCCGGCCTTCAACGGCGCCTCGAACTTCGTGACGGGCCTCCAGACGGTGCCGGCGACGGGGGCGACCGACGTCTCGGCCGTGATCGTCACCGTCGATCGCACGGGCCTCTCGGATGGCGACTACACCGGCACGATCCAGATCCCGAGCAACGGCGGCACGGCGCAGATCGCGGTCTCGATGACCGTCGCGACGCCGGTGCCGCCGGTGAATGTCGACCTGTTCGTTTTGCTCGTCGACTTGAACGATCCGCAGGGGCCGACCGCGATCGCGCAAGCCATCGCCAACCCGACGACGAGCCTCGACTGGCAGATGCTCGACGACGGGTTCGGTATTGCGATTCCCGCTGGCGACTACGTGATCCTGTGCGGCTCCGACGACGACAACGACGGCTTCGTCTTCGGCACAGGCGACGTTTACACCGGCGGCTGGCCGACGCTGAACGAGCTGGTCGAGTTCCCGCTCTCCAACGGCGACGCGTTCACGGGCCTCGACTTCCCCGTGACGCCGTCGACGACGGCGCTGGTGCCCCCGCGCTTGCGCAACATCCGGCTGAAGAGCACGGTGGCGGTCGACTGACGCAAATCCGTCGGGAAAAACCGCGCCGGGGAGCCGCGACACTCGTGTCGCTGCTCCCCGGCGCCATGGGTGAGTCCTTCGCTCAGAGACTGTGAAGCAATTCACAGGCTCGCCGTCCGGCGCCGCCAGGCGACGGCGCAACCAGCATTCTGAGAGCTCGTAAACTCATTTCTTCACGAGCTCTCAGTGCAGCACGCGCAGCACGAGCTCCGACTTCGTGCGCGGCACGAGCACGATCTCGTAGGGGTTCGTCACGACCTGCGCCTGCAGCGTGCCGGTTCCCGGAGCGCTCTCGCGCGCCTCGACCACGAGCTTGCCGTCCTCGGCGTGCACGCGCTGCACCGAGAGCGCGTACCCCGCGCTCGGACGGCTGCCGCCGGACGCGAACACGACGACGTGGCTCGCGAAATTCACCGCCGGCAGCGCGGGCGCCGGCATCAGCACGCGCGCGTGGTCGGCCCACAGCGCCTTCCAGCTCGCGGCGTCGCCCGCGACGTGGACGCCGGGCGTCGTGATGCCGCTCAGCGTGCCCTTCGAGAGGCTGATGAACTGCGAATCGGCGGGCTCGATCGGCGCCGTGGCGCAGGCGGCGAGCGGGAGCAGCAATGCGAAGTGGAGAGCGGTCTTCATGGAGCGCGAGAGCGTAGCGGCGCGCGCGGCTGCGGTTCCAGAGGCGCGCTCCGATGAACACGGGCGCCGATCCGTGCTGGACCGGCGCCCGGCGAGGCTCCAGGGCGAGCCCCTCCCTTGTTCAGCCTTGCGGCGCGCGACGTCGAAGGTCCAGCTCGGCATCCAGTCGAGGAACCAGTCGGGGCGCCAGAGGATGAAGCCGGTGGCGATCATCACGATGTTGCCCCACACCACCGCGCCGTACTCGAGCTTCTCGACCAGGCCATAGCGGCCGCGGCAGGGACGCTCGACGCCGGCGAGCTCGGGCCAGCGCGCGAACAGCGGACGCAGGAGCGCACGGCGCTCGAGCCAGCGACCGATGCCGAGGTTGAAGTTCATCTCCTGCGCGAAGTCGAGCACGTCGCGCGGGCGGAACATCATCGACCAGGCCCAGCGGCGCGCCTTGGGGTTCAGGGCGAGCACGGCGAGGTGCCAGAACGAGAGGCCGATCAGACCGATCGCGCCGATGCGGTGCAGCTGGCTGCGCAGGACGTAACCGCCCTCGAGGTCGATCACCGAGCGCATCAGGCCGAGGTCGTGCAGGAACACCGGCACGCCCGTCACCACGAGCAGCAGGAACGAGCTCACCAGCACCGCGTGCTGCAGGCGGCCGTGCAGCGCCATGCGCATGAACTTCTCGCCCGGGGCCACGAGCCGGTCCTCGTCGGGCCACTCGAGCGGGTCGACGTGGTGCGTCTCGTGCGGGCCCCAGCCCAGCTTGAGGCGCAGCCGCCCGAACAGGTCGAGCAGGATGAACAGCACGAACGAGCCGATCACCGCGACCACGAGCCAGGTGTAGATCGTCTTCACCCAGTAGGGCACCGGGTTCGACGCGGCGTCGATCGTCGAGTGCACGGGCACGCGCGCGAAGGCCGCGCTGGCGTTCGAGTGGCACGCGCCGCAGGTGCGGTCGAGGTTGGCGACGTGGATCGGAGAGCGCACGTCGTCGGACGGGAAGATGTCGTGGAAGCCGTGGCACGAGCTTGAGGCCGTGCGACTTCACGAACTCGTCGTCGCCGTGGCAGCGCGCGCAGGTCTCGGCCACGAGCTTGGGCGACACGTGCGAGGCGGCGCTGTCGGTGGCGGAGATGCCGTGCTCGCTGTGGCAATCGGTGCACACGGGCACGTCGGCGGAGCCGGTCTTGAAGGCCTCGCCGTGCACGCCGCCGAGGTAGGTCTCGAGGATCCCGACGTGGCAGGCGCCGCAGGTCGTCGGGATGTTGCGCCGCGCGACCTCGGACTTGGGGTCGCTCGCCGGGAGCACGTCGTGGCCGCCGTGGCAGGAGGCGCAGGTCGCCGAGACGATCAGGCCGTCCTTGCGGAGCGCGCGGCCGTGCACGCCGGTCTCGTACTGCTCGATGCGCTCGCCACCGGGCGCAGGTTTCCCCGTTTCCGCGCCGGCGGTGTGGCATTTCTCACAGGTCGCCGGGAGGTTGAGCGGATAGATCGGCGAGCTGCGGTCCGTCTTCGGGACGATCGCGTGCGAGCCGTGGCAATCGACGCAGCCGGGCGCGCCGGCCTTGCCCTGCGCGAGCGCCGCGTGGTGCGCGGAACCCTGCCATTCCTCGCCTGCGGGCTCGTGGCACTTCGTGCAGGCCTCGCTGAAGGCGAGGGCGTTCTGCTCGCGCGTGCGCGTCTCGAGCAGCGGCTGGAAGTGCGGGATGCCGTGGCAGCCCTTGCAGTCGCGGTGCACACCCGCCTTGGCCGCGGCGACCTGATCGGAGTGGCAGACCGCGCAGGCGACCTTGGCGAGCTTCTCGGGGTGGTCGCTCTCCTCGTCAGGGTTCCACGAGAGCAGATCGACGTGGCATTCCGTGCAGGACAGGTCCGCGTGCGACGAACGCACCGCAGGATCGGCCTTCACCTCCGCGTGGCACAGCTGGCACACCTTGTCTTCCACCTGCGCACGCACCGGAGTGCCGGCGCCGAGGAACGCGAGGAAAGACAGGCAGAGGACGAGCCACCGCACTCCACTGGGGAGCTTCATGGCGAGGTCGCGCGGGGTTGCGCGCGTGGAAGGCCGAAAACGATCAGTCGCTGGCGAGAGCATGCTGGGCTTCACCCAGCAAGAACTTGGCCAACTCGTAGTTGTGTGCGCCCAAGGACCCGTCGGCTCGTACGGACTCGAGGGCAGTCCGGGCCTTCGCGATCGCTTCGGGAGCGATGCCGCGCGCGGCGGCGGTACCGAGCTCGCGCTCGAGCCGCTCGAGCTCCGCACCGATCTCCGCCTGCCAGTCGGCGAACATCTTGTCGTAGCCCGCCTCGTGGCACAGCACGCAGGTCTGCGGCTTGGGCTTGACGATGTCCGGCGCCTCGCCGTGACACTCGTAGCAGTCCATCTCGCCCATCGTGCCGGGCTTGGGCTCCGCGAGGAACGGGAGCGAGCCACGCAGCAGGCCGTCCTGCGCCGCGTGGCAGGTCGAGCACTCGGAAACGTCGAACTTCTCGCTCTCCTGATGGTGGCAGGAGGCGCATTCGTTGCGCGGGAACGCGGGCTTGCCGTGTTCGGTCGCGCTGTGGCACTTCGAGCACTCGAAGCCCTGCGCGAGGTGCTTGGCGTGCGGGAAAACCCGCTCCGCGCGCGAGAAACTCGGCGCGCCGCCGGTGCCCGCGTGGCAGTCGCTGCAGCCCTCGCTGGCGTGCACGGGGAAGCCCGAGCTCGCCGGAGTCTCGCTCGCGACCGACAGCGCCGCGCGCGCGCCGTCGATGCGCTCGGCCGCGACCCGCAGCGCATCGAGCGCGTAGGTCACGTTGTGCGCGCCCTTCGAGCCGTCGAGCGCGACCAGCAGGTAGTTGCGCTCCGCGTCGCGGAAGAGCTGTGCCGCCGGATCGCCGTCCTTGCCCGCGAGCGCGGTGCGGAGTTCCTCGAGCGCCGGCTGCAGGCGCGCGAGCTGCTCGCTCACCGCACCTTGCCACTCGCCGAGCATGCCGTCGAAGGACGGGCCGTGGCAGTGGATGCAATCGACGTTGCCCGCACGCGCGACGTTCGCGCCCGCGCCGTGCGCGGAGTGATGGCCGTCCTTCGCCGGAGCCGCCGTGGCAAGCGAGGTCTCGCGTCCGGTGTGGCATGCGTCGCACACCACGCGCGTCGTGTACATGCGGCTCGGCCGCGGCTCGACGCCGATGGCGCCCTCGCCCGAGTACAGCTTCTTCGCCGCGTCGTGCGAGCTCTCGTGGCAGCTGCCGCAGCCTTCCTTGCGCGTCGACTTCGCCGTCTCGAGCGGCAGCAGGCCGTGGCTGATCTGGTCGTGGCACTCGAAGCACTCGACCTTGTGGTCGGTGACGTGCTTCTCGTGCAGGAACGCGGTCTCGCCGATGCGCTCGATGTGCCCGGCCTCGCCGTGGCAGGAGTGGCAGCGCTCGCGCCGCACCTGACCGTCGCCGTCGATGACCGGATCGTGGCACTCGCGGCACTCGACGCCGCGCGCGACGTAGTCGGCGTGGTCGAACGAACGACCGGCGACGACGATCTCGTGGTCGGGAGCGCCGTGGCACTTGGTGCAGCTGGAGAGCTGCGCGATGCGCTCGCCCTCGGCATCCGGCATGAAGTGGCAGGTGAAGCACACCGACTTGTCGACCGACATGTGCTGGCCCTGCTCGACCTGCGCGTGGCAGGACGTGCAGCGCAGGCGCCGGCCGCGGCGGCTCTCGAGCAGGTGGTGGCGGTGGTCGAAGTCGATCTGGCCGAACGCCACGGGCCCCTCGAGCAGGCGCACGTTGTGGCAACCCGAGCGCATGCAGCTCGAGTCGGAGACCTCGGCCCAGGGCTTGGTGCCCTGCGTGCGCGTGACGTACTTCGCGACCTGCGAGAGCGCCTTGAACTTGCCCTCGAGCGTCTCGACCGAGCCCGGCTCGTAGTGGCACTCGATGCAACCCACGTCCTTGTGGGGCGAGTTCTGCCACGACTTGAAGTAGGGCTCCATGATGTGGCAGGAGTTGCAGAAGTCGGGCTGCGCCGTGTGGTGCACCGCGGTGTAGGTCACCGCCGTCAGGCCCGCCGTTCCGAACAGCCCGAGCACGAACAGGCGCCCGG
>JAPLOE010000148.1 GCA_026692705.1 Planctomycetota bacterium
TCCCCCGGCAATCCGGCCGGAAAACGCTTCGCCACCGACACGACGGCGGCGCCCGGGACACAAGCTCCCGGACGCCGCCTCAGGCTGCTCGCCAGCTGGCCGGCGCTACTTCGCCGTGCTGTCCTGGCTCAGGAGCTCCAGCAGCTCGCGCTGGAAGTCCTGCATCGCGTTGAGGCGCAGCTCGATGCGCATCTGGCGTTCGACGATCTTCTCGACCACCGGCGGCAGGATCGCCTCGCGCACGTAGTTCTGGATCATGTTGATGATCTCGGCGCGATTGGCGTCGGGCAGCTTGTTGAAGTGGTAGCTGTACTTCTGCTTGAGCACGTCCTCCGTGATGTGGAGGCACTGCTTGGCGAGCTGCTCGGCGTTGCTCTTGTCGTGTTCCTGGTGGAACGTGTGAACCCGGTAGCGGTGCAGCAGGTCCGCGAACTTCTTCTGCATGGGAGTGAGTTCCGTCTGGGTGAGCGGAGGCCGTGCAGGATCGCTCGGGCCTCCGGATCGATCGTAGGTCCGGTCTACGCGCCAGGAAGGTCGTCCATGGGCGTAGCTCGAGACGTTCGTCGGATGGTTTCTGTGGTCGTCGGAAAGGTGAGGCACGCTCGCCAGCAGGGGCCAGCGAAGGTGAAGGGTGAAGGCGCGGGGCCTAGTCGACCTGCCCGATGCAGATCGACACGTTGTGGCCGCCGAAGCCGAGCGAGTTGGAGAGCGCGTTGCGCACGCGCAGCTGCCGGGCGGCGCCGGGCACGTAGTCGAGGTCGCACTCGGGGTCGGGCGTCGTGTAGTTGCGCGTCGGGTGGACGACTCCGTGGTGCACGCTGAGGGCGGTGACGACGAGCTCGACCGCCGCCGAGGCGCCGAGCAGGTGGCCGATCATCGACTTGGTCGACTAGACCGCGAGCTTGCCCGCGTGCTCGCCGAACACGAGCCGGATGGCACGCGACTCGATCGCATCGTTGTAGGGCGTGCTCGTGCCGTGGGCGTTGATGTAGTCGACCGCGGTCGGGTCGAGCCTTGAGTGCTGCAGCGCCAGGCGCAGTGCGCGCGCCGGGCCACGTCCGGACTTTTCCGGCGCGGTGATGTGGTGCGCGTCGTCGGTCGAGCCGTAGCCCTTGACCTCGGCGTAGATGCGCGCGCCGCGGCGGCGGGCGTGCTCGAGCTCCTCGAACACGAGGATGCCGCAGCCCTCGCCCATCACGAAGCCGTCGCGGTCCTTGTCGAACGGGCGGCAGGCGAGCGCGGGGTCCTCGCGCGTCGAGAGCGCCTTCATGTTCGAGAAGCCCGCGAGCGAGAGCGGCGTCGTCGCGCTCTCGGAGCCGCCCGTGACGACGAGGTCGGACTCGCTCCACTGGATCGAGCGCCAGGCCATGCCGATCGCGTGACCGGCCGACGCGCAGGCGCTGGAGGTCGTGAAGCACGTGCCGAGCAGGCCGTTCTTGATCGCCACCTGGCCGGACACGGCGTTGGCCATGATCTTCGGCACGAAGTGCGGGCTCACGCGGCGCGGGCCCTTCTCGAGCATCCCGGCGAACTGCTCCTCGATGCCCGTGATGCCGCCGATGCCGGTGCCGATGATGCAGCCCCAGCGCTCGCGCAGGCGACTCGAAGTGCGCCAGCGGGTCGAGCTTGACCTCGGCCGAGATCTTGACCGACTGGTCCTTCGTGTCGAAGCGCGTGATCGGCCCGATGCCGTTCTCGCCCGCGAGGATCCGCGGCCACGACGTCGCGACGTCGTTGCCGAGGGCGTTGACGGTTCCAAGTCCGGTGATGACGACTCTGCGCATGACGGCTCCGAGCGGTGGATCGAGGGCACCCGGCGTGGCGCGCACCCGGGGGTAGAAGGAAACGACGCGCGCTTCCCGCTTGCCGGGGTCCGGCCGGGACGCGCCCGGCCAGCAGACCCCCGCGGCTTCCTCAGCCCTTCGCGGCGACGGCCTTGGTGATGTACTGGATCGCGTTGTCGACCGTCTGGATCTTCTCGGCGTCCGTGTCGGGGATGGTGATCTCGAACTCTTCCTCGAAGCTCATGACGGTCTCGACCACGTCGAGCGAGTCGGCGCCGAGGTCGTTGATGAACGACGAGTCGCGCGTGACCTGCTCGCGCGGCTTGCCCATCTTGTCGCAGATGACCTTGATGACGCGTTCTTCGATGTCGTTGCTCACGGTGGTGTTCTCCGTTGGGGGTTCTGGCGTGGGACGTGAATCGGAATGCCGGAGGCGGCGCGACGGGCGTCCCGACGCGCTCCGGCCTGGTTGGAACAGCTAGAGCGACAGGCCCCCGTCGACGACGAAGGTCTGGCCGGTGATGTAGGCGCCGCCGGGGCCGCACAGGTAGTCGACGAGCAGCGCGACGTCCTCCGGCGTGCCGGTGCGGCCGAGCGGGATCGATGCGACCAGCGCTTCCTTGGCCTTGGCGTCGATCGCGGCGGTCATGTCGGTGTCGATGTAGCCCGGCGCGATCGCGTTGCAGGTCACGCGGCGCGAGGAGAGCTCCTTGGCGACCGAACGCGTCAGGCCGAACACGCCGGCCTTGCTGGCGGCGTAGTTGACCTGTCCGGCGTTGCCGGTGACGCCGACGACCGAGCCGATGTTGACGATGCGGCCCTGGCACTTCATCAGCGTGCGCGCGGCCGCCTTGACGAAGTTCCAGGTGCCCTTGAGGTTGGTCTGGATCACCGCGTCGAAGTCCTCCTCGCTCATGCGCAGGAGCAACTGGTCACGGGTGATGCCGGCGTTGTTCACGAGCAGGTCGAGCCCGCCGAGATCCGCCTGAACCTTGGCCACGAGCTCGGCCACGGCCGCCGTCTTGCCGACGTCGACGCCGTAGGGCAGCGCCCTGGCGCCCGCCGCCACGCACAGGTCGACCGTGCCCTGGGCACGCTCGGGACTGGTCGCCACGCAGGCCACGGAGGCCCCGCGGCGCGCGAGCTGGACGGCGATGGCGCGCCCGATGCCACGGGACGCGCCCGTGACGAGGGCCACCTTGCCCTTGAGGTAGGGATCGAGTTCGGTCACGAGGGACGGTTCTGGGGATTGCGGGGGATTCGAACGACGGGCGGGCGCCTTTTCAAGGGGCGGGCCCCCGCCACAGGCTGGGCTCAGGCGCTTGGAGCGCCCTCTGGCGCGGCCTGCAGGTCGGCCGGAGTGGCCACGGAGCGCACGCGGGCGCGCTCGTCGATCTTGGAGAACAGGCCCGCGAGCACCTTGCCCGGGCCGGGCTCGAGGTATTCGGTGACGCCCTGCCCCACCGACCAGCGCATGCTCGCTTCCCACAGGGTCGGCGCGCACACCTGCAGGGCGAGGTTCTTGCGGATCTGGTCGGGCGAGGTCTCGGCGGCCGCGGTCACGTTCGTGACGAACGGGATGCGCGGCGGCGCGACGGCCACGGAGGCGAGCGCGCGGGCGAGGTCCTCGGCCGCGGGGCGCATGCACTCGGAGTGGAAGCCGCCGGCGACGACGAGGCGGCGCGTGCGGCGCACGCCGTGGTCCTTGGCGACGGCCTCGAGGTGGTCGAGCGCCGCGAGCTCGCCCGAGACGATGATCTGGCCGGGCGCGTTGAGGTTGGCGACCGAGCAGATGCCCTTGGTCGCACCCGCCGCGGCGACGGAGCGCGCCTGCTCCTCGGTGGCCCCCATCAGCGACACCATGCCACTCTTGATGAGCTCGCTCGCGCGCTGCATCGCCTCGCCGCGCAGGCGCACGAGCCGCACCGCGTCGGCGAATTCGAGCGAACCGGCGAACCACAGCGCCGTGTATTCACCGAGCGACAGCCCAGCGGTCATGCGCGAGGCCTTGGCGTCGAAGCCGCGCTCGGTGAGCACACGCAGGATCGCGATGCTCGTGACGAGAATGCCCGGCTGCGCGATGTCGGTGCGGTTGACCTCGTCACCGCGATTCCAGCAGGCGTCCTCGAGCGAGAAGCCGAGCACGCGGCTCGCCTCCGCGAAGGTCGCCTTGGCGGTCGGGAAGGCCTCGCACCAGTCCTTGCCCATGCCGGCGAACTGGGCGCCTTGGCCGGGGAACAGAACGGCTTCGCTCATCGTGGGCCTCGTGTCGGTGTGCAGGGAATTGGGGATTTCGGAGCCGTCGCGAAGTGCGCTCTCACCAGCGCAGCAGCGTGCCGCCCCAGGTCAGGCCGGCGCCGAAGGCGCAGAAGACGACCAGCTTGCCCTTCTCGATGCGGCCCTGCGCGAGGGCCTCGTGGAAGGCCATCGGAACGGTCGCCGCCGAGGTGTTGCCGTACTTGTCGATGTTGACGAAGCACTTGTCCATCGGCCAGTCGAGGCGCTCGAGGGCGGCCTCGATGATGCGCGCGTTGACTTGGTGCGGCACGACGAGCGAGACCTCCTCGCGCGGGAAGCCCTCGGACATCTTCTCGATCAGCTCCGCCATGCGCAGCACGGCGAAACGGAACACCTCGCGCCCGCGCAGCGTGATGAAGTGGTCACCGCGGGCGACGCTCTCCGCCGTCGGCGGCACGCGCGAGCCACCGCCGCGCATGTGGATGAACTCGTAGCCCGTGCCGTCGGCGCCGAGCGTCGAGCGCAGGATCTCGCCGCGGCCGCACTCGGCGTGCGGGGCGAGCACCATCGCGCCAGCGCCGTCGCCGAACAGGATGCAGGAGGCGCGGTCCTGCATGTTGAGGAAGCGCGAGAGCGTCTCGGCGCCCAGAACCAGCACCTTCTTCGCGCGCCCTGCGGCGATGAAGCTCTCGCCGGTGTGCAGCGCCGTCAGGAAGCCCGTGCAGGCCGCGTTGACGTCGAAGGCGCCCGCGTTCACCGCGCCGAGCTTGGACTGCAGGATCGCGGCACAGGACGGCAGCAGGAAGTCCGGGGTCAGCGTGCCGACCACGATCAGGTCGAGCTCCTCGGGCCTGGTCTTGGCCGAATCGAGCGCCTGCCGGGCCGCCTCGAGGCACAGGTCGCTGGTGGCCTGCGAGGCCTCGGCGAAGTGACGCTCCTTGATGCCCGTGCGCTGGACGATCCACTCGTCGGACGTGTCCACGAGCTTCTCGAAGTCGTGGTTGGTCATCACGACCGGGGGCGCATAGGAACCCGTGCCGGCAATGCCGACCGCAACGCGTTGGGCCATCGGTGGAGTTGGGTCTTGGGGAGACGGTTCAGGCGGGAAACGGAGGCTCGAGCGACGCCAAGGCTGGCGGAGCGACGGGCCCCGGGGCGAACTGGCCCGGATAATAGCGAGCGAAGCCCGCCGGGGCCTCCGTCCTCGCGCCGCGAAATCGCCGCGACCGCCCGCCGGTCCGTTCTCAGCCCGTCGGGGCGCGCAGGCCCTCGACGATGTGCTCCGCCATGCGCGAATCGATCGTGCGCGCGGCGACCGCGAGCGCGTTCGACACCGCGACATGGTCCGAGCGCCCGTGGCCCTTGACCACGACGCCCTTGCAGCCGAGCAACAGCGCTCCACCGTATTCGGCGTAGTCGATGCGCTTCTTCAGGTTGCCGAGCGCTTCCTTGCCCCACTGCGCCTGGTGCGCGCGCAGCTCGCCGAGCATCAGCTGCAGCATGAACGCAGAGAATCCTTCGAGCAGCTTGAGCACGACGTTGCCCGTGAAGCCGTCGGTGACGACGACGTCGGCGACCGAGTCGAAGATCTCGTTGGCTTCGATGTTGCCGACGAAATTCAGCCGACCCTTCTCCGCCTCAAGCAGCGGATAGGCCTCCTTGAGAACGTCGGTGCCCTTGCTCGCTTCGGAGCCGATGTTGAGCAGGCCCACGCGCGGATTCTCGACGCCGAGGCAGTAGCGCATGTACGCCGCGCCCATCGCGCCGAACTGCACGAGGTCCTGCGGCTTGGCCTCGCGGTTGGCGCCCATGTCGAGCAGCGTCACCGGCTTGCCCGTCAGGCTCAGCGTCACGCTGATCGCCGGACGTCGCACGCCTTCGAGCGTGCCGAGGCCGAGCGTCGCGGCGCCGACGACGGCACCGGTGTTGCCCATGCTGACGAGGCCCGCCGCCGCACCCTTCTTGACGGCGCCGACGCACACCGCGATCGACGAGTCGGGCTTGGAGCGCAGCGCGGTCGCCGGCGACTCGGCCATGCCGATCACCTGGCTCGCGTGCTGGATGGGGAATTCGCCGCCGCTCGAGCCCGCAGGCTCGAGCTCAGCGAGCTTCGAGCGGATCAGCGCCTCGTCGCCGACCAGCAGCACTCGGGCGCGGTCCAGACGACGCGGGTTGTCCGCAGCGCAAGCGGCGATGGCGCCGCGCAGGGTGGAATCGGGGGCTTGGTCTCCCCCCATCACGTCGAGAGCGATCCTGGAAGCCATGACGCGGACTCCTCGGTCGAGAGGGACGGGGCCTGACCCTTGGACGGACGCAGAGCCCGGGCCACAGTGGCCACGGGCCCGTTCCATCGCCGCCAAGCCCGCGCGGCGCACTCGGCGCCGCGCTCGAACTGGCACGTCGGTCTAGAACTCTTCCTTCTGGAAGACTTCGGTGCCCTTCTTGTCGGCACCCTTCGCGAAGGCGTAGTAACCGCAGTTGTCGCACACGCGGTGCGTGCGGATCGCGGCGCTGCAGCGCGGGCAGTAGTTGGACGCTCCGACCTTGATCGCGAGGTGCGAACGGCGGATGCGGGTGCGGTGGTTGGAGTGTCGACGCTTGGGATTCGGCATGGCAGCGCTCGCTGGAGCGGGCGGGTCCGGGAAATCGAAGGGCGTAGGAAGGTACGGTGACAGCCCCCCGGTGTCAACGCAGGGGACCACAAGGTTGTGGCGGGAGCGTCCGTTTGGATGCTCCCGAGCAGGTTTCAGAGCTTGGCGAGGTAGGCCTCGACCGCGGCCATGGCCCCCGGGACGCCCTCGGGCTTGAGTCCCTGGCCCTGGGCGACGTTCGGCCGGCCGCCGCCGCCACCGCCGAGGTGCGCGGAGAATTCCTTGGCCAGTTCCCCGGCCTTGAGGCCCTTCTGGAGCGCCGCACCCTCGAAGGCGATCAGGAAAGGCACGCGGCCTTCCTGCCGGCCGAGCAGCACGAGCGCGAGGTCCTTGGAGAGCGTCTTGGCGCGGTCGCCGAGCTCGCGCACGCCTTCGCCGTCGAGGTCCGCGAGGTCCGCGACGACGCACGTCACGCCACTGCGCACCACGACCTTGGCCTTGAGCGCGTCGAAGGCCGAGCCGACGTCCGCCTTGCTGGCAGCCGCGACGGTCTTGCGCGCTTCCTTGAGCTGTGTCTGGAGCTGCTCGATGCGCGCCGGCAGTTCTTCCGCCGGTGCCTTGAGCGTGCGGGCCGCGCTCGCGAGCGTGCGGCGCTGCGCCTGCAGGAACGCGAGCGCCTCGGGGCCGGTGAGCGCCTCGATGCGGCGCACTCCGGCGGCGACGGCGCGCTCGGACTGGATCACGAACGGGCCGATGTCGCCGGCCGCGTGCACGTGCGTGCCGCCGCACAGCTCCATCGACCAGCCACCGACGTCGAGCACGCGCACGCGCTCCTCGTACTTCTCGCCGAACATCGCGACGACGCCGCGCGCCTTGGCCGCCTCGAGCGCCTCGATCGTCGTGACGACCTTCGCGTTGCCCCAGACGTGTTCGCTGACGCGCTGCTCGATCAGCTCGAGCTCCTCCGCCGTCACGGCCTTGCCGTGCGAGAAGTCGAAGCGCAGGCGATCGGGACCGACGTAACTGCCCTGCTGCGCGACGTGCAGCCCGAGCACTTCCTTGAGCGCCTTGTGCATCAGGTGCGTCGCGGTGTGGTTCTTCGCGGTGCGCGCGCGGCGCTCGCTGTCGACCTTGGCCTCGACTTCCTGGCCGGGCGACGGCATCGCGCCGGAGCCGAGCTGGCCGACGTGCACGAGCACGCCGCCCATCTTCTGCGTCTCCTCGACGACGAAACGGAACGCGCCGTCCGCGGCGACGATCACGCCCGCGTCGCCGACCTGGCCGCCGCTCTCGGCGTAGAACGGCGAGCGGTCGAGCACGAGCCGGTCCTTCTGGCCCGGGTTCTGGAAGAGCCGCACGACGCGCGCGCGCAGCTCGAGCGCCGCGGCGCCTTCCTCGTGGCAGGTCGAGTCCGTGCGCGGCAGGCCCGCGAGCTGCTCCGCGCTGAGGAGCTGCTTGAACGTGCCTTCGGCGCGGCTCGCGTTGCGGTGCTTCTCCTCCGCGGCGGCCCAGCCGGCGCGGTCGAGGTCCCAGTTGCGCTCGCGCGCCATCTGCTCGACCAGGTCCTGCGGGAAGCCGTAGGTCGCGTACAGGTCGTAGGCGTCCGCGCCGGGCAGCGTGCGCGCGCCACCCTTCTCGACCTTCTTCGCGAGCTGGTCGAACAGCACGAGGCCACGCTCGAGCGTGACACCAAAGGACTCTTCCTCGGCCTTGACGAGCCCGCGGATGTGCTCGACGCGCGCCGGAATTTCCGGGAACGCCGGCCCGAGCACCTCGCCCACGGTCGCGACGACGTCGAACAGGAACGGCTGGCGCATGCCGAGGCGCTGGCGCCCGAAACGCGACGCGCGGCGCAGCAGGCGACGCAGCACGTAGCCGCGCCCTTCGTTCGAGGGCAGCGCACCGTCGGCGATCGCCGCCGAGATCGTGCGGATGTGGTCGGCGCACACGCGGAAGGCGATGTCGACCTCGTTGTCCTTGCCGTAGGTGAGGCCCGTCAGCTGCTCCATGCGCCGGAACAGCGGCTGGAACAGGTCGGTGTCGTAGTTCGACGACTTGCCCTGGATGACGGCGAGCACGCGCTCGAAGCCCATGCCGGTGTCGACGCTCTTCGCGGGCAGTTCCGCGAGCGAGCCGTTGTCGAGCCGGTTGAACTGCATGAACACGTTGTTCCACAGCTCCATGAAGCGCTCGTTGCCGGCGTTGACCCCGATCTTGGGGTTCGCGCCGTCGCGCGGATCGCTGCCGGGACCGCCGCGGTCGATGTGGATTTCCGTGCAGGGACCGCAGGGGCCGGTCTCCCCCATCTCCCAGAAGTTGTCCTTGCGGCCGAAGCGCAGGATGTGCGTCGGATCGATGTCCGTGCACTCGCGCCACAGGCGCTCGGCCTCTTCGTCCGCCGGCAGGCCATCCTTGGCGTCACCACCGAACACCGTGACCCACAGGCGCTCCTTGGGGAGCTTCCAGGTCTCGGTGAGCAACTGCCACGACCAGGTGATCGCGTCCTTCTTGAAGTAGTCGCCGAAGGACCAGTTCCCGAGCATCTCGAAGAACGTGTGGTGGTACGTGTCGAGGCCGACCTCCTCGAGGTCGTTGTGCTTGCCCGACACGCGGATGCACTTCTGCGAGTTCGCGGCGCGCTTGTAGTCGCGCTTGCCCGTGCCGAGGAAGACGTCCTTGAACTGGTTCATCCCGGCGTTGGTGAACAGCAACGTCGGGTCGTCGGCGGGCACCACCGGGCTCGAGGGCACGTAGCGGTGGCCGCGGGCGACGAAGAAGTCGATGTACTCCTTGCGAACCTGGGTGGCGGTCTTCGGGGTGGTGTTCGTCATGGATTGGAGGGCTCGTGGGGAGCCGGGGAGTGTAACGGCGCACGCGGCCCCAAGCAGCTTCCGCTGCCAGGAGCCGCGCACGGGAGTGCACGCAATCGGGAGGGCGAGGAGCCGCCGCAGGGCGGCAGAGCGTGGGACCTCGCGGACCCTGCCCAGGCCTTCGCGAACTCAGACCTTGGCGGGCTTGCCCGGCGCCGGGCGAGCGTTGGGCGCGCCCGCCGCGGCCGGGGCCGGACGCAGCTCGTCCGCTTCGTCGTCGGCGACGGTCGAAGCCATGCCGGGCAGCGGATCCTTGCCGATCAGCTTGCTGCGGATCTGCGCGTCGATTTCCTTGGCGAGCTCGGGGTTGTCGATCAGCAGCTGGCGCGCCTTCTCGCGACCCTGGCCGAGGCGGATCTCGCCTTCCTTGGGGTGCTTGAAGCTCATCAAGGTGCCGGACTTCAGGACCAGGCCGTGCAGCACGCCGAGGTCGAGCAGGTCGCCTTCGTAGCTGATGCCGCGGTCGAACATGATGT
>JAPLOE010000149.1 GCA_026692705.1 Planctomycetota bacterium
TTCCGCGACCCGCCGGCTGGCAAGGCCACGAACCTGTCGAACGCGATCGAGATGACCTACCTCCCGTGATCGCCCGAGCGAGTCAGCCTCGCTGACTCCGCTCTTCCTCAAGGGCCGGCCACTGTCCGCAGTGGTCGGCCCTTTCCCTTTCCCCCTCCTTTCTCGCTCCCTTCTTCCTCCTGTCGGCTCCCTACCCGGTTCCCTCTCTTCAGCCGAGCAGAGCGATCTGCGCCGTCTCCTCGAGCCAACGATCCGGTTTCGTGGCGAGCAGCTCCTCGCGCGAGAACGGCCCCCACGACACGGCAGCGGTCTTGGTGCCGGCGGCGCGGCCTGAGGAGAGGTCGTGCGGCGAGTCGCCGACCATCACGGCGCGCTCCGCGCTGACGCCGAGGTCGGAGAGCGCCTTGAGCACGGGCGCGGGGTGCGGCTTGTGCTCGGTCACGTCGTCGGCGCCGACGATCGAGCCGAACCAGCTCTCGTCGTAGCCGCACCAGCGCAGGCCCTTGGTGGCGCCCGCGCGAAACTTGCTCGTGACGATGCCGAGGCGGATGCCGCGCGAGTGGAGCTCGCGCACGGCCTCGACGGCGCCGGGAAAGGCGGTGACGAGCGCGTCGTGGTGCGCGAGGTTGTAGGCGCGGTAGGTCGCGACCATGGCCTCGATCTCGGCCGGATCCGCGGTGAATTGCGCGAATTGCCAGCGCAGCGGGCGGCCGAGGCCGGCGAGCCAGAAGGAGGCGTCGCGCTCAGGCAGCCCGTGGGCCGCGACCGTGTGCACGTAGCTGCGGCGGATCAGCTCGATCGAGTCGATCAGCGTGCCGTCGAGGTCGAACAGCACGGTTTCGAAGGCTTGGCCCATCGCGCGATCATCCGGCGTGGCCCCGAGAGCGTCAATCGCGCGCGCGGCCCCTGCCGCAAGTCCGCGCGCGACAGTACGCTCGCGGCATGAAGAAGAGCCTGCTGCTCGCGCTGCCGTTCGCCGCCCTGTTCGTGCTCGCCGCCGCCAACGCGCCCCGTGACGAACGGGTGCTGCTCGAGAGCGAGAAGGTCAGCTACGAGTGGGTGCGCGACTGGGCCAAGCTCCCCGAAGGCATGAAGTTCGGCAACACGCACGGCTGCGTCGTCGTCGACTCGAAGGGCCGCGTGTACATGAACACCGACACCGAGAACGCGGTGATCGTGTTCGAGAGCGACGGCAAGTTCGTCAAGGCCTGGGGCAAGGAGCTCGCGGGCGGCCTGCACGGCATGTGCCTCGTGAAGGAAGGCGACGCGGAGTTCCTGTACCTCACGCACACGGGTCGCCACGAGGTGCTCAAGAGCACGCTCGACGGCGAGATCCTTTGGACCATTCCCTGGCCGGAGCAGGCGAAGGTGTACGAGAACGCGGGGCAGTACGCGCCGACGAGCGTCGCGGTCGCGGCCGACGGCACGATCTACGTCGCCGATGGCTACGGGCGCTCGTACATCCACCAGTACGACCGCGAGCGCAAGTACGTGCGCACGTTCGGCGGCCCGGGCACGGAGCTCGGCCAGCTGCGCACGCCGCACGGCATCTGGATCGACGCGAGCGGGAAGGAACCCGTGCTGCTCGTCGCCGACCGCGAGAACCAGCGCGTGCAGTCGTTCACGCTCGACGGCAAGCCGCTGGGCATCGTCGTCACCGACGTGCGCCGGCCGTGCCACATGCACCAGACCGGCGACCGCACGGTGATCGCGGACCTCGCGGGTCGCATCACGGTGCTCGACCGCAAGCTCGCCGTGCTCGGCCAGCTCGGCGACAACCCTGATCCGGCGAAACGCGCGCAGAACGGCGTGCCGCGCGAGCAGTGGAAGGATGGCGAGTTCCTGTCGCCGCACTGCGCGCACTTCGCCGCGAACGGCGACGTCTACGTGCTCGACTGGAACTCGCTCGGCCGCATCACGAAGCTCAAGCGGCTGAAGTAGGTCAGCGCTGGCGCTTGAAGACCGCGATCACGTCGCGGGTCGAGCCGTGACCTTGGCTCGTGTCGAAGGCGTTGACGAGCTCCCAGCCGTCGCGCCCCAGCGAGTTGAGCAACGCGTCGAAGGCCGCGAGGTCGAGCTTTCCGCCGAGGAACCCGTGGGCTGCGAGCGCGACCGACTTGTACTCCCAGTGCGTGGCCATGGTCATTTCCCCCAGCTGAGGAGCTCGTCGAGCGTGCGCGTCGCGACCGCGTGGTAGCGCGGCCGCGCGAGCGCGTAGATTTCCTTCGCGCGCCGCAGGCCCTCGGGGCTCTTCGCGAGCTCGCCGTAGATGGGCTTCAGGAACTTGCGGCGTCCCACGCGCAGCAGGAACTCGGCCGTCGCCTTGTCGGCCGCGCCGTAGCGATTGTGCGCGCAGATCACGAGCCAAGCGCACAGGATCTCGCTGTTGCCCGACTGCGTGAAGCGGAACGTGCGGTCGAGCTCGGCCATCTGCGTGACGCGCAGGTCGTCGGGGAGCGCGTCGAGGAAACGCTGCCACTGCTGCGTGACCCAGCCGCGCACCATGAGCTCCGCCGCGGGCGTGCCCTTGGTCCAGCGCTCGACCTCACGATCGACGGCGTCGAGCAATCCGGAGCTCGTGCGCGGCGCGTCGGCGGGCAGGCCGGGCGCGTAGAGCCACGCCTGCAGGTCGAGCTTCGCACGCGCGTCCGGATGCCGCGAAAGCAGCTTTTCGTCGAGCCAGACGAGGAACTCCTCGGTGGTCACGCTCTCGAAAGCGTGGCCGTCGAACCAGCCGCGCAGGAAACGGTCGAACTCCTCGCGCCCGACAAGCTCCTCGATGCGCCGCAGGAACAGCGCGCCCTTCTCGTAGGGCACGGCGCTGAAGCCGTCGTCGGGATGGTGGCCCGACAGGTCGCAGTGCAGAACCTGCTGCCACGGCTCGAGGTGCGCCATCTCGAGCTCGAGGTCGCGCCGCGCGAGCACCTTCTCCATCGCGCTGCGCTCGGGGCTGAAGACGCGCTCCATGATGCGCTGCTCGAAATAGACCGTGAAACCCTCGTTGAGCCAGAAGTCGCGCCACGTCGCGTTGGTCACGAGGTTGCCCGACCAAGAGTGCGCGAGCTCGTGCGCGACGAGCCCGACCAGCGAACGATCGCCGGCGAGGATCGTCGGCGTCGCGAACGTGAGCCGCGGGTTCTCCATCCCGCCGAACGGGAACGACGGCGGCAGCACGATCAGGTCGTAGCGGCCCCAGCGGTACGGCCCGAAGAGCGCCTCCGCGTGCTGCACCATGCGCTCGGTGTCGACCAGTTCCTCGCGCGCGAGCCCGACCACCGACGGCTCGGCCCACACGCCCGTGCGGTTGGAAATCTCGCGGAATTCGAGCTCCCCGCAGGCCAGCGCGATCAGGTACGGCGGGATCGCCTCGGGCATGCGGAAGCGCCACGCGCCGTCCGCGCCGCGGCCGAGCTGCTCCGCGCTCATCACCGGCACGAGCCCGGCCGGCGCACGGATCGTCGCTTCGTACGTGACGCGCACGCCCGGCGAGTCCTGCAGCGGGATCCAGCTGCGCGTGAGGATCGACTGGCCCTGCGTGAACAGGAACGGCTGCTTGCCGCCCGCGGTCTGCGTCGGCTCGAGCCACTGCATCGCCTGCGCACCCTCGGTCGTGCGGTAGTGAATGGTCACGGCCGTGTCGCGAGGCGCGAGCTCGATCTCGAAACGCGAACCCAGCGCCGGATCCGCGGGCCCGAGCGTGAAGCGCCGCGCGCCACCGGAACTGCCCGTGACGCTCGTGATGTCGAGCGCGACCGCATCGAGCACGAGCGGAGCCGCCGCATCGCGTCGGTCGAGCTCCAGCCGCGCCGTCCCCTCCGCGCGCCGGGCCGCGAAGTCGAGCGTGAGGTCGAGCGCCACGTGCTTCACGCGCACGCGCTCGGGCTCGGCATGGGAGTGCAGGTCGCGAGCGGCAGGGCTGGGTGCAGTGGCGTTGGACATGCTGGTGCAGGCGCTCGCGAGGAGCGCGGCGAGGAGCGAAAGGAGCAGCGCGGCGGGACGCGTCATGGAACCGGGAGGATACTGCGCGTGCGCCTCGTTGCGGGTGCGGGCGGCGCTGGGATAGGCTCCCCGCCATGCTTCGCCCCCTTGTCGCCCTCGTCGCGCTGGTTGCGCTCTGCGCG